>CADARW010000018.1 GCA_902790405.1 uncultured Bacteroidia bacterium
ACTCACAAGCAACGTACCTTATGCTGTTCGTTCTGTCTTGCGGAATGACTAACTGGCCTAGAACAAAAAGAACATTGTGTCAACACGTATATAGTTTCCATTTATTTTCAGTATTCACAACGTTGAACTTTGAACGTTAAATTATTTAAACAAATCTTTAAACCCTTGGATACTTTAATTCAGCATTATTATATTATCTTTGCACAAAATTTTAAAATAGAATGAGTAGATTTTCAGTAATAGAAGACACCCAGAAGTTGCTTGAAGTTATCAATCAGGCAATTCTCGACAAGAAAGGCGAAAATGTAGTCAATATGGACTTGCAAGCCATTGAAAACCACATTACAAAATACTTCGTTATCTGTACGGCCAATTCAGTAATCCATGCCAATACACTTGCCGACTACATCAGATACCAGACTCGCGGCACCTTGAAGGAAAGGCCATGGAAGGAAGAAGGCTTCGAGAACAGCGAATGGATTTTGATGGACTACGTTGACATAGTGGTGCACATTTTCCTTCCCGAAGCACGCGAGTTCTACAAGCTCGAGCAACTTTGGGCCGACGCAGAAACCAAGTCTATCGAAAACAAATAAGGCAAAATGGAAAACAACAAAGGAATAAAACCCAACAACGACAATCAAGGTTTGCCGAACAACGGCGGCAACGGCAAAGCTCGCTTTATCATATACATTGTAATTCTCGCCGTTCTAATCGGAATTACTTTCATCGACTTTGGCAGCAATGCCAACGAGATAAACTGGAACAAGTTCGAGAACGAAATGCTTCTTACCAACGATGTCGAAAAGGTCGTGGTAGTAAACCGCGAACGTGCCGACATCTACATCAAGCCCGAAAGCCTAGACAAGTTCGGCGCAGCATCGCGTGGCAGCAGCATATTTTCTGGTGCAATGCCTACTTTCTACTTCAATATCGGCGATGTTGAAAGTTTCGAGGCCAAACTTGCCGAAGCACAGAAGGACATGCCAAAGGAACAGCGCGTGAGCGTGGAATACAAGACCGAACACGACTATCTTGGCTCAATAATAAGCTGGATTCTTCCAATTGTGCTTATTATCGTACTCTGGTGGTTTGTCTTCAACCGCATGAGCGGTGGCAGCGGCGGCGGTGGACAGATTTTCAGCATTGGCAAGTCGAAAGCTCAGGTTTTCGACAAGGAACGCAAGGTGAAAGTCAACTTCAAGGATGTTGCCGGACTCGAGGAAGCCAAGGTTGAGGTGATGGAAATTGTTGATTTCCTCAAGAATCCCGAAAAATACACGAAACTGGGTGGTAAAATTCCAAAGGGCGCATTGCTTGTAGGTCCTCCAGGAACCGGTAAGACCTTGTTGGCTAAGGCAGTAGCAGGCGAAGCCGATGTTCCGTTCTTCTCGCTCAGCGGTAGCGATTTTGTTGAAATGTTTGTCGGCGTTGGTGCATCGCGTGTACGTGACCTTTTCCGTCAGGCAAAGAGCAAAGCTCCGTGCATTATCTTCATCGACGAAATTGATGCCATCGGTCGCGCCCGTGGAAAGTCGAACAGCTTCAGTGGCAACGACGAAAGAGAAAACACTCTGAACCAACTCCTTACCGAAATGGACGGCTTCGACACCAACAGCGGTGTTATTATCCTTGCAGCAACCAACCGAGCCGAAATCCTCGACTCTGCACTTATGCGTGCTGGTCGTTTCGACCGTCAGATACACCTTGAACTTCCCGATGTAAAGGAACGCGAGGAAATTTTCCAAGTTCACACCAAGAACCTCAAGATGGCCTCTAGCGTAAAAATCGACTTCCTTGCCAAGCAGACACCTGGATTCAGCGGTGCCGACATAGCCAACGTATGCAACGAGGCTGCCCTCATCGCAGCACGAAACGACAAGAAGGAAATCGACAAGCAGGACTTCCTCGATGCCGTTGACCGCATAATCGGCGGATTGGAAAAGAAAAACAAGATTATCTCGGAAACCGAAAAACGCACAATAGCATACCACGAGGCTGGACACGCAACCGTAAGCTGGCTTCTCGAATATGCAAATCCGCTGCTGAAAGTCACTATTATCCCACGCGGAAAGGCACTTGGCGCAGCTTGGTACTTGCCCGAAGAACGCTCAATCACCACCAAGGAACAACTTCTCGACGAAATGTGCGCAACCTTGGGTGGACGTGCCAGCGAGGAAATCAACTTCGGTAAAGTCTCGACTGGTGCACTTAACGACCTCGAACGCGTTACCAAGCAGGCAATTGCAATGGTTTCGTTCTACGGCATGAGCAGCGACATAGGAAACCTCTCCTACTACAATTCCACCGACGACTACGGCTTTACAAAACCATATAGCGACAAGACTGCAGAAAAGATTGACGCAGACGTGAAGGCTATGGTCGAGGAGCAGTACGAACGTGCAAAGGAAGTGCTTCGCAACAATATGGAAGGTCTTACCAAGCTTGCCGAAACCTTGCTCGAAAAGGAAGTCATCTTCAGCGACGACCTCGAACGCATCTTTGGCAAGCGCAAAGGCGAAAACAAGGCTCTCGACGCAATAAACGAGGCTAAGGAGCAAGAGAAAGCCGAAGCAGAAAATCAGACTGCAGAGGCAGAAAAGGGCTCTGGGAGCGATGCTGAAATAGAGAATCAAGATAACGAAAATTCAGAATCATAAGTAAGGTGGCGTTTCAAACGTCACCCAACGAAAAAGAAAAATACGATGCCGGACATACTGAAACGAACCATATTTGGAGCACTTTTCGTAGCAATAACATGCTTCATGGTGTTATACAACGAACACACCTGTGCCATCTATATGGGATTATGCTGTGTCATAATGCTTCACGAATTCATGAAGATGTTCAAAATGTCCCTTTTAAGAACAATATTCATCGAAACGATTGGCGCTGTTGCTATACTTACGGCATATTGGTTCAGCAGAGGATACACAATCACTTTCATCCCGCTTCTTGCACTCGGACTTTCCCTATTCATAATACAACTTTTCGAACACGACTCAAAGCAGGAAGAACATCTTGGAAAATCTTTCCTTGCACTGATATACATTGCTCTGCCGCTTAGCATTGCCACCCATATCGGACAAACCGACAACCAGCTCATTATGTCAACCTTCATCCTTATATGGGTTTCGGACACTATGGCATACGTAGTAGGCTGTTCGATCGGCAAGCACAAGATTTTCGAACGCATATCGCCAAAGAAATCGTGGGAAGGTGCAATCGGCGGATTTGTATTTACCGTAACAGCAGCAGCATTTGGTGGTTATCTTTTCCCAAAACTTGGCTTCGAAGTATGGCAGTGGTGCGTAATTGGTGCTACAGTCGGCATTTTTGCAATACTTGGCGACTTCATAGAATCGATGTTCAAACGTAGCGCAGGCGTAAAGGATTCGGGCAACATTATCCCAGGACACGGCGGTCTGCTCGACAGGCTCGACAGCTTCACCTTCACAATTCCGTGGGTAGCGATTGCTGTGTGGGTGATGAGGAGTTTCTAGGGCTGACGCCCGTTTCTATGTGCTTCGCACGTTTCTGGGTTTCAGTGTGCTTCGCACGTTTATAGGTTTCTACACTGCGCTGTTTTTTGGCTAAAGCCGTTTGAATGCTTCGCGTTTCTAAAAAAGCGGAATGTCGTGCTGAACTTGTTTCTGCATCTAATTCCGCTTTTTTTGTTTCAGGGGTTGCCTTAAAACATCAGAGACATAATATCATCATTAGTCACACCAAGAAAATAATCTTCGGTATTTATATTCGACAATAATTCTGTGACTGACTTTTCGTCGTGGCGGACACCTATTAATATATTCTCGAAATCGGAAATGTCCCGTTTTGCAAAAAAGTCGCCATATATCTTTGCCGCCGATACGATTCCTTTTTCAATGTTCAGATGCATCTCAATATTTCCGCCTACAGTCCTTATCATCTTCGAGAACGAATACTTTGGCGAATGACCGAAATTCCATTCCCATGTCGAGTATTTTTCGTCGCGCAACTTTGTTATCGCAGCAATATCCTCATCGGTAAATTCATATTTGCGACAATTGGGCTTTGTATCCATAATATGCTTCATAATCAAGTCGCTGAACTGAAGAACTGTCATGGGCGATTTCAGATGCTCGCTGATATTTGTCACGCGCTTACGCACCGACTTCACGGCCTTGTCCTCGAACTTCAGCGGGTTTACTTTCAAGGCATTCGACATGTCTGTCATTGCAGTATCGAAAAGCAAGGTTCCGTGATGCAACATTCGTCCGTTGCTTACGCACTGGGCATTTCCCGAAAACTTGCGACCGTCGATCATAAGGTCGTTACGACCCTCGAAGCGTGCATCTACGCCAAGCCCGTTAAGCACCTCGATAATCGGTTGCGTGAATGTGCGGAAATTGCCGTTGCTATTGCTTTCAACAAAGGTAAAATTAAGGTTCTGCAAATCGTGGAATACGGCGCCTCCGCCAGTAAGACGGCGTACCACCTTTATTTTCTTTTCGTTTACATAGTCAAGATTTATCTCTGCAAGCGAGTTCTGGAAAAGTCCCACGATAATTGCAGGCTCGTTACGCCAAAGCATAAAAACATCGTCGCTAAAATGAGTGAACACATATTCTTCAACCGCCATGTTGAAATATGCATCGTTGGAATCGTTGAAAATACAGAGCATAGAAGAAAATTATTTAGTTTCTAAGTTTCTGGTTTGATAATTTGATGGTTTGATAATTTGAAAATTTGAGGATTTAAAATTTCACTATCGGCACAACGGAATCCTTGCTATACAAATATACCGAACGGTAATTGCAGCCGTAGCCAATCCAGAAGCCTTTGGCCTCCATACCTTCAGGAGCATTGATGTTGGTTCGCACCGTTGCCGGATTTGTGAACGGATTGCCGTCGGTAATCCAGTTCCTGTACCACGATTCCCAAATATTGTACGACACATTGTCGATTGTTGACAATTTCAGCGACACCGAATCGCCCACACTGAAACACAATATGTCGCCCAGCTTATAGTACATGGAATCACGTTCTTCCTTTGTCATAAAATTATCATAATATGCATTTCGCTCCATGCCTTTTGCTACCATTGCAAACGACATCTCCTCACCATCGGCCAACTTGTCGCTGATAATATGGTTCAATGCGTACGGACGGTAATACATCTGCTGTGTCTGGTTCTTCACATGAATTGAATAATAATTGCTCTGATTCTTAGGATCTTTCCAATTTATCCTCATCATGGCAAAAGTGTCGGTCATAAATACTGGAATAACAGTATCTATCTTAATGGTATCGGGAATATAAGTCGATGAAGTGTAAGTTTTTCCTTCGTACAAAATCTTGAGGTCGTAGCGATGGTTCAATTCGCCCTTGAACTTTGTGCCTTGGAAGCACTTGTATGGCCAGCGCTGAATTGGCAGATACTGCAAGGTGTCGGAAATGCTTCCGTCGGAGACAATCACGGTTGCCTTGGTGTCGTTAATCTGCAAATCGTTTACCGCATTTGTGTCAAGTTCCTGAAAATAGGCTGTGCTTTTCGACAGGAAAACAACAGGATAGTCGTCGAAATCGACATAACCATCAACCACAAGGCAACTTTCTGCCTGCGGCAAATCTACCGTTATGTCCTTGATGCACGACGAAACCGCTACCAACGACAGCAGCACGGCAATTATCGAAATCTTAAGCAAACTTTCTCTCATCGGCATCAGAATTTAAAGTTCCATGTTATTGCTGGCAAAATAGGAATTATCGACAACTGCTTTGCAACCGTCTTGTATGTTCCCTCCTTCACATTTCCAGTATTATAGACATAAATAAAATACGGATTCTTGTGATTGTAAACATTATAGATTGAGAAATTGAACGACGATTCCCAATTCTTCTTAGTCTTAATATCGTATGTTACCGAAAGGTCGAGGCGGTGGTAGGCTGGCATTCGGTACGAATTGCGTGTGCCATAGACATTTACAATGTCGCCATCGACCATATATGTTGCAATTGGCAAGGTTGTTGTATTGCCAGTAGCATAGACGAACACCGCCGAAGCCGTAAGGCGCTCGGTTATCTGGTATGTGGCTGTAACCGACAGGTCGTGGCGACGGTCGTACTTGGCGGGGAATGGATTTCCGTTGTCGATGTCGTCGAAAATCTTGTCTGTCTTCGACCATGTGTAGCCAATCCAACCTGTGAAAAGTCCAACGCGCTTCTTGAAGAAAAATTCCACGCCATACGAATAACCCTTGCCGAAAATGAAATAGTTGTCGGCGTTGTCGGAAATGTCGTCGCCAGGCAAAGCACCGTCCATGTATTCAATCTGGTTTTTCAGCGTCTTGTAGTAAACCTCGATTGAACCTTCAAACTTATCGTTAAACAGGTTCTGGAAATATCCGAGCGCGTACTGGCTGCCCTTCTGCGGCTTCACTACATCGCTGCAAGCAACCCACAAGTCAATCGGCAAGGTCGTAGCCGAAATGGATGCAAGATGTATGTACTGCGAATTGCGCATGTACGAAGCCTTGATTGACGAATTTTCGGTAAGCGAAACCTTGAACGACGCGCGAGGCTCAACATCCCAGTAAAACGCTACGGGCTGATTGTCCTTGTAACGGATTTCGTCGATTGTATTCTGGTGCAATTCGTCCTTGATGTAGCGTGTAAATGGTCCAACCTGAACGAAATACGAGTTACGCACACCCAGATACAGCGTAAAGCGGTCGTTTATCTTGAAATCGTCGCCAATGTAAATGCCGACTTCGTGGGCAAACTGGTTGTTATTGTTCGAGAAGTCGGAACCGAGCGTAGTGTCGGAAATTTCGGCTGCAAGCGTATTGGGCGTAAACTTGTGGTGGGTGTATTGAACGCCGAACTTTACCGTATTTTTCGGTCCTGCAAGCCAAGTGAAATCCTGCTTTAAGTTCCAGTCGTTGATGCCCGACTTCTGCTTTATTGCAAAACCTGATGAATTTTCGTTGCTCTCTGTGTTTTCGGCATTTTCGTCAACAATTGTCAGCATCTCGACTGAGGTGTTGAACTTGTAGTTCGACCAGATAAGGCTTGTGTTAGAGAAGAACTTGTTGTTAAACACATGGTTGTATCGCAGGGTGACAAAGCCGTTGCCCCAAGGCATATTCATGTTGAGTCCCATCTCCTTGCTTCCGAAACGGAACTTGTCGTAGCCGTAGTAACCGCTGAGATAGAGACGGTTATTGTCGTTGATAATCCAGTTGGCCTTGGCGTTTACATCGAAAAAGTAGTAGCCTGATGTCCTCAGCAGCGAAGTTTTCTTTGTAAACGGACGAATCAGCGCATCAATGTATGTACGGCGTGCCGAAACTATAAACGAAGCCTTGTCCTTCACAATCGGTCCCTGCACAGTAAATCTTGACGAAACCGAACCGATGCCACCTTCGATATGGTATTCCTTCATATTGCCGTTTTTCATCGAAATGTTTAGTACTGAGCTAATTCGTCCGCCATATTCGGCAGGCATACCGCCCTTGAACATCTCCATGTCCTTAACGGCATCGGCATTGAACACCGAGAAAAATCCGAAAAGATGCGAGGCATTATAAACCGTTGCCTCATCGAGCAAAATAAGGTTCTGGTCGGGACCGCCGCCACGGACATAAAATCCGGCATTTCCATCGCCAGCCGACTGCACGCCAGGCATCAACTGTATGGTTTTCAACACATCGACTTCACCCATGAAGGCTGGCAAAGTTTTCACAGTCTCCACAGGCAGACGCACCACGCTCATCTGACTGCTCTGCACATTGGCCTTGCGCTCGGCGCTCACCACAACCTCCTGCGTCATTATTGCCGACGATGACATTTGCACGGTAAGCGTCTTGTCGGAAGTAAGGTTAATGTGTATTGTATCGTCGCTGTAACCGATGAACGAATAGATGATATCGTAGGTTCCGCCTGGAAGTGTGAGCGAATAGAATCCGTAGCCGTTTGCGCTCGTGCCGATTGACTGTCCGGCAACCATCACATTTGCGCCGATCAGGTCTTCGCCAGTAGCCTTGTCCTTTATGTAGCCACTAATCGTATATTTCTGCCCAAAGGCAAACTGTGGCAACATCATAATTGCCAACAAAATACAATATACGAAACGATGCTTCATCTACTAGCGAATTGGGATGCAAAAGTAAGGAAAAAAAACAATGATTTAATGATTTAAGAATTTAAAAATTCAAAGATTTAAAGATTTGTTTGTAATGGTTCGAATAAAACAACTGAAGCCACGCAATGCATTGCGTGGCTTCAGAATTGCAAATTATAAATTACACATTATCAATTTAATCAACAAACCTTACCCCTTCCAGGACTTCGTGCAAGTCGGGATCCGAGGGATCGGTTATATTGTCGGTGGCAACGCGCACAACATATTTCTTCTCAGTGTTGTAGATATAGCAGCACATCTTGAAATAGTCGTTGTCGTCGGTGAAGACCTTCCAAGTGTAGTCGCCGATTACAATGTCGTCGTGACGGCTTTCGGCAGGATATTTGGAGATGGTCTTCTCGAGGCTTGGTGAATCCCAGTGTTTCACCTCAAATTCGAGTTTTGAACCTTTTTTTCTGATGCCTGAATTAGAATAGGCAATATTGACTTCCCATTTTTCGGTAGGCAAAGTGATTTGATAATCGGAGTAGTGATAGTAAGTCTCTGGTTCGGGCGCAACAGCCGGTTCCTCATTTACCTGTTCTACATTATCTGCTACTTCTTCCGTTACTGTTTCGGAAGTCTTTCCGTTTGCATTGCAGCCCATTCCCGCTACGGAAACAAAGGCTAAAAACAATAAGATGTTTCTCATATTCAACAATTTAAAAATTCAAAAGTTCAAAGTTTAACGTTTAACGTTTAATGTTCAAAGGCGATGCCGTTTCTAAAATTACAATCAGGTTGCAAAGTTAAATTATTTCTTGCAAACTGGACGAACCGGCAGCCCGGAATCGCGACAATCTTCAAACATTTTTCCGCCACCGAAATCGGTTCTCCACGCATACGAAGGACCTTTTTCGCCAAGCGAACTTGTCCAGTAGTAACCATCAATGCCGACCTCTCTCGGTTCGGTAGTGACACGATATCCGGCAAGAGGCAGGAGAATTGATTTTCCATTTGGTCCCGTAACCTTGTAACCGTTCAACTTCTTTACCCATTTGCACTTGTCAAACAACTCCTGGAACTCGTCCTTGGTAGGCATACGCCAGCCCTCGCCCCAGTTGACTGTGGCGGCATCGTCCGAAACATCCAGAACGGCCTTATTGTCGGCAAAACCATTTTCGCCATAATTTGAGCCTTTGCAATACTTTGCAAACGACTGGCAACCACCACCATCCCAATTAAAATACGAGTAATTGCACAACAAATATTCATCTTTTTTTGTGGTTTCGCCCCAAGCAAAGTAGTCGCCGTTCTCTTCGGGAGAGTTAGCTCCTACGTTGCAAGTTGCCCATCGTACCGACAAGCCAAGGTCAACCCAGTCGTGACCGCCAAGGTTTCCTGACGGCATTTCTATGGCTATCTCTTCCTTATCTGTGTTGCAGCATGCAAACATTCCTGCTATAGAAACGACAGCCAAGACTACCAAGATTATTGAATAAAACTTTTTCATTTTTAATAATATTTGAGCGGTGGCAAGAAGGCGAACAGCTGGGCAGTCCGCCTTCATGTATCTACGCTACTTGCGATCTTCGCGATCCAATATCCTATTATGGCAAGGTTCTGTAATTCTCAACTTATTTTCTTCGAGCAGGGTGTATGCACATCCTAAAACCGATTTGTCTGAAACATTGGTGAAGAATATGGAATCTTCAGTTGTCTCATAAGTAAAATCATAGCTTTTACCTTCTTCGGATGAGATAAATTTTCCTGTTTTGTCATCGTTGAACTGATATGTAACGATTGTACCGAAGAAATTACTTGTCCACTGTCCCTTTACCAAAGGAGATGTCGATTCTGATTCTCCGGTTGTTGCACCGTTGTTGCACGAATAGAGCATTACAAATGCGAATGCTATGCTTGCCAAAAGTACTAATGTTTTTTTCATGTCTATAAAAATTTAAATTAATAATTCTGTTTCTCTTGAAGGCTAACAGGCTGACAGACCTGCAGACCGACTGGTCTTCTGTTCGACTTTCTGCCTTTCAGCCCTTTCCATTATTTTGAACAAACTGGACGAACACACTGACCATCGCAGCGTCCACCATTGCTATTGTGCGGTTCTATTAGTTCAGAGAATGCCATATATTCTGCTTTGCTGGATGAATACATAGTGCTTGCCCAGTAAAAGCCGTCTATCTTTTCATTGAAAAGCTTGTCTCCACTATAAGTTCCGGTAACAGGAAAGAAAATGCATTTTCCGTTTGCGCCCTTTACCTCGTAGCCGTTACCCTTCCAAGTCCAAGTGCACTTTTCTATAAGTTCCTTGAATTCATCTTTGGTTGGCGTGCGCCAGCTTGTTCCCCAGTTGGAGGTTGCAGCATCGTCATCGGCTTCCAGTTTTGTCAAATTGTCGTCACTATTGTACTTGGTATATTCTGGGGCAAATTCGCCTTGCTTTCCAAAATATTTATTGGATTCTGCAGTATAGTTGTCCTTTTTTGAGGTTTCACCCCAAGCAAAATAGTATCCTACTTCTTCGGGAGCATTTGCACCTACATTGCAGGTTGCCCAGTTTACCGACAAACCAAGGTCGACATAGCAATAACCTTGCAACATTCCGATTTCTTCGGCTTCTGCTGCGTTTTCTTCACTTGAGGCTTCGGCAGTCTTGCCATTGCCATTACAACTTGCCAACATTCCTGCTACAGAAACAATGGCGAAAAATAATAATAACTTCTTCATATTCAATAATTTTAAAAGTTTAACGTTCAATGTTCATTTTTTTGCTTTGGCCTGGAGTTCGTTGTCCACCTGAGCCTTAAGGCTTTTGGGGACAACAAACCTACAGCCGATCTAAAAATATTATTGGTGGAATGATTACATGTTTACTTACGCTTTTCGCGATCATATACCATATTGTGACCTGGATAATTAAATCTCAGCTTGTCATCATTGATAAATGTGTAAGCATATCTCTTTACCGATTTATCTGCAACATTGGTGAAGAATATGGAATCAGTCGTTGTCTCGTAAGTAAAATCATAACTATCACTAGCATTCGATGAGATAAACTTTCCTGTCATGTCATCATTGAACTGATAGGTAGTGATTTCGCCAAAGAAGTTAAGCGTCCACTGTCCCTTTACAAACGGTGAGTTTGATTCTGATTCTTCGGTTTTTGCGCCGTTGTTGCACGAATAAAGCATTACCAATGCGAATGCTATGCTTGCCAAAAGTACTAATGTTTTTTTCATATCTTAAAATTTTTAAATTAATAATTCTATTTCTTGTTTGGCGAGAAGGCTAACAGGCTTGCTGTCTTGCCCCCATCTTTAAGGCCATTAAGGCATTTAAAGACCTTAAGGCATTGGGGGCTGCGAGACTTTTAGCCTTCTCTTCTTCTAGCCTTTTAGCCCATTATCTTAATAGTTTACAAAATACCAATGGAACTTACCGTACAGATATTTCTCGGTTGTAGCATTGGCAACAAACCTTGATTCTCCGTATTGGCCACCACCTATATAATCCTGACGGATTGGGTACTGTGTAGCCAACTTGTGACCTGGGTGTTCATCGTCGATAATAATAACCTCAGCATATTTGAGACGGTACTCGGGAATGCCGACAGAATTTTTAGAGATGTCCCATTTTGCAGTAGCATCGGAAGGACAAAAAGCTTCAACAAGTTGCATCGACGGATAGTTTGCCTTGAGCTGGGCCTTGAGATTTTTCTCGATTACAGCATCACGCGACGACGGCTTACTTACCGATCTAGTAGCCTTCTCACAATGTGCAATACGAGCCTTGTCGAGTTCATCGGCAGTGCGGAACTTAATAGGAAGATTTGCAATCGAATCGGCAGGCATCTGGTCCATTGCCGACTTCAATTCGTTGAGATAAAGATTTTCGGCAGTTGGGAAAATCTTACCTTGGTTAACTATTTCCATATCAATCCAATGCAAGATTTCACGAATGAACCACATCTTTGCGGCAACTGTCTTGCAGGTGTTCATCTTGTCGAGTTGTTCGCGAACATATCCGCTGATATCGTTGAGCGGCGATACGCCTGCCTCCAGCGCAGTCTTTACATACATATTATATAACGTACCGTACGACTGGAATTGTCCCATATTTACCAAGCTGAGAAAATCGGAAACGACTTCTCTATCGGAAGACACATTATCCCTCATGGGTTTACTCCACGGCGACTTGTTCGACAATTCACTCCTCATCCTGTCGAGTTCTCCAGTTGTTACCGGCCAGTCACCTGACACATAGCCTATTACAAACTTAGCCTGTGGCAATGCACCGACTAGAACATCGTAGTCGATGCCATATCTAAGGCTGAGCGCGTATTCGAAGAAAAGGCAGGCACGAACAATGTCCTCGGGCGCCGATTCCTTGGTAACGGTAGTTGCAACATGGAAGTTGTAGTCGGCAGCAGTCTCATACGGCGACATCTTTTCCAATGCAGCCTTATCAACAGGGCTTAAAGATTGCTGTTGCTGTGCTTTCGGGCTGCTTGAATTCTGCGTCTGGGTGCTTGAATTCTGTTGCTGTGTGTTTGAATTTTGTTGCTGACTTTTTCCGTTCTGCGTCTTGTCGGTCTGCGACTGGTTGTGCTGAATCTGCTGAACAGCCTTGTTCTTTGCCTTGTTGAGCATTCCGCCCAACTGAGCCTCAGCGCTGAAGCAGAAGCCCATCATAACAGCCATCAATGCTGTCATTCTTAAATACATTCCTAAATTTCTCATATCAATTATATTTTTAATGTTTTACACTTATTATTTGCGTACCCAGTCGGAAACTTCGTTAAATTCGCCATCGTGTACCTGCCACTTTGATATTACATCGCCGTATCTACTATTTTCGCGTGCAACACTGAATGTAACAACATTGCGTCCGTCGGCGAGTTCGTAAACAACCCAATAATCACATACATAGAACCAATGTTTGTATCCCTGTCTATCTGTTTCTGTTCTTTCTGCCCACTGATTGCTCATCAGTCCAACTGCAGCAACCTTGCAGTTCTTGAACTCGGGATATGTTTCCTTGAAACCAGCTCCTGGAAGCGACGATTCGTACTTCATAATTTTGTTGATAGATTCTTGATCCATCCATTTAACCTTGTCATCCAACTGCTCAACAGTATATTTTAAATCAGGATCGAACTTCAATATATTAATTGAGTATGTTCTCTTGTCAAGCAAAAGCCCATAATATACATACGCAGTAAGCAAACGGCTCGGGTTACCTGTATACGGCCCCATAATAGCTAACGAAACAAAATGGTCTGCTGTAAGATTACCGATTTGCTTGCCATCTTTATTTACGGTATACTTTGTAGTATTTCCATAAGTTTTTACCTCAAACTTCATCGTTCCAATATGTATTGATTCAATAGTCCCATCTTCACTCATAGAACCTTTGTACTCGCCACGGTTATTTGTAAACTTGCCAGTGCTTGGGTCGTACTTAATTACATCGCCTTTCTTGTTGCCCGCAATATCGCATAGCATTGTAATCTCGAGTGTTTCGGGATTCCATGTACAAGCTTGCAATTCGCCGTCTCTACCTACAGAAAAAGTTGCTGGACCATTCTTTGCATCTTTTGCATCGCCTGTAGGCGTTTCCATTGCTTTTTCCTGTTTTGACTGCTGTGATTTATTTTTTATTGCCTTTGCGATTCCGCCCAAAAGTTGAGCCTCGGCATTGAAACTTACACCAAACATAATGGCTACCATTGCCATCATCTTAAATAAAGTACTCATTCTTACCATAATATTAAATTTTAGATGTTATTAATTTTGCTACTTAATTTCTCGTCTACACTACAAAAATCAATTACTAATTTGTGTTTGTTTTCGAAAGCAAAATTATGGCTGTATAGGGAGACTGGTTTTGCATTTTCGAGCAAAGTTTGTGCAAAATGTTGCAAAATGCAGATTGTGCAGAATCTACAAACTACTGATTTTCAGTAGATTCAAGTGTAAGATTTTGCATAAGTCCGTTTTTAGGGCTTCGCGAGGGGAAGATTTTTTTTATTTGAGGATTTGAAAATTCGATGATTTGAAGATTCGATGATTTGAAGATTCGAGGTTCAACGTTCAACGTTTAAGGGTTCAACGATTTGGTTGCGCGAACTAAAGGTTGAAAATTTGAAGATTTGAAAATTTGAAGATTCAAGGATTTGAATAGTAGAGATCGTTGCTCGCAACGACTCTACAAACTTTCAACTTTCAACTCTTAACTTTTAACTATTTTCCTTTGTATTCGGTTGGGGATTTGCCGAAGAATTTCTTGAATGCGCGTGTGAAGCTCGACTGGTCGTCGTAACCGCAACGGATAGCAATGTCGAGAATTGAAAGCGACGAATCGGTATCGAGCAAGTTACGGGCCTTCTGCATTCTGATGCTTGTGATGTAAGCCTGCGGCGTAGTGTCGGCAACTGCGGCCAGACGGCGGCGGAACTGCGAGGTGCTCATGGCGAGCTTCGACGACAATTCGTCGACATTTACGCACGAAGCGTCTATCTGGTCGTTGATGATAGTCATCGTCTTCGAAAGGAACTGCTTGTCGCTATCCGAAAGTTCATCGGCGTCTTTTTTCTCTGGCCTTATTGCATTTGCATACTTTCCGTAAAGCTGATCGTAATTGTTCTTCAACTCGCTGAAGTCGAGAGAGATCTGGTTCAAACGTAATTGCTGCAGCCTAGAACGTTTGCGGACGCGCATGTAGAAAAACACAATGACACCCAATAGCAAGACTGCCACCAAAATTCCTACACCTAATAATATATTGTTATGTTTTACCTTCTGGTTTTCGTCCGACAGTTGTTCGTTGCCATACTCGGCTGTATATCGGGCAAGACTTTCGGTAGCACCGCTGTAGTAAAGCTTGTTCTTGATATCGTTGTACTTTTCGAGTTCAATCTTAGCGCTGTCGGGATTTATATCCCACAAAGCCTCGTAAAGACCTTTTCGCGCTTGCAGTTCGTTGAGAGGATTGCTCATCTTGTTGCACAGTTCGGCAGCCTCCCTAAAATTATCGACGGCTTGGCGTTTCTGACCGAGAGCCATCAGCGCAGTACCGTTCTGGTTCAACGAGATAGCCAACGACTGCAGGTTGCCGCACTTGCGGAAAAATGGTATTATGGAGTCGAAAATAGCAACAGCTTCCTTGCTGTGACCCATCTCAACCAAGATCGTAGCTTTCTGTGCTAGATGGATGCTAAGGTAGATTTCGCCGTTATGCTGACGGTCGAGCTTGATTGCACGGTCGACATACTGGATTGCATTGTCGAAATGACCGAGAGAGAACTCGGTTTCCGACAAAGTTCCGCAAGTGCGCGCTATTCTGACAGGATCGCCAGTTTTTTCGGCATATACCAAGGCTTCCTGCAAATAGATGAGACCTTGCTGCGACTGCTTGGCGGCAACATATATCGAGCCAATGATGTTAAACGATGCACTGATACGGTCGGGGTCGCCAGATTCGCGGTCGAGATGGTTGCAAAGTTCGGCATATTTGATAGCGTCGTCGTATTTAGACTGACGCATGTAGCATATTGCAAGCACGCTCAAGCATTCGCGCTCGTTCTCCTTGTCGCCACTAGCCTGCAGCAAGGGCAATGCTACCAAGCTGTATTCCGCACCTTTGTCGTAACGCTGTGTGGCAAAGTACCATTCGCTAGCCCAGAAACTGATTGTCTTACGCAAAGTGTCGGCGGGAGCATGGCTATCAAGAGTAATGACACTATCGGTTATTTTTCCCTCAGCAAAGCAATGCATCAGCTTGTTGGCCACCATAGCTGTCGGATTTTTTTCAAATACCGTCAACAAGGAGTCAACCACATCGGCCCTAACAAGATGTATGTCAAGGACAATGCATAAAATAGATACTGCGAACAACTTTACGATTCTCATTTCCTATCCATCTTAAATCATTTGCAAATTTAGTAAAAAAAACAAGCAAACCAAACATGACAGAAAAGGAAATTTTTCTATCGGAGAACTAAAGTCCCGAAACATGTTCATAATGACAGCATGAACAATAGTAAAACCCTTTTTCAAAATCCTAAATAATCTTTATTTTTGCAAAAAAAATAATTTGACCATGCAGACAAACAACATACCTGTATTATTGCTTACCGGATACCTTGGAAGCGGAAAAACCACATTGGTTAACAACATATTAAGCAACCAGAAAGGCATTAAGTTCGCTGTAATCGTCAACGACATCGGCGAAGTGAACATCGATGCAGACCTGATTGAAAAAGGTGGCGTAGTCGGACAAAAGGACGACAGCCTTGTGGCATTGCAAAACGGCTGCATCTGCTGCACGCTGAAGATGGACCTTGTGGAACAGCTCAACGACATTGTAAGCCAGCACAAATTCGACTACATAGTAATAGAAGCCAGCGGAATATGCGAGCCTCTGCCAATAGCGCAGACAATATGCTCCATCCCAACACTCGAGGAAAAGTACACACGACACGGCATTCCTTATCTCGACTGCATCGTAACTGTGGTTGACGCACTGCGTATGAAAGACGAATTTGGCTGTGGCGAAAACCTAACCAAAAAGAACATTGGCGAAGATGACCTAGAAAACCTTGTCATACAGCAAATTGAGTTCTGCAATATAGTACTGCTGAACAAGGCCTCCGAAATCAGCGAAAGCGAGCGAAACCGTCTGAAAGAGATTATACGCGCATTGCAGTCGAAGGCTCAGATAATAGAATGCGACTATGGCGACATCGACCTTGACATGATATTGGAAACTGGTCTTTTCGACTTCGACAAGACCGTAACCGCTGCGACATGGATCCGCGAAGTGGAAGATATTCACGACGACGACGATGATGACGACGAACACGAACATCACGAACACCATCACGAACATGAAGAACATCATCACGAGCACGGACACGACGAGCACCACCATCACCATCATCATCACGACCACGAAGGTGGCGAAACCGAAGAATATAACATCGGCACCTTTGTATATAAGGCACGCCGTCCGTTCAACCTGGGACGTTTCGATGAGTTCGTAGCCCGCAAGATGCCCAAAAGCGTAATACGCTGCAAAGGAATGTGCTATTTCAAGAACGAGGAAGACACCTGCTATGTATTTGAGCAGGCAGGCAAGCAAATTTCACTTCGTGATGCAGGCCAGTGGTTTGCAACAATGCCTGAAGACGAACTCGAAGACCTTATCCTGCGCAACCCAGCAATACTTCGCGACTGGGACGACACTTATGGCGACCGCATGCAGAAACTGGTGTTCATAGGACAGAATATGGACAAGGAACAGATTTGCAAAGATTTGGATATGTGTTTGACTGAGTAGGCTAACAGGCGAAAAGGCTTGAAGGCTAACAGCCGTTTGTACAGGCTGAATCCATTGCGTCTCAGAAACGGTTGACTAGCTGCGTACCTGACGGCACGCCTGCTCCGGTCGGATTTTATCCTACCGAAGCATTGTCCCTAACGGGACAGGAGACAAATAATGCCACTCAAACGGTGTCGCCATTCAAACGCCGCATGCATTCAAACACAGAAACGGGCGTAGCCCATCAAACGCCGCAGGCATTCAAACCCAGAAACGGGCGAAGCCCATAGAAACGGCGCAGCCATTGAAACCCAGAAACGGGCGTAGCCCACTCAAACGCCGCAGGCATTCAAACCCAGAAACGGGCGTAGCCCATCAAACGCCGCAGGCATTCAAACCCAGAAACGGGCGTAGCCCATCAAACGCCGCAGGCATTTAAACGGCGTAGCCATTGAAACCCAGAAACGGGCGAAGCCCATCAAACGGCGCAGCCATTCAAACCCAGAAACGGGCGTAGCCCATCAAACGCCGCAGGCATTGAAACGGGCGTAGCCCTAGAAACGTGCGTAGCCCATCAGACGGCGTAGCCATATAAACTCAAAAAACTTTTTTTCGCTCGTATCATATTTTTTATTATCTTGCGTTTTTTATTTTTGCATACATATTTTGATATGAGAAAGATACTTTGCATCGCATTATTATGCTTAACCATTGCAACGCAATCATTTGCGAGTCTTGAAGTGTATTTCATGTACACAAAATTCAATTCACCTCAAGGTCAATATATTGAAACATACATGAGTACCATTGGCAGTTCGACAGTGCTGACCCAAAAGGACAACGGCAAATTCCAGTCGGAAATAGAAGTTGTAATGGTTTTCAAGGCTGGCGACTCGATTGTAAATTTTGACAAATATGTGCTTCGCAGTCCCGAAATAACCGACACTACTGGCACAATTCCAAACTTTATTGACGTCCAGCGCATTACTCTCCCAAATGGCACTTATACCTTTGATATTAGCATACGCGACGTCAACAGCGACAAGCCGCCATATTGCTTCAGCGACAAAATAGAAATAAATTTCACCGATGCGCTTGTTTTCAGCGACATAGAGTTAATTGAAAGCTACACAAAATCGTCTGCAGAATCGTCAATTACCAAGAGCGGCTACGACCTTGTGCCCTACGTTGCCAACTTCTTCCCCGAAAACATGAACACCTTGAAATTCTACATCGAAGCCTACAACACCGACAAGGCACTGAACGACGATTTCATGCTGAAATACCATATCGACGACCACTCTACAGGCAAGGAAATCCCGACATGCAGCCGTTTCAAGAAGATGAAGCCGAGCAACGTTGTCCCTTTTATCGGAGAACTTGGTATCGAAAAGCTTCCTAGCGGCAACTACGACCTTGTAGTCGAAATTGCCAACCGCAACAACGAAATTGTCGCCAGCAGCAAATACTTTTTCCAAAGACAGAACAAGGCCGAATTCAGCAACGAGGAATATGCTGCCAGAGCCGAGCAGTTCGACCTCAACAACACCTTTGCAGGCGACATGAACTCGCGCGACTCGCTCATATACTACATTAGGGCTATGAGACCGATTGCCAGCGTTTACGAACGACCATTCATCGACAACCAGCTACGAAAAGCCGAACTTACAACATTACAGAAATATTTTGTCGAATTCTGGGTAAAACGCAACTATGTAAACCCCGAAACCGAATGGCTTCAATACAAGAAGCAAGTAGAATGGGTTGAGAAAAACTACGCCACAACAATACGCCACGGGTTCGAGACCGACAGAGGTGTAATTTACCTGCAATACGGAATGCCAAACCATATTTTCCAGTCACCAATAGAACCTGGTGCCTACCCATACGAAATATGGCAGTACTACCGCCTTGGCGAAGACAACAACTGCAAGTTCGTGTTCTACAATCCGAGCATGGAAGGTCGCGAATTTGAACTTCTCCACTCCAACAAGCAAGGCGAGATTCACACATTCAACTGGACTCGCTACCTATCGCGAAGCAAATCTTCATCATACGGAATTTCAGACACATACAATTCTGTTGACTTCACTTCGACAGGATACGGACACAATACTTTCGACAACGACTGGGAGCGCCGTGCAATAGAAGAATTTAACAAATAACAACATGACACCTAGAATTTTAGAAGGCAGCAAAGCCAAATACATATACTTCCCCGAAGAACAAGACACAATAATAAGCCGTTCTGGCTATGCAACATTGTACATAGGAGCCAACGCCGACACAAAGGAGAAAATTGTCCTTAAAAAGATTTCGACTGCAATGTTCGGCAACGATGCCCAGAGGTTCAAGTTCTTCGCAACCGTATGCAACGAAGTAAAAAATGACGGACTTGTCCACATCGACGACATGGTATTCGACGGAAGCGACATATACCTTGTCTGCGAATTTGTTTCGGGACGCACGCTGAAGGAACTCATCTACGACCCCAAGTTCATGGACTACCGCAACGACATTTTCTTCCTGCGCATAATATCAAACTGCCTCGAAACATTGTCGTTTGTACACAAGCTGAAACTTTGCCACGGAAATCTTACCCCCGAAAACATCATAGTACAATGGGACGAATGCGAGGAATTTGACTTCTTGCATCCGACGACAAAGATTTTGAGTATCGAAAGCATAAAGCTGGGATTCAAGAACATGCCTCTTATCCGCCGTGTGAATGACACGCGATACCAAAGTCCCGAACAAGTGATTGGGTTCGAAGACCTTGTAGGCGATTACAGCGACATTTACAGCATGGGGTTGATTATGTACGAGGTTTTGGCAAGAGAACCCGTTTTCCCCACCGACAAGCCGATTGTAAAACGGCAGCAGGTATTCGGAAAAATCGAACAGCATTACCGCATAAATGATGAAGCGCATGCAATAATCGAAAAAGCAACAGTTCGGCCACTGCCGTTTGTTCCAGGAGCAATCAGCGACAACGCTCAAAAAATAATGGTACTTAAGGCATTGAACGACAGATACCAATCGGCAGAAGCCTTCAAAAAAGAATTGGATGAACTAATAGGAAATATATAAAACTGTAAAGACGCAAAAACTTGCGCCTCAACGAGAAACAACAAACTTAATTATAAATTAAAAACATCACGATTATGACAGCAGACGAAAAAAACAGGATGCAAAAGAAATGGGATACTGAAATTAAGTCCCTCGACTCATGGAGCATGTTCAAGGTAATGGGCGAGCTCGTAAACGGTTTCGACCACTACGCAAAATTAGGACCGTGCGTTGCAATATTTGGTTCGGCACGTACAAAGGAAGACAATCCATACTACATAGGTGCAGAAGAAACAGCATACCAGCTTGTAAAGAAGGGCTACGGTGTAATAACCGGTGGCGGTCCTGGCATTATGGAGGCAGGTAACCGCGGAGCACAGCGCGGCGGTGGCATTTCGGCTGGTTGCAACATAGTACTCGAATTCGAACAGGCAGCCAACAAGTACATCGACACCGACAAACTCGTTACTTTCGACTACTTCTTCACCCGTAAGACTATGTTCATGCGCTACGCACAGGGATTCATCGTTTTCCCAGGCGGTTTTGGAACATTCGACGAACTTTTCGAAGCTATCACATTGATACAGACCAAGAAGATTGCAAAGTTCCCGATTATCCTCTTCGGTTCAAAATTCTGGAAAGGCCTCTTCGAATGGGTAAAGGAAAGCGTACTCGACGGTGAACACAACATCTCCGAAAAGGACCTCGAAATCTACAACATCGTAGACACCCCGGAAGAAGCTGTTAAGATTATCGAAGACTTCTACCGCAACTACGAACACAAACCGAATTTCTAATCGGATATACGAAAAAGGCTATCGAAATGATAGCCTTTTTTTTATTATCTGTAATTTATCATATATACGATGGTTGCGCCATCTTTCTCGCGTCGCTCAATTATTCGGCTAATATTGCCGAACTTATCGTACTCCAGCGATGCACTTGAAATCTCCTCGCCATTGCGGTCGAACACCGAAGTTTTCACAACCTTATCGCCTTCATAAATGAAGATTTTCT
>CADARW010000019.1 GCA_902790405.1 uncultured Bacteroidia bacterium
CGCGTTTGTACTTCATACCGTACGAGCAGAGGAAACGTTCGGTGCTGCCCGGGTAACCCATAATCATTGTGAGGTCGCCTTCCTTTACGCATTTTATTGAAACAGGGAGGTAGTGGAGAGGCTTGTAAGGTACATTGTTCTTGTCGTAGCTCTTGGTAGGCTTGCCGTCGGGCGACATATAAACGCGGAAAATCGAGAAGTCGCCAGTGTGACGCGGCCACATCCAGTTGTCGGTATCGCCACCGAACTTACCAATTGATGAAGGAGGAGCACCTACAAAACGAACATCACCGAAGATTTCGTAAACAAAGAGGTAGTATTCGCCACCCTTGTACATTTCTTCTACCGATGCTTCGTATTCGTTGTCCTTTGTAGCTTCGGCAACGATTTCCTTCATTGCTTCGCCAACCTTCTTTGCTCTTTCGGCTTCGGGAGTTTCGTTGGTTATACCCTTGAGTACGCGTTCGGTAACATCGTCGATGCGAACAACGCGGCTAACTCTGAGCCACGGGCACGAAAGTTCTTCTTCCTTGCTCTTCGACCAGTAACCGTTGTCGAGGTAGTTGTGCTCGGTGGTGCTGAGCTTGGTTATCGACTCGTAACCGCAGTGGTGGTTGGTGAAAAGCAAACCTTCCTTGCTGACGATTTCGCCTGTGCAGAAACCTCCGCCTTCGGCCGACTGCAACTGGAATATTGCGTCCTTCATGCTGGAGTGGTTGATGCTGTAGATTTCTTCGGCAGTGAGCTTGCAGCCAAGTTTCTGCATCTGTCCGTAGTTCAACTGTGCAATCTTGTTTGGCAGCCACATGCCCTCGTCGGGTGTCGGGGCAGCGTTGAGCCATAGTGCGCCTGCAAAGAGGGCAACTAATAAGGTACTGATTCTCTTCATAAATTTATCCTTTATTTGTTGTTATTTTTTTTGCAAATATATTCCTTGATGCTAAAATGTTGAATTAATAAAAAATTAAAGTTTTATGAAATTTATCTTATAAACCTTGCCGTCGACATTGATGCTGGCAATGTAATTTCCTGATACAAGGTTAGATACATCGATATTTCCGTTGCCGTTTCCTGTCTGCGACATGTAAACTTGCTTTCCGTCGGTGCCAATAATTTCAATCTTGTAATCCTTTCCGTCGGGGACGTTGATGTTGAGGATGCTGGTTGCCGGATTCGGGAAAACTTCGATACCTTCCATGAGATTTTCGTCCGACTTGGTAATGACAATGTAATTGTTTGTACGCTTGAAGTCGCTGCATATCGAATCTTCGGAATAAACGGTAAGCTTTACAGGATAAGTGCCTGCATTGTAGTATGTTACCTGCGGATTTTGTTCGGTTGAGGTTTCAGGTATTGCGCCTTCAAATTCCCAGTTCCAGTAGTAAGCGTTTTCGCTGAGGTCGGTGAAACTTACTATTTCGCCTCTGTCGGCATGGGTGTTTTCTGAAGTGAAGTTTGCGATTACAAGACCCACTACCTTTATATAGTCTTCCTTGGTTATTCTGTCGCTGTCAACTTCGTTGTATGCTGTGAGTTTTACCGAATAGCGGCCTTCGTTGTTGTATGTAACTACAGGATTGAGCTCGGTTGAAAATTCTGGACTACCACCGAAGAACTGCCACTGTACGCTATTTGCGTTTACTGCTTCGGAGTGGAAAGTTATGGTTTGTCCTTCGCATATAGCGGTAATGTCGGCGTTGAAGTCGGCGGAAACTGTTCCGTGAACGATGATCATGCCGTTTATTGTCTTCGAAATCTCGCAGTTGTCGTTCGACACGGTAAGGCTGACGTTGTATGTACCTGGTGTATTGTATCTTATCGTCGGGTTCTGTTCGTTAGATGTTGCAGGTGTTCCGCCCTCGAACGACCACGACCATGCTGTCGGGTCCTGCGTCGAGAGGTCGCTGAAGTGGACTTGTTCGCCTTCGATGATTTCTGTAACGTCGGCTGTGAAGTCGGGGACGATTGCTGCTGGCTCTTCGGGAAAGGAGGGCATTTCGTCGTCGTTGACAGTTACAGGATTTTCGATATGCAGTTCACGGAGCTTAGCCTTAAGAGTTAATATGCTGCGGGTGTATTTTTCGTTTGTTATCCAAAGACGGCTGCTGTCGCGGAAAGCAATTCCTTCGGTCTGGTTGTATCTGATGACATCGGTAAGGCTTGACGCCGACAATTCGGTGGTTTCAACTGTTCCCGAGAAGAAATTGTTGCCTTCGAAGTTGCGCAGCAAGGTTATGTACGGTCTCGATTCGGGCAGAATTCCCGATACGTCGTAGGTGTAACCGAGAAGAGCCACAGTGTTTGTGCGGTAGTCGTAGTCGGCAGCGCATACGAGGTAGTCGAGCTGCAATGTGTCGATAGGGGTTATCGTGTGGAAGTAGTTGGCTTTGTTAGGAATTGCATACAGGTAGGTCTGATGGTCGATCCAGTTCTTCGAGAAGAGGAACAAGGTGTCGTCCTTTGCAATGAAAGCCTCGCAGTCGAAACGTGTGTTTGTAACCGAAAAGTCGGGTTCCGGGTAGTCGGGGTTGCCGTAGGTGAAATTGATAATTCGCGGCTCGATGGTGGTAAGCTCCGGATTGTCAAGATCTTCGATCTTGATTCGGATAATCTGCGGATTGCTGTTCATTGCGCCTACGTTGCCTATGTAGATGTATGTTGCATCTTTTGCAAGGTCTTCCCAGTCGATGTTAGTTACTCCGGCAATGGTTTTTCTTTCCAGAATCTGTCCGTTTGTGGTGTCGATGCTGTAGAGTACTGGTTCGCCTTCGGAGTCGTTGTGCGTCCACAGCTTGCCGTTGTGGAAGATAAGGCCCGATGTTTCTTCTATTTCGGAGGGCAGTTCGCCTACCATTATTGTAGCCGAACCAACTTGTGCAAACGATGCGCCAATGCCTAGTATCAGAATAGTTGTCAATGAAATTAATTTCTTTATTGCTGTCATATTATTGTGTTTTATAATTTTATGAATTTAAATGTTTTTGTTCCGTCTTCGGTTGTGATAACGAGATTGTAGTTGCCTGCCGGCAATGCCGACACGTCTATTGTAGTGTTCGATTCAATATGTTCGTCCGACTCCAACAGCAGGGCACCTGTCTGTGTGCAGATTGTAAACGAATAAGGCATTCCGCTGTTCTCGATGTTCAATGTTCCCGATGTCGGGTTGGGGAAAACCGAGAATCGGCTTGTAATTTCATCGATGCCATCGCCACCCTGGTTGGTGCTGTCGGTTACCTCGATGAGGTTTTCGACGATTATCCTGTCGCTGCAATGTTCGTTCCATGCTTCGAGCGATACCCAGAATGTGCCGATAATGTTGTACTGGATTGTAGGATTTTGGTCGGTCGATACGCTTGGGCTACCGCCTGCGAATACCCATTCGATACGGTCGGCGTTGGTGCACTGGCTTGTGAACTCGAGCGATTGTCCCTGTACTACGCTGCTGTCTGCAACTGTGAATTCTGCCTTTGCAGCTGGATAAACGGTTATCATGCTGTCGATAGCCATAAACTTGCTGGTCGCGAGATTCATAACTTGGAGACTTACCCTATAGGTTCCTGGTTCGTTGTATGTAACTATAGGATTTTGTGCATCCGATATTGCGGGCGTACCGCCTTCGAATTCCCAGTGACGGTATGTTACCGAACCTTGGTTGTTGGTGCTGCGGAAATGAATTTCTCCGCCTGCGCAAACCTTTGTGGTGTCGGCAGTGAAACTGAATTCTATCTGCGGATAAACGGTTACGCTGTAATTCAATGTCTCGCCTGTGCAGAATTCGTTGCTGGCAACGAGAGTCAAGCCGTATTCGCCTGGACGGCTGTATGTTACGCTTGGATTCTCATCGGTTGAAGTCCTTGGGTTTCCACCTTCGAAAGTCCACATCCACGAGGTTGCGTTTACACTTGTGTTGTTGAATGTCAAGGTGTCGCCGACGGTTGCAAATTCACCTTCGGGTACCATTGCAAGTTCGGTGTGTACGCGTGGAACAACAACGATGTAGTTTTCCATAATGACCAATGTGGTGTCGACTGGGTTTGTGGCTGTCAATACTACGCTGTAAGTACCTGGGGTATTGTATGTTACTGTTGGGTTTTGTCCAGTTGTCATGCCAGGGGTGCCACCTACAAACATCCAGCTGTATTCGGTTACGCCTTCTCCCGAACCTTCGAAGTGCACTTCGTAGCCCGAGCAGAGAGTGTCGATGTCGGCAGTAAAGCTTGCGCTAATTGGCGGGTAAACCGAGACAGCCTGTTCGAGCAGGGTAGTTTGCGAGCAGGTTCCATTGTTGGTGGTAAGCGATACCGAGTATGTGCCTGGTTCTTCGTAGGTTACGACTGGGTATTGCTCGTCAGATTCTGCTGGTGTTCCGCCTTCAAATTCCCAATGCCACCATGCTTCGTTGCCTTCGCCAGGTTCTACACCGAATTCGAGGCTGTCGCCTTGCGTAACGTCCATTCCCTGTGGCGCCAATATGTTTGCTTCGGAATGCGCTACCACCTGTATGTAGTTTTCTACAGTGATGGTGTCGGTGCTAAGCGGATTGTTTACAACCATTGTTACTCCGTACAATCCTGGATTTTCGTAAGTTACTATCGGGTTCTGTTCGGTCGAAGTTTCGGGTACACCGCCTTCGAAGTACCATTCTATTTCGTATGCACCCTTGCTGCTGTCGATGTATTCTACGGGTTCGTTTACGCATACAGTCATGATATTCGAGGTGAATTCAGCTTTTGCGGTGTCGAGTACGTGTATGTATTTTGATTTCGTCTTTGTGAGCTGGCAGTTGTCGTTGGTTGCTCTTAGCGAAACATTAAACTGTCCAGCAGTGTTGTATCTTATGGCAGGTGGTGTCTGCACGGTCGACGACGATGGTGTTCCACTCGTGAATGTCCATCGGTAGGCTGTTGGGTTTTGTGTGCAACTTTCGGTGAAATTCACACTTTGTCCTCTGAGAATCAAGGTGTCGCTGGCTTCGAAGTTGATAACTATTGCAGGCGGTTCTTCGGGGAACGACGGTTCTTCGTCGGTATTCACTATTGGAAGTCCGCTAAGTGGAATTTCCCTGAGGTGTGCTGGAATTGTCAGCGCTTGTATGCCCTGTATGCTTCTTGTATATCGTTCGTTTGTAATCCACAGGCGACCGCTGTCGCGGAATGTAATGCCTTCAATCTGGTTGTAGGTGATTCCTGTCGATTGGAATATTATCGATGTGGGGCTTGTGTATTCTTTTGTTTCAACCTGTCCCGACTGGAAATCATGTCCTGTAAATCCGTAGAATATTGTTATATAAGGATTTGAAGTTGGGATTGTGCCGTTGTCGTAGGTGTATCCGCAAAGGGCAACCGAGTTGGTCGCATAGTCGTAGTCGGCACCGGTGACCATGTATTCGAGCTGTATGGTATCGATAGGATACAGCGTAGTATATGTGTAGTTAGCCTTGTTGGGAATTGCGTAAACGTAGCAATCCTGGTCTCTCCAGTTTTTGGTGAAGATGTATATCGTGTCGTTCATTACCATCATGGCTTCGCAGTCGAACTTGGTGTCGTTCTTGGCTGCGTCCGATTCGGGATAGTATGCCGAATTGAACCTGAACGATATGCTTCTTGCGTCAATAGTATCGAGGTCAGGGTTTTCAATGTCTTCCCATTTTACCCTGTGTATCTTCATGTTAGTCCTTTTTCCGCTGATATTGTTTCCAAAGTCGCCGATTAAAAGGTGAGTCGGAGTTTTGGCAATGTCTTCCCAGTCGGAGTGGCTTACTCCTCTTATCACTTTACTTTCGAGTATTTCTCCTGTTGCTGTGTCTACAGAGTAGATTTTGGCTTCGGTTCCCGAGTCGTTGTGAGTCCACAATTTTCCGTTGTGAAAAATAACTCCTGATGTTTCCCAAATGCTTTCATCAAGATCCTGCACAAGCATTTGCGGAGTGCCAATTACTTGTGCCTTAAGGCTTAAGGCATAGGCCGTAATTGCTAAAAGCAGTATAAGTCTGTGCTTCATGATAGTCTTTTTTTTAATTCTTTTTTCCCTTATATTCAAATTTATAAAACGCAAAAAGCAACTGCAAACATTGTTGCAGTTGCTTTTGTTCGTTATTGTAATTGGTATTAGTCACCATATTCTGACATAAATTCTTCTACTTTCTCAACCATTTCCTTAGAGCCTACAACAAATGGTGTACGCTGGTGTATTTCGGTAGGAACGATGTCGAGGATGCGGTGTCCATATCCGTCGGTTGCCTTGCCGCCAGCTTGTTCGGCGAGGAAAGCAATCGGGTTGCATTCGTAGAGCAGACGGATTTTTCCGTTTGGCGACGATGCTGTGCGCGGATAGATATATACACCACCCTTGAGCAGGTTGCGGTGGAAGTCGGCAACCAAAGAACCGATGTAGCGCGAAGTGTAAGGACGGCTTGTTGGCTTGTCGATTTCCTGTACATATTTCAAGTACCTCTTGATTCCTTCGGGGAACTTGAGGTAGTTACCTTCGTTAATCGAGTAAATCTTGCCCTTTTCAGGAGTTACCATCAGTTCGTTCGACATGCAGAACTCGCCGATTGACGGTTCGTAGGTGAAACCAGTGGTTCCGAGACCAGTTGTGTAAACGAGCATTGTTGACGAACCGTAGATTATGTAACCAGCTGCCACCTGCTTGTTGCCGGGCTGTAGGAAGTCTTCCTTTACAACTCTGGTGCCTGGCTTCGAAATACGGCGGTAGATAGAGAAGATTGTACCAACCGATACGTTTACATCGATGTTTGAACTTCCGTCGAGAGGGTCCATGCAGATGACGTAGTTGCTGTTGAGCGAAAGTTCATCGTCGAAGATGATGATGTCGTCTTCTTCTTCGGATGCGATACCAGCCACCATGCCCGATGCTTGCAAAGCCTTGGTGAACATTTCTTCGGCGAACACGTCAAGTTTCTGCTGGGTTTCGCCCTGCACGTTGATGTTGTCGGTAGCGCCGAGGATGTTGGTCTCGAGGCCGGCACGGTTGATACTGTTGTTTACGATTTTAGCAGCAAGACCAATGTTGCTTAAAAGTCTCGACAATTCGCCCTTTGCATATTTGAAAGCCGATTGTCTCTGAATTATAACCTCGTCAAGGGTTATGAATCTGTTTGTAGCCATGATAATTTTATTGTTTTTTTGTTCGTTTTTCGTCTTTAAAATAAAACACGAAAGTACGTCTTTTCTTTTACATGGGCAAAACAATTCTTATTTTTCTATCTCCACAGCTATTATCTCTATCCGTCGTTCGCGGGCGGCGGCAGGATTATAGACCGAATTACGCTGGTCGTTGCGGTCGTCGCTCACGTTGGCAGCTGCCATTGTCTTGCCGAATGCTACGAATTTGTATTCAATCTGACCGCTTTCGATGTACTGGCGCAAGACGCCGTCTTCGTACTCGTCGAAAAAGTTCACAAGCGACGAAATCCTTCGTTTGGCAAGGTTGTTGTTGTATTCAACTGTGTTGAGAGGACTGGTGAAGCCCTTTATCGTTATTGCCACCTTCTGTCCGCTTTCGAGCAGTTCCTTCATCATCTTGGTGAATTCGATGAGGCGGTTGTAGTTTTCCTCTACCATGCTCGAGAAGAAAACATCGATGCTGTCGATTGCCTGCTCGCGGCGGGTGCGGTCGAGGCCTCTCGAGAACTCGCGACGGTATTTTTCCTGCATCTGCATGTAGCTGAAATATGTGTCGCTATAATTCTGATTTGTGACTGTGTCCCACGAATTTGGATTTGGAATGTCGTTGTGGAAGTACAAACTTATCGGCACGAGCAGACGTGTGCGCTGGGTAAGCGTGGCTATCCTTATTTCGGTTTCCATTGCTAAGCGTTCCTCTTCGCTGACGAACTTTTCGATGTTGTAGTAGAAAATATCGTTGCAGCAGCTTTGATGCGTCTGTGCCAATGCGCCTTTGCGGTTGCTGGTGAGAAAGGCAATGCCTTCTTCGGGATAAACCTTGTAGTAGATGTCGTTTTGAGCCGAATTTATCGGGTAGCCAAGGTTTTTCACCGTATCCCAGACCCTAAAATTCCCTTTGGTGGCGAAAATGTCGAATGCACCTATTGTCTGGAAATGGTTGGAACTGAAATACAGGGTCGAATCGGTAGTGGTGTAGAAAGGTGTGATTTCGTCGCCAGGCGTGTTTATCAGCGATATGGTGTCGTAAAACTGTGCAAAACGTTCGTCTTCGATTATCGGGCGTCCGATATTTTTCACTGTTCCGAAACTGCCGTCGGGTAGAATTTCGCACGAATATATATCGTAACCACCTTCGCCGCCAGGACGGTTGCTCGACCACAGCAGTATGTCGGGACGATAGCCAAACTCGATGAGGTGAGGCTGGGTCGAATTGTAGCCCTGCGGATTTATCTTTTCGGGCAAGATCTGCGGTTCGCTCCAGCCGTCGTCGGTGCGTGTGCACTGGTAGATGTATGTGTTGCCAGTTGCGAAGTTGTCGGTAAGCGAAAAGTAAATCCGGTTGCCGTCGTTGCTCGTGCATGGATTTGACATGTCGGCACTCGCAAGCGCATCGAGGTCAAGTTCGACAGCATTGGAAAAGTTGTCGTTTTCGGTGCTATATATCTTTGATATATAGAATTTCGCCGAATCGTTTTCGGGACGAATCGACGAAAATAGCACCTTGTCGCCCGACAGCGAAGCTCCGAAATCGCTGTAAACCGAGTTCATGCCTTCGTCGGCATGCTTTATTTCCACTGCCTGCGGACGGTTTTGCTGTCTCCACGCATATTCGCAGTTCAGAATTTCCTGTTCGGCTTGCTCAGCTTTTGCCTTGTCGCCCTTGAAATTGTCTTTCTTCGCTGCCGTCATAAACCGCTTGAAGAAATATTGCGCCCTCATGAAGTCTTCGTTCGACTTCAGCATCTGAGCATAGTAGTAGGTTGCATCGGGATATTTGTTTTCGGTCTTGTCGACCAATGTCTTGTAATGCACGAGAGCATTGGCGTAGTCGTTGTCGAGGCGGTAGGCTTCGGCGGTTTTCCACACTACGTCGTACATCTTGCTGTCCTGCTTCAGGGCTTCCTCGTAGAGTTTTGCCGCACCATAGAAGTTTTTCTGTTTCATGGCATTGTCGCCGCTGAATATCAAGCTGTTGATGTCACGTTCTTGAGCCATTGTCATGCATGAAAAGACCACAAGCAGGCACAATGCGATAGCTTTTCGCATCTGCACTGTTATGGTTCTTGCTATCGTTACATGAATTCGGGACATTTCCTATAGTATTGGGTTTCTAGTGGTTTTGGCTTGGAGTAAATGTATATCAGCGAAAGTTCGATACCTCCGTTTCCGCGGCTGATGCTGGTGAGTTTCGACAGGTTGATGTCGTAGTTGACGAGGAAGCGCACGTTGTAGTATTGTATTCCGGCGCAAAGTATTCCAGCGTCGCTTGTGCGGGCGAAGATGCCGAAATAAACGGCCTGCAGTCCTATGGGGTTGACGTTCATACGTCCCAGTGCGCCAATGTCGAATTCGAGGTATTTCTGCTGTACCATGCTGTAGAACATCGGTGCTATCCAGAAATCGTCCTTGACGTTTATGTCGCCTGTGGCGTGGACAATCCATTTTGCTGGCAGTCGCGAGTCGGTGCTGCCGAGGAAGGCTTTGTGTGGCTGGTGAGGGTGAGCTACTGAGAACCCGGCTTCGGCGGTCCAGTTGTCTTTTAGTCTGAGTATCACGTTGGTACCGATGGCGCAGTCGAAGTATCCGAAAGAGGTTTTCTGCCATTGTTCGCCCGAATCGCGGTTGGGGTCGTATCCGTCGGTTACGTACTGGTTGCCGAAGTTGAGTCGGTCGGTCTGTATTCCGTGGTGGGCGTAGCCTGCCGAGAGACCTGCGCCAGCGAGTATTTTGCCTGCCATGAACGGGTAGTAGTAGGCTGCACCGAGCATAATTTGTGTGGTTCCGAATTTGCCATCGCCGGCCACATCGCGGTTGATTACTATGCCGAGTCCCGACTGGTCGTCGTTGGTAAACAGCGACTTATGCGAATAATCGACGCTACCAGCAAAGGTGCGGTATGCCTTTGTGAACGAGTTCCACTGGTTTTTGTTGTTGAGCACGGCACGCCAGTCACCGTCGAAATGACCGCTGTTGGCTGGTGAGGTCTGCATGGGAGTGGAGTAGAACTGCGAGAAATGGATATCCTGTGCGAAGACGTTAGCCGTCGCGAAGAGGATTAAAATCGCAGATATGTAAAAATATTTACTCATAAAAACACAAAGGTAATGATTTTTTTGTTCATCGCGATGCTCGGTATTATTTTTTTACCACGAGCCTTCAGCCCGGCGTTGCCAATAATTTTTCGCCTTAGACGAAAAAAGTTTGCACGTCATCCCCATTGGTTTCGCCGTTCATACGTGTTTTGTGTGTCCCAAAAATTATCTGTGGCTTTGCTCTTATAATTTATGCTACAAACAGGTAAAATTACCTGTTTTTCTTAAATTATTGTGGTTTCTTATATGCCATAAAATTAAAAATATAATTCATTAAAATAGTGGTAATTGGCGTTATTTTTTTTAGTAAATTTGCAAGTTTTTGAATTTGAAAAAGGTATTTTTATGAGAAATATATTCTCTGATTTTGCCCGTTTCCGTTCGAATGACAGAAATGGGGCTTGTGTAAGAATTGACGCTTCTAAAATATATACGTATTCCTACTTGAAGTCATTTGCTATCAAGTTGATGTTGGTAGTGGGGATGGTATGTGGAATTACTATAATAACATTTGGACAAACGATAGATGAATTGACAAATAGCTTAATAGGTGTTTCTGGAACTTCTTATTCTTCATGGTCTGGTAAAACTAGTAATTCTGATGCTGTATATGCAGGAAATAGTGCAGGAGGAAATAATGCTATTCAATTAAGGTCAAGTAATAGTAATTCTGGCATTGTAACTACAACTTCAGGTGGGAGTGTGACCAAAATAAAGGTAACATGGAATAATAATACTACAAGTGGTAGAACCTTGGATATTTATGGCAAAACCACAGCATATTCAGCGCCTACTGATTTGTATAATAGCAGTACACAGGGGACAAAGATTGGAAGTATTGTTTATGGTACATCTACAGAACTTACTATATCGGGAAGTTATACTTATATTGGTTTGCGTTCGAATAGCGGTGCTATGTATCTTAATAGAATTGAAATCACATGGGCAACCGTAGCTCCTATATCTTACTCTATTACAGCAGAATCCAATAATACTACGCTCGGTACAGTTTCATTGTCAGGACCAACCATTACCGCATTTCCACAAGAATGTGTAGGTTATGCAAACTCTGCATATACAGTGACTAGCGGAACTGCAACGGTTTCGCAGAGCGGCAATACTTTTAACGTAACTCCCACAAGCAATTGTACGGTAAGGATTAACTTTGAGGCGATACCGACATATACGGTTTCTTTCTCTACTGGAAGTTCTGGGATTGTGGCACCTTCACCAATAACAGAAACCGCGTGTGGAGCTGGTGTGAGATTGCCATCAGTTGCACCATGCCGTGCAAAATATTCATTTGTAGGTTGGAGGGAAACGCCAATAACCTCGCCAACGGACAATACAGGTACCTGCTATCCGCCAAATTCAATATATTACCCAGCGTCCAATTGTACTCTGCATGCGGTATATATGTATGATGATGATAATATATACGATTTGATTGATGTTGATGATATAGTTAGCGGTGGTAATTGTATCATTCACGCAGAAGATGCGTTGGAATATTCTATGAGCAACACCATTGATGGTAGTCATCATGTGTCTGCTGTTGAGATGCAAAGTACAAATAATGGTTCATGGTATATTGAAACGACAAACACAAATGTAATATGGCGCATATATGGAAATAGTACCGACGGTTATTACTTGTATAATCCTTCTATAGATAAGTATCTGAACATAAAAACGATATCATCCAGAAGCGAGTTAGTATTTGAAGATACGCCAGAAAAATTTTCTATAACGCATCCAAGTGGATCTTCTTCTAAGGTTAACATAGTAGCTAGAAATATTGCCTCATACAATTATTTGTCCTATCATTATAGTGCTGGATATTTTAATGCGTATAGTTCATCATCAACAGATATATACATTTATTACAACTCTGCAACATATACATCTGAGCCTGAATGTAACTGTACTGATGCTACTATTTCTACCACAAATGCCACATATAGAATAGGTTCTGGAACATTGGACCTGAACGATTATTATGCAAGCCAGAATACTGCCACTCCTACGTTTACATGTAGTCCCTCGGGAGCAACAATTACAGATGGGCATCTGTTTTCGACAAGCACATCTGGTGAATATACTATAAGTTTGCATCAGGATGCTGATGGAACATATTGTACAACCGACGCATCGTTCATTGTTACGGCAAATATATATCACAATGTTGAATGGATGGTCAATGGAACAGTTGTGGCAATGCAAGAATATATTCATGGCGAAGATCTTGTTGCTCCGTCTTACGACTTTACTGGATACGACTGCAACAACAAGATTTTTGTAGGATGGACAAATTCTCCAATTGATGGAGAAACAAATACTCCGCCAGCAACATTAAATCCAAGTGGAACGGTTAATGCAAATATGACATATTATGCGGTGTTTGCAGAAGATGGAGGAGGTTCTGGAATTATATATTCGTTTGCTGGAGGAACAAAAGAACAATTAGGGGAAACTGGTGTAACTTATTCTGGATTAGGATCTAATTATGCTGAGAATAATGCTCCTTATAGGTTAAAATTTGATGATGATGGCGATTATATAATTATCCCATGTAGTTCAAATCCTATGTCGTTAACATTCGGTGTAAAGATGATAGGTGGAGCCTCAAGTTCGACATTTACAATAAAAGCCGCAACAGATGGTTCAAATTATGTTGATGTACAATCGTTTTCAACAAGTGGAAGCCAAAATACAATTTTGTCATTTACGACTACAAATCCTTTCCCGTCAAGTACTAGTCATATAAAGATAATATTCACAAAGGGTAGTAATGTCGGAATGGGGCCAATTAGTATATCAGGGCAAGTTCAATCTTATTCTGCCTACTCAACCTCCTGCGTCCCATGCGAAGCAGATGCTACAATTTCGTCAACAGCATTGATTGCCTCAGGCATTACAATCAGCTCGGCAACAATCAATTGCCCTGGCGGAATAACTAATTTCGGAGGTGCTCACTGCCTTATTTCAAGCTATGGATTCGTTTATGGCACATCTGCTAATCCGACTTTGGAAAACGGAACAGAAGTAGTTGCAGGAACAACATATACAACCACAAATACAAGTTTCAACAAGATTATCGAAGGCCTTGATCCATGTGCGACATACCATGTGCGTGCATACGCAACCAATGGTCATGGTACTGCTTACGGTCCCGATTTTACATTCACCACAGCAAACAATGCTACAATAACATCGTTGAGACCTGATTGCCTGAAAAATACAGAGGCAACCATCAATATTACATATTCGTCGTGTACTGCCGCCTCGGATATTTTTGTGATAGCAATTCGTAAGGGTGCAAATGGTCCTGTATCATTAGGCACAACAAGCCCAGTTTCGATAACGGCTAACACTGTAATGGGCAGTGGTTATCAGTTTGGAGAAAGTCCAAACAATTCGTACGTCGTATATAAGTCTAATGGTTCCACGATGCCGACTTCGCTGACAATTACAGGGTTGGAGGCTGGAACCTCATACAAGTTAAAAGCATATAGATGGCAGTCGGCAGAAGGCCGATGGACAACAGACGGAGCATCCAGGACATTGACTATGCCATCGGTTACAAATTTGCAGGCCGACAACGACGAAACATCTGAAATACTGACGTGGAATATTAGCGGAACGGTTTGTGCTGGAGGTCATTATGTCGTAATTTGCAAGGAAGGTGATAGTGATATAACATCCACTTGCGAAAACTTTACTTCAATTACCGCCAACGCAGCATTTGGTAGCGGAACGCTGACACAAACGGGAGAATATGCAGTTTATTCCGGCTCGGCAACCACGGCATCGATAACCAATATCACTTCTGGTACAACCTACACGGCCGCGGTATTCTATGTAGATGCCGACGGCAATTGTTCTAGACCAGCACAGACAACATTTACATATAGCACAACTACAATATTAGAGCCTGGCGATTTGGCTATTGTAGCGATTGATAATTCAATAAATTATGGTAGTAATTCTGGCGATGAGTTCAGTTTTATGATTTTCAAAAATATAACTCCAGAGACATCTATTGATATGACCGACAATGGTTATGAAAGAAACTATGAAGGTTATTGGGGGACATCAGAAGGGGCATTCAGGATCACAAGAAAAAATTCAACATTGTCTGCCGGAAGTGTAATAACGATAACTGAAAAAGATGGTCGAATAAATAATCCAACATTAGGAGATTATGGTAATATTGACATTTATGTGAATGGAAGTAAAGATAATGCTAATTGGGAGATAAGTTGGCAAGGTGTTGGTTATGACCATTTTTCAGAATATGGTGGTGATACTATTCCTGCTTTTGACCTTAATAGTGCTGATCAAATATGGATTATGCAAGGCGGAGAATGGAATTATATATTAAAGAACAAAGCAGAATATACAGGAAACGTGCTTTATGGTTATACTGCGACAGGATGGAAGTCTAGTTTTGGCTATAACGATAATAAAGGTTCTACAATCTACCCTGGTTGTGATTGCTTTGTTTCAACACTCGATTTAGAGACAGGTATTTCAAAATATAAGGGTCCATTTACCGAAGTTACAAAAAGGGAATGGATAATGAGAATCAACGATAAGAGTAACTGGGGTCGCAATAGTGAATATACAGAAAGTCGTCCACATGATGATAATAATTATGCGACAAAAGCCCCATTTTATAGAGATAGGTCAGAAGGCCCTCAGGCAGGAGTATCGTATCCATTGCCAATTGCTCCTGGCGATTTTACCAAAGGTAAATGGAACGGCAGGGAAAGTGACGACTGGTGTGACTGTCGTAACTGGGTTTCGTTGGTTGTTCCCGACGAAAATTACGATGTGGAAATCCCAGATGTCGGTAACAGAAATAGAGTGTCGTTGCATGAAGGTGTAACTGCAAAATGCAAGACTTTGACAGTAAAGAGTGGTGGATTCTTTAATAATACTCAGGCAAATTCTGTGCTAAAGGTTGTAGATGATATAACCATAGATGTTGGAGGATCTTTCCGTCCATCGGAAAACAAAGCATTTGAAATTATCATTGGTGGAAATATATTGAATAACGGTGTATTCATAACCAATGAGAGTACATCACTAACACTTAATGGTGAATCGTCACAGAGTATTTCAGCTCCGAGCAGCGGTGGAAACTTTAAGCTTCGTAATCTTACAATCGCATCGCCCTCTAACGTGTTCGATGCAGATACTATTGAATTATACGGTAACCTTAGAGATAATTCCGCATCAAATCTGGGTTTCAATCTTCCACAAGCATTGACATTCAAGGGCACCAACAGCCAGACTTCAACAAGAACTGCCATTACCGACATAACCATGAATAAGAGCTCTAATAATTTGACTCTTTCGGGAATGCTTACTGTTGACGGTAAGGCTAAGTTCGTAAAAGGCAACATCATCGGAAATGTAACTTTCTTAGCCTCAGCAACTTCTTCAAACGCCAACATCAACAGCTACGTCGATGGTACTGTAACCAAAAAGGCTAACGCTTCGGCTTTCACCTTCCCGACAGGAAGCAACGGAGTGCTGGGTACACTTGAAGTTAGCAGTCTGGACGCCGATACCGACCTTAAGTTCAACCACGAGCCCGATGGATTCGACGCTTCCGAAATGCCAGTATGGTGGAATCAGAACAATATGTGCGGTCCAAACGAGGGCAATGCCAAGTTCGACCATGTGACCAACATGTATTTCTGGAATCTTGGAACTTCGGCAACAATTGCAGATGCAGTTTTCTCTGTTTCGGCCGACGACGACGTGCATTTCAATTCCGAAACCATCGAACACGATAATGCCGACATCGATATGGCAATCTACGACGGCTGCTGGAAAAATCTTGGTGGAACGGCTGCAACGTCAGATCCATATCATCTGATTTCGGTAAGCGATGTCGATTTGCCTGCCACACGCGCCGGCGGCGATAAGGTCGTAACCTTCGGTTCTATCGACCACAACACGCTTCTGCCAATCGAATTGACGGCGTTCTCTGCGGAGTGCAATGGAAGCTACGCAAAGATTTTGTGGACTACCGCAACCGAACGCAACAACGACTACTTCGTGCTCGAACGTTCCGACGATGCAATAAGTTTCGACGAGATTGCACGTCTGGCGGGTGCCGGAAGTTCTATCAACCCCATCGACTATACCTATATAGATAATAACGTTCACGGTGGCGACATCTTCTATCGTCTCGTGCAGGTCGATTACGACGGTACAAGGTCGGTTTCGGAAATAATTGCTGTAAATTGCACCATCGATGCCGACGGCGAACCCGAAATGGCTGTATATCCTAACCCGTTTGCCAACGACCTTGCTCTCCATTTCGAAAACTTTGGAGATCGGACGGCACTTGTCGAGGTATATGATATGCTAGGCAGAATGCTTGTTTCTCGCAAAGTTGTATGCTCACAAAACGACTACGAGTTTGTATTGCCTCTCGGCGGTTTGCCCGACGGCGCGTACAACGTAAGGGTTTGTGCAGAGGATGTTGTGATAAATAGGCAGGTGGTGAAGAATAGATAAAGCGCCGCAGGCATAGAACTGCGCAGCCCTCAAGAAGTTAAACCTTAAACCTTGAACGTTGAACCCAGAAACAAAAAAGCGGAATCAGATGCTGAAACAAGTCCAGCATGACCTTCCGCTTTTTTAGAAACGTGCAACATTCAAACGGCTTTAGCCACTGAAACGGCGTAGCCATTCAAACGTGCAGAGCACATATAAATTGATATGCCCTTTGTTATTTTATGCGGCTTATGCCGTCATAATTTATGTGCTGGTGCTTTTTCAGGAAGTCGAAAACGATTTCGTTGGAACGAGGAAATGCCTTGCCATTATGCTTGCCGTCGAATCCATAAACACTTGCCATATAGCTGTTTATTGCAATGGTGTACTTTGCATTTAGGTCGAGGGGCTTGCCGTTGTCGAGCAATATTTCGATACTCTCGATTTCCTCGTATTCGTTGCCGTGCAATATGCAGGTGCAGCCCGAACATAGCATCGGGAAATCCCCGGTCTTGTAGCAAGCCATTTCGAGCATATCCATTATCTCCTGTCCGCTTACCTTATATTTCATTATGATGTTGTCGAACGGGTCTATCTGGTAGATGTCCTTGGCGGTGATTTGTCCCTTTGCTAACGATTTCAGCCTGACACCACCCGGGTTCTGGAATGCCATGTCCGACTTCGTGGTTTCGCGCATAACGTCGGCCACGAAGCATCCTAACGATTCCTTGCTGTCAATGTCGGCATCGGTGTAGCCGACAACACGGCTGAATATGTCGAGGCTGCCAAATTCATCTACTAGCTTTTGTATATTTTCGTCCTTTTTGGCGAAATCCTTGATCGAAAACACCTGCTGCGCCTTGTAGTCTATTTTTCCATTTGTGAAGTAGAATACACTAACTGTCAGATAGTTGAGATTTTTGCCCGATTGGGTTATCATTGTGTTTCCGATGAGTTTTGTGCGCTCAATCTTCTTGTGCGAGTGACCGCCGAAAATGGCATCGAACAGGGGGAATTTCTTGGCTATCTCGATGTCGGCCTCGAGTCCGCAGTGCGAGATGAGAAATAGCATGTCGCATTCTTTTCGCAGGTACATATATTCGGGCAAAACATCTTCTATTGGTTTGAACGACACACCATTTGCATATTTTGGATGAAAGTCTGGGATTCCGTTTGCTCCTATCTGTATTCCGCCTATGAAACCAATTTTCATCCCTTTGTAGTCGATAATTTTGTAGGGCTTTACATTTATGCTGTCGTCGAAGTATGCGTTGGCGCAAACATAGTCGAAATCCGACCAGCCAACAACATTTCGCAGACCTTCAACACCAATGTCAAATTCGTGGTTTCCAAGGGTTGACAAGTCGAAATGCACCTCGTTCATCAGTTGCGTAATAGGGTAAGATGGCTTGGGATAGCGGTCGTTCACGGGATGGCCTGTGCGGTTGTCGCCTGCCGAAATCAGAAGCAGGTCGGGATATTGTTTGCGCAGGGTGTCGAGCAGTGCGGCGAACTGTGGAAAATTGTCGATGTTGCCATGCATGTCGTTCACCGAAACTACATACAACACCTTTTCGTCGGTTTGTTGGGCATTGACGGAGCTCGTAGCAAACAGCAGTGCCGCAGCAATGCTAATTATCAGCATTGCAAATTTTGAACGACTTATGGTGTTATGCATGTTTTGCAACGAAAGAAGGTGTTATTCTGATATTTTCTGTTTTAATGTCTCCACATCGATGGGCACAACGCCTACCTTTTCGCATACGATGCCACCTGCAAAGTTTGCTATACGTGCAATTTCACGGATGTCTTCTGATGCGGTAAGCAGCAACGAGGCAACGCTTATCACTGTATCGCCTGCACCCGAAACGTCGACGATGTCGCGGATTTGGGCAGGAATGTGGACATAGTTTTTTTGAGTGCAGATGAGTATTCCGTTTTCCGACAAGGTTACCATAAGTATGTCGATGTTGTTGTTTTGCAAAAAATCCTTTGCATATGGTTTCAGTTTTTCGATGTCGGTGGTGCGGTCGATTTTGCAACCTTCGCAGAACTCTTTGAGGTTTGGCTTGAACATGGTAACGTACTTGTATGCGTCGAAGTTGCGCTTCTTCGGGTCGACGGTAACTTTTATCTTGTTCTGCCGGCACAACATTGTAATGCGGTGTATGATGTCGGGCGAAAGCAGCCCCTTGTCATAGTCCTCGAAGATGAGCACGTCGATATGTTCGTTCTCTATAATCTGCGAAATACGGAACATAAGTATTTCCTTCAGTTCGTCGGAAATCTGCGAAGCGTCCTCGTCGTCGATGCGAAGCAGATGCTGACCGCCGCTTATGATGCGCGTCTTGGTAGTGGTCTTGCGGTTCTCGCTGCTGATGATGCCGTTGTCGGGAAGATTGTTTTCCTTTAGCAATTGTTTGAATATTAAGCCTTTGGCGTCGTTACCAATTATCGAACATAGGTAAACTTCGGCACCGAATGCAGCGATGTTGAGCGCAACGTTTGCAGCTCCGCCGAGGCGGTATTTCCTGTTGGTTACCGAAACCACCGGCACTGGCGCTTCGGGCGAAATGCGGTCAACTTTACCCATCATGTATGCATCGATCATCACATCGCCGACGACTATGGCCTTTTTGGCTGATAATTTCTCAAATAGTTCGTTATAGTTATGCATTTCCTTATATTAGTCCTTTTTTGTTAATCCATTTGATAGCTTCGTGCTTGGCAACCTTGTCGAGTTGCGAACTGTTTTGTACAACGAAATTGGTAACCCATTCGTAGTCGGTTTTCGAATAATCCCTGAGGGCAGAGCCTATCGACTTATTTATTATAAGGTTGTCGGTGTTCATGTTTTCGACAATGAACTTGTGCAGGATTTCGGGGTTGGTATCCGCCTTGAATGAGCGTTGGTACATTATGGCCGACGACTTAAGCCATGGATTTTTTGACTGACTCCACGAGCTGAGGAATTCCATTGCTGTATTTGGATAAATCTTGGCAAAAGCCGACACAAGTTCCGATGTTATGGTTTCGATAGTGTCCCAGGCTGGTTTGGTAAGCAGCAGGCTTTCGATGAAAACTATATCGGTTTTTGTCCACATTTTCTTGCGTTTAGCAAACAATGCTATGCCGAAATACAGATATTCGCGTTCTTTTAATGAGAAAAATTCCCTAATTATATTTTTGGTGTCGTCGATTTTGGGCATTGGATAGTTTTGGAAGATTGTCTTGAATATGTTTTTCAAGTCAACCAACCTAATCCCCAAGAATTTAAGAGTATTCTTCGTCGCTCTCGACATTGCTTGGGCAGTTTTAATATTCCTATATCGTTCCATAAAGGAACTTACATTTTTGGTATATTCTCTCATAAGAATATTTACTGATATAATTTCGGCAAAGTTATAAATAATAATTTGCAATTCCTACGAAAATGCTTTTGTATGTATTCGGATAATTGAAATCCTTGGTATTGTCAGGATAATTATTCTTATCTTTGTGCGATGTTTTAAATAAATGAATATGAGAAAAGTTTTATTTGTATTTGCTTTTTTGTTGGTCAATATGCTTTCGTTTGCCGATTCGCCGTTGACGTCTTCCAAATTCTACCAGCATTACATCGGCAATCCGCTTGTATATGAAGCTTCCGAAACACACGATTTGTCGTGGGATATGGCCGAATATATCCTCGATGCCAATAATCCGATAGCCATAAAGGTTGCAATAATAAATGCACTTAGCTGGGGCGACAAGGCCGAGGGGAACTACAGCGGGCTTGTTTCGATTGCAATGGATGTAAAGCAGCCGCCATCAGCAAGCAAGCTTTTCAATATTCTCGACGGGAAAACGCTTATTTGTTTTGCCTACCTGAAGGCTTTGAGCGACTATTTCGATGTTAAGGAAGCCGTAAAGATGGCTAAGATGGCACAAAAGAAGGACAAGGACAGCTATTGCGTCAACTTTATTGCTGCACTTATACAGTCGCAGGACAACTTTAACGCAAACAAATGGGCTATGGTTTATACTGTCCTCGACAAAGTTAACAATACCACTTGGCGCTACGATGACCTGTCGGACGAGGCCGCCGCAAGCGTCATGGAATACATAAACCTGTACAGGCCAGAATAGGAAAATCGACATATTTTTTAAGTTTGTTTTGCAGGTTCAATAAAAAGTATTATCTTTCCCAACAAAATTTTAGGCATGAGTACTCGCAAGGTCGGCTTTTTCCGTTTTCTGCTGCTTTGGCCGCTGTCGCTTATATACAAGTTTATAGGCGACATGAAGAATTTTATGTACGAGAACCATATCCTCAAGTCGAAGGAGTACGACCTGCCAATAATCTCTGTAGGCAATATAAGTGTCGGCGGAACTGGCAAGACCCCGCATGTGGAGTATGTGCTGCGTATGCTCAAGGACGACTTCAAGACCGCCATGCTCAGTCGTGGCTATAAGCGCAAGACCAAAGGTTTCCGTATTGTTGAGGCCGACGACGATTACACGCTGTGTGGCGACGAACCTTTGCAGGTAAAACGCAAATTCGGTGACGATGTTGTGGTGGCCGTGTGCGAAAGTCGTACCGCTGGTGTCGAAAAACTGCGCGAACTATACCCCGACCTTAATGTCATTATTCTCGATGATGCCTTCCAGCACCGCCGCATAAATCCTGGACTGCACATGCTGCTCATCAACTACAACTATCCAATCGCTACCGACCATGTGCTTCCACTGGGCCGTCTGCGTGCTTTACGAGGATCCAAAACCGGTATTTGGCAATGCAAAGAAATTGAACTATGATAGGCTCAAGGATTGCAACGTGCTTGCTGTCACTGGAATAGCCCATCCGGAGAATTTTGTCGAGATGCTCATGGATAAGTCGAAAGGTGTGATTCATATCCCATTTTCAGACCATCATGCATTTTCGTCGTCCGACATTGCCAAAATCCAGAAGACTTTCGACGAAATGAGTGCACCGAAAGTTTTGGTTCTTACCGAAAAGGATGCTGTCCGCCTGAAAACCAACAAGTTCCTCGCCGATAAGATTAAGTCGAGCATGTACTATGTGCCTATCAAAATCGATTTGCTCTGCGACGAGGAAGAAAAGAAATTGTTTAACAATCAAATAATCAGTTATGTCAGAAACAACAAACGCTACAATAAACTTTATAACAACTCGCTTTAAGGAGACTCCCGAAGTTGGCATTATTCTCGGAACAGGACTTGGCGGTCTTGTCAGGGAAATCGATGTCATAGATGAAATTCCGTACAGCGAAATTCCTGATTTTCCCGTTTCTACCGTAGAGGGACACAGCGGGAAACTCATACTTGGCCGTCTTGGCGGCAAGGTTGTGGTGGCAATGCAGGGCCGTTTCCACTACTACGAGGGTTATTCGATGAAGCAGCTTGTGTTTGCAACAAGGACTTTGATACGCCTTGGTATAAAGTACCTTTTCGTATCGAATGCCAGCGGAGGTGTTAACCCCGATTTCGAGATAGGAGACCTAATGGTTATTACCGACCATATCTGCATTATGCCAAATCCGCTTATCGGCAAGCACAATCCCGAAGATGGCGACCGTTTCCCCGACATGAGCTGCGTTTACGACAAGTCGCTCATTGCTAGTGCCGAAAAAGTTGCTGCCGAACTTGGATACAAGTTGCAGAAGGGCGTTTACCTGGCAACAACCGGGCCAACCTTCGAGACTCCGGCCGAATACAGGTATTTCCGCGTTATCGGAGCCGACACCGTCGGTATGTCAACAGTGCCAGAGGCTATTGTTGCCCGCCAGATGCGCGTCCCCTGCTTTGCAATGTCGATAATTACCGACCTTGGCGTGCCGGGTAAGATTGTGGAGGTTTCGCACGAGGAAGTGCAGAAGGTTGCCGCCGTCGCCGAATCGAAGATGACGGAAATTTTTACAAAGATGATAGAAAGACTGTAGTTTTATAGATAGGAGAAAAGATGGATTCGAAAAGACAGACACAGGTCGCAGGCTTGGTTCAGAAAGAACTGGCCAATATTTTACAGTTTAAATTCAACGGATTGGTGCCAGGGCGGTTGCTTACAATTACTGGCGTGCGCATGTCGCCCGACCTCGGATTGGCAAAGGTTTACCTCAGCATATTCCCGTCAACCGACGGACAGTCGATAATAAAGGAAATAAACGCAAACGTTTCGCGCATCCGCTACGAACTCGGCAATGCTATCCGCAACGATGTGCGCCGTGTGCCCGAACTTGTATTCTACCTCGACGATAGTTTCGATGAGGTTGAACGTATCGAAAAGGCATTGAAATCATAAATGTCCTTCCCGTTCTACATAGCATCACGATATCTGGTATCGAAGAAGTCGCGCAACGCGATAAATATAATCTCGATAATCTCGGTAATTGGAGTTGCGGTCGGTACTGCCGCTCTGATTATTGTGATGTCGGTGTTCAACGGCTTCGAGGATTTGCTCACCCGTCTCAACAATTCGTTCGACCCCGATATAAAAGTGCTTCCCGTCACGGGCAAGACCTTTGTTCCCGACAGCAACTTCGAATCGGCAATGCAGTCTTGCGACTTCGTTTCGTCGGTATCGTATACCCTAGAGGAAAATGCCCTGCTGCAATACAATGGCAAGCAGGTAATAGCCACGGTAAAGGGTGTGGACGACAAATTTTTCCAGATTACTGGGCTCGATACCATGGTGGTACGGGGCGATGCATTGCTTTATACAGGGAAAGCTTCGTGCGCCATAATGGGTGCGGGCGTGGCCTACTCGATGGGGGTGATATGCGACTATCTTGAGACGCTCTCAATAAGTGTACCTAGCCGTACTGCCGAGATCAAGGGTAACTTCAGCGATGCAGCATCCGACTTGCTTAATAATGTAACACTCTATCCGTCAGGGATTTTTGCAATACAGCAGGAGTACGATGCCCGCTATGTGGTAGTGCCTATTGCCGAGATGCGCCGTTTGCTCGAATTCGATAGAGAAGTCGGTGCTGCCGAAATAAAACTAAAGCCACAAACATCACCCGATGAGGCAGTAAAGCAACTTTCGGCAAAGCTAGGCGACAAGTTCAAAGTTCTCGACCGCAACATGCAGCACGAATATTCGTACAAGATAATGCAGTCGGAAAAGTGGGCAATATTTATGATTCTGATTTTCATCTTGCTAATCGCTTCATTCAACATAATCGCCTCTATCACAATGCTTATCATCGACAAGCGCAACGACATTTCCATACTTCGCAGCATGGGTGCCGACGATTCCGACATCCGACGCATATTTTTCATCGAAGGGCTAGGTATAAGTTTTGTAGGTGCTGTAATTGGATTGTTTGTTGGCGGATTAATATGTTGGTTGCAAATGACTTACGGCTTTGTAAAGTTAGGCGATGGAAGCGGTTCGTTTATAATCGATGCCTATCCGGTGGCAATACATCTTATTGATGTACTCTGGTCGTTTGTGGCAGTAATGCTTATCGGACTTTTTGCTGCGTGGATACCGGTAAGGTTTGTAACAAGGAAACTAAAGGAAAATTAATTAAAAAATTGACGATAAATGGAAAACTATAGAATTGCATTGCTGGTTGATGCTGAAAACATTTCGAACAAGTATGCAGATGGAATACTTAGCAGTCTGACCAAATACGGTCGCGTAATAGTGAAGAATGCCTATGTTTCGGTTGATGAAAAAGGCGCAGTTACGCCGTATTCCTGGATAAACACTTGCAAGAACAAAGGTATGCACCTTGTCACGCAGACACGCAATGCATCGGGCAAGAATTGTGTCGATTCGAAGCTTATCATCGATGCCATGGATATTTTGCATCAGAACAAGGATGTAGATTGCTTCTGTCTGGTGTCGAGCGACAGCGACTTTACAACCTTGGCATCGCGGTTGCGAGAGACTGGTAAATATCTTATAGGTATGGGCGAAAAGAAAACCATTGTCACCCTGCGTAAGGCTTGCGACGAGTTCATCGAGTTGGAGCGTGTCGAGACTGATGCGTCGCTCAACAAGTACCGCCAAGCAGTTGCCGAGGGCGAAGATGTGCCGCCGGTATCGAAGGAGTTTATTTCCAGTGCTGTACGCAAGATGGTTGCCGACAACATGGCCAACGACAAGCCTACGAATCTGGCCGAAATCGGTACTCGCCTGAAGAAGATGTACCCCGACTTCGATTCGCGAAACTACGGATTTTCTCAGCTTGGAAAGTTCCTCGCTTCGCTTGATGGTCTAAGTGTCGAAAATTCGGAGGTGGAACTCGTAGCAAAGGAAAAGAAGCGTAAAAAATAAGCCCGTTATTCGGGTTTATTTTTGTTTAATGCGTTCTTGCGGATCTGTTCTTCAAGTTTTCTCTTGTGGCGTTTTGTAAGCCAGCCAATAAGCAGGTTGAAAGCTTCGAGTCCTATGAGGACAAGGGCCGTTGAGACAATTGCCAGTATGTACATACCGCCTCCGCATGCAAGTCCGATGGCTGCCGTAACCCATACGCCCGCTGCGGTGGTGAGTCCGCGTATTACGTTTTCGCTTTTGTGAAATATAATTGTTCCTGCGCCTATGAAACCTATACCTGTAACTACCTGCGCAGCAATACGTGCAATGTCCCAGCGTTGTTCTTCGCCGAGTTTGATTTCCGAAAAACCGTAGGCCGACACAATCATGAACAATGCCGAGCCCAATGCTACTAGAAAATGTGTGCGCAGACCGGCCTCTTTTGCGCGGTATTCGCGCTCAAGCCCTATTGCTCCGCCAAGCATGGCAGCTACAAAAATGCGCAATATGAATTCCCATGTCATATCCATGCTGCAAAAATATAGATATTATCGATTTGTTGGTGTTATTTTTTTGGATAAGACGCAAATTTTGCATCTGTATGTGCTATCGTTGCCTGTCACGCCCACAGATTGTCCATTATTAATTATCAATTGTCCATTGTCAATTGTCCATTCTCCATTATTTTTGCATCGCATTTGGGGAATTAGCTCATCTGGTAGAGCGTCAGGTTCGCAATCTGAAGGTGGTCGGTTCGAGTCCGATATTCTCCACAAAAAAAGCCGACATTGTCGGCTTTTTTTATCGTTCTACAATAATTTTTCTTGTTGTGCACTTCCCGTCAATATCGATGATTCGTGTGAGGTAAGTGCCATCGGAGAGTTTTTCGGTGCTTACAGTATATCTGTCGCAAGGTGCCAATGTATTTTCGGAAACGCATCTGCCAGTAATATCGTAAATAGATATGCTAACTATGTCGCGTCCTTCAAAATTTATTTCGGAACTTGCTGGGTTAGGGTAAATTGATACATTCTGGCTGTTGTATTCGTCGATTCCTGTTTCGACCACATTGTATGCAAGCTTGAAACCGCCGCCACGTACTGATGAGTTGCTTGTGAAATATATCGTAGCATTGTTGCCATCGAAATGAATAGGTTCGGGGATAGTATCGCCCGAGAATGTTGCATATGGTCTGCCGTTGCGATAAATTTTCACAAAGTCCTTGCCGTACTCGGTGTCGAGTTCAAGGAATTCGAAGGTGAACGACGATGGATTTTCGGGAGCAATCCTCCAGCGGCAGTTGCTGCCATCGTAATAGTTCCATCCGTTGCTGCCGTCGGTTAAGGTGTCGCGCATTTCGGTGACGGTTACCGACGAATTGCAGTAGGTCGGCCTTATCGGTTCGTACGACATGTTCCAGCCGTAGCCCGAGACGGTTGCGTCGGAAACGAAGTGAACCAGCATTTCGGTGGAATTAACGGTATATGATTCGTCTGGCACGTCGCTGCCGAAGATGCTGGCGACTACAGGTGCTTCGTCGGTGGCACCGGCATAAATTATTATGTTGTCGCTCTCGTCGATGTCGAACTTGTTGAATTTCAATGTATAGCCTTCTACCGAATCCTGTGCCGAAATTAGCCACGAGCAGTCGCTGTCAGGTGCGTATTCGTTGAGCGGTCCGCTGCCGTCGTCGAGGGTGCCTTCGTAGAAGTTCATGACCTTAACTCCCTCGCAGACTTGGTTTTCGTATTTTGGTGTGGCATTGATAATCACTTCGTGTGCTAGTCGGAAGTTCGAGCCACCTGGCGAAAGGCTGCTGACAATGAAAAATCCATCGTACGAACCGCCCCATCCCCAGTTGATGTGGTAGTGGGTCGAGTCGCTGTAGCCGTCGAATACAAAGGCGTGGCCGCTGTTATATACATAGTCGCCCCAGCCTGCATAGTAGAGGGGAATCCGGCGGTCGAGGTGGTTGACGAGGATTCCGTTCCATATGCTGTCGGGAATTACTGTGTCGTTGTCGATGTTGTCGGGGATTACCGTCGGCAGGCTGTCCTTGAAGATATATCGTGCTTCGTCGTTGTAGCCGAAGTAGTTACGCATGGTGTAGGCTCCCTTGTGGTTGTTCATGCCGCTGCCGCGCGGACCGTAGTTCATATCGACCGAAACGCCTATATTGTACAGAAGTCGTGCAAGGTTGTCGTTGTAGTCGGTAGGCATAGTGGGCATATAGTCGTAGTCGTAGTGCTGTTGCGAGAAGTCCACCTCGAGGTGTCCGTAGGTTGGATGGTCGTAGCCGTAGCTGCCAGTTCCCTGAGTTGGGTAGCGGAAATAGTTGAAAACCTGGGCGATAGCCGTAGCAACGCAACCTACAACTACGTGACCGTCTTCGCCGGCGGCATCTTCGGGACACATTGAGCTGAAGTATTTTCCTTGGTTCCATTTGGTTGTAAGAAGCGGGTCAACAGTAGGCACTTCGCGGGGTTGGAAATTTTCTGCCGAATAGTGCTCCCATTCGGCGGTTGTGTGCGACGATGCAGACTGTCCGTTCTTTATTGCATAAGCAATTTGTGATGCGTACGATTTCAGCACAGCCTCTACGCTAGGGTGACGGTCGGTTGCATTGCATGGGCTTTCGTACGAAAATGCAAGCAAAGGTTCCACCGAACGGTCAGCCGACACGATTACAAACCCAGTGGGGGCAAGGTTGTACACGTGGAATACTTCGCTTCCGTCGAAAGTTTCGGTATATGAATCGGCAATCTTGTAGTTGCTGGGATTTGCTCCAAGCTCCGAAAAGCGTTCGGCAATTATGTTGTTGGCGATGGTTCGGCCTTCGGTTATGCCTACACTTTGTGCGAAAGCAAGGTTTACGAGCATTATTGCTATTGTTGTGGCAAGTAAAAATCTTTTCATTGTCGTGACATGATTATTTGTATGGTGCAAATGTACTAAAAAAATGTAATTTTAAAAGATGATTTGGAGAAAAAACGACAACTTAAACGCAATGACAAACTCAAACACAAAGGGCTGAATGGCTCAAAGGCTAAAAGCCAATTTCAAACCATCCCAAACCACCTCAAACAACATCAAACAGGCTAAAAGCTATTGTAATATATCCATTTTATTGTACAGACGCAATTCATTGCGTCTCAACTCAACTCAACGGAACCCTATAAACGTGCAAAGCACATAGAAACGCCGCAGGCACAGAAACTTTTATTATCTTTGCCGCCTAAAATTTATACAAATTGACAGCAGAAGAAATAATCGATTCGTCGGTTCCATACGTTACGACCAAGTACACGCTTTCGCGAGTGTTGTCGTTTATGGACACTTTCAAGATATCGCACATGCCAGTCGTCGAAGGCGACAAGTATATCGGGCTTGTGTCGGAGGATGAGATATACGACAGGGATTCGTTCGAGGAGCCGGTTTCGGGCATGGGTGTTCTGCCAGCTCCGCATGTGCTTTCGTCGCAGCATATATTCGACGCTCTCGCCGTGGCAGTGCGCTTCAATATTCCAATTGTGCCGGTTATTGATGCCGACCACAAGTATTTGGGTTCCATATCGTTGCAAACACTAATGTCGTCAATGGCCAAGATTACAAACGTAGAGGCTAAGGGCGCCGTGCTTATTCTCGAAATGGGTGTGCACGACTATTCGTTGTCGGAAATCGCAAGGATAGTGGAGTCAGAAAACGGCAGGATATTGGCATCCTATGTCACTGAATACGAAGATTCCACAAAGATTGATGTTACAATCGTTCTCAACCAGACCGAAATATCGCCCGTGGTAAAGTCGCTCGAGCGTTACGGATACAAGGTAAATGCCTTTTTCTCGGGAGTAAACATGATGGATGATTTCTATCGCGACAGATACGACTTGCTAATGAACTACATGAAGATATGAGAAAAAATCTCCTTGCGTGCATATTGCTGATCTGTTCGGTTTGTGCATTTGCACAGGAGAAATATTTGCATATATCCGAGATTTCGCTTTCGGGAAACGAGAAGACAAAACCACAGACAATACTTCGCGAGTTCGGCTATTCGGCTGGCGACAGCATTTCGGAGTCCGACATCGACAAGGGAATGCAGGCTTTTGCTGACAACTTGCGCAGGCTTATGCTATTCAACGATGTTGGTGTTTCGTATTCGGCCGATAGTGCAGGAACTGTCGCTGTCGATGTAAAGGTCGTAGAGCGCTGGTACTATTGGGTTTATCCCATACTCGAAATTGCCGACCGCAACCTTACGTCGTATTTCTACTACAAGAATTTCAAACGGATAAACTATGGCGTGGCATTCGACTGGCTCAACTTTTGCGGGCGCAACGAGATGCTCAACTTCAAGCTGAGACTTGGCTACAAGGAACACTACGCGGTATCGTACCAGAAGCCCAATATCGGCAGAAGGCGTTGGAACGGGATATGGCTCAAGGCCGAATTTTTCCGTCAGAAAAACGACATAGCCTACGTGTCGGAATGCAAGCCCGTGTATGCCGACGACGAGGGAAAATATATCCGTCGCATGTTTGATGCCGGTGTGGGCTACGTGTTCCGTCCGCATGTAAACTACGAATTTTCGTTGTCGCTCACCTACCAGAATGTAATCAGCCGCGATTCGCTTTTGTTGGCCTATGCTCCCGATAAGCAGAATTATATGGTTCCGGCATTTAGCTTCGACTACGACAACCGCGACAGCAAGGTGGCTCCCACATCGGGAATACATGCCCGTCTAGGAGTGAAGGTGTTTACCGACTTCGATGCAAATGCCTTCGCCTTTGCAAGCTTAGGGCTGCAATACAATACGAGTATATATAAGGATAGGCTGTTTTATCACGGCACACTCTTGCACAGCCAGTTTTTCGGAAGCTATTCGGCAGTGCCGACGAACATGAGAATAGAATTGTGCCGCAACAACCTCATACGCGGGTTCGACTATTATTATATTCTGGGACAGAACTTTTCGGCCTTGCAGAATACTTTCAGCGTAAAACTGCTCGACAGACGCGATTTTTCGTTGCCGCGCTGGATTCCGAAGAAGTTCAGGGAGCCGTATATTCAAATTTATGCCGACATATTTGCCGATTTGGCGTATTGTAGTAATTTTGCGGCTGGTTTTAATGGCGAGAATCCATTGTTACACAAGCCTATATACTCGGCAGGAGCCGGGTTGAGCTTCGAAACCTACTACGACCGAGTACTGAAGGTTTATGCGGCATACAATGGAAACTTTAATTTTTTCGGGGTGTTTGTCGATTATGTGACGCCCATTTATAAGAAATTTTGATTGGAAAATATATGAACATAGCTATTCACGGACGAAACTTCGGGAGCAATTTCAGCGGAATGCTGATACAATTGTTCGAACTGATGAAGGAATATGGAATGGAGTTGTATGTCAACGAGAAATTCTACAACTTTATGGTCGAGAAGACTATGTTTCGTCCCGAAGTGAAAGGCTTGTATTCCGACAAGTTGCCAGCCGACGTGAAGTTCGACTTCATGCTCAGCATCGGTGGCGACGGCACTTTTCTCGAGTCGGCGACTTTTGTCGGTGCATCGGGAATACCAATGTTGGGCATAAATACCGGCAGGCTCGGATTCTTGTCGTATGTCAACTCGCATAACATCCGCAAGGCAATCGAACAGCTTGTTAATCACGATTATGAGATCGAGAAGAGGATGCTTCTGGAAGTGTCTGCCGAAACGCCGTTCTATGGCGACATAAATTTCTGCCTCAACGATTTTTCCATCCTCAAGAAGTCGCGTCTGAGCATGATAAAAATCAAGGTTTCGGCCGACGACAACTACATCAACACATATTGGTCCGACGGACTTATTGTTTCGACACCTACAGGCTCCACCGCCTATTCGCTAAGTTGCGGCGGTCCTATTGTCACTTCGCAGTCGAACGTAATGCTTATCACACCTATTGCAAATCACAATCTTACGGTTCGTCCGCTAGTAATTTCGGCCGATTCGGAGATAAAAATTTCGGTCGATTCCAACGAAGGAAGTGTGCTCGCTTCGCTCGATTACAAGTCGTATGCAATAAAGAATCTGAAGCAGATTACAATTCGCCGCGCAAATTTTTATATTAATTTTGTGAATCTATTTAAAAATACATATTTTTGCACCCTAAGAGAAAAGCTTATGTGGGGAGTTGATTTAAGAAATTAGCCCTATGTAAGGTGTTGGTTTATAAGAAAATAGAAAATATTTTAACGATATGAAGAGATTTGCAGTCTTGACAATTCTATTGCTTTTTGTGACGTTTTTTGCCGTTGCACAGAGCAGAGATTGGAGAAGATACAGGCATGAATTGGTTTTTGGAGCCGGTACAGCTGAGTTTATGGGCGACCTTGGTGGAGGTAAAGGCGTCGGTACTCACTTTGTAAAGGATTTCGATATCCAGGCTGGCCGTTGGGCGTTTATGGCTGCTTATGGATATAAGGTTTCCGAAAGATTTACTTTGCGTACTGGTTTGTATTACGGACGTGTTTACGGAAGCGACCGCTTTACTCCCGAATATGCACGTAACGGACGTAACCTTACTTTCCGTTCGCCGATAGTCGAGTTGAACGAAGTCGTTGAATTTTCGTTGCTCCGCGAAACTTACGGACATCGCTATCATATCAAGCGTGCCAAAGGTAGAAAGCCGACACCGAACATTTACATTTTTGCCGGAGTTGGAGGATTCTTCTTCAATCCGAGGGCTCAGTACCTTCCTGTTGTAAAGGATGAATTTGGTAATGCTGTAGTCGATGCCGAAGGCAATACTACTCCCGACCAGTCCGATTCAAGATACGGAAAGTGGTATTCGTTGCAGCCACTTGGAACCGAAGGACAGGGTTATGTTTCGACGCGCAAAAGGTACAGCCGCATTCAGATGTCGATTCCGTTCGGTGTAGGTATGAATGCTCTTATCAATAGAAGCTGGGGTATAGGTTTCGACTTCGGTTTCCGCTACACACTTTCCGACTATATCGACGATGTAAGCAACACATACGTTTCTCCTGATATTTACGACGACGACGTTGCAAGATATTTTTCTAATCCAGATAGCAAATACCCTGTTGGTGCTGGCGAGCAACGAGGCGACAACAAGTGGAACGATGCTTATATGTTCTTGACAATCAAGGTTACATACAAGTTGTTCTCGAATCGCAGAGGTAGATCCAAATTTTAAGATTATTTTAAAAATATTCTGGATGATTCTACGTTATATCCAATATGGATAGGCAGAAAATGATATCATATAAACTTATAAAACAAATGACGGTAGCGACGTTACTGTCGTTTGTTTTTTTATTTGGTTCTCTGTCAGCAAGTGCACAGTATGGTCTCGAGGTTGGTTTCAATGCAGGAGTCTCCTACTATATGGGCGACATAAACTATGCAAGGCAATTCTATCATCCGAGGCACAATCTAGGGGCTTCGCTCAAGTTCCATTTCAGCAATAGGATAATACTTAGGCTAGGATATTTCAACACAAGGCTCATAGGCAACGATGCCGATTTTAATAACACATTCCAGCAGGTAAGGAATAAGTCGTTTGCTGTTTCGGTTGACGAAATTTCGGCACAAGCCGAAATAAATTTTCTTCCTTATATATATGGTGACGTGGCACACAACAGTTTCACCCCTTATATGCAGGTCGGTGTTGCGGGCGCATTTGTTGGACGTACCGCCGACGACGATGATTTCTTTACAATGGCGATTCCGTTCGGCTTTGGTTTCAAGAAAAATATTTTACCAAGATTGGTACTTAGTGTCGAATGGGGATTCCGCTGGACAATATCGGACATGATCGACGGCATCACAAACGAAAGCATAAAGAAAGACTACCAGCTTGCCTATGGCACTCCATTGACCGAAGACATCAACATGAAGCAGCTGGGTTTCCGCTATACCAACGATTGGTATTCGGTGGCACTGGTAGGGATATCGTATACGTTTAAGATTGGTGGACTTGGGTGTCCTGCTTATTACAAGAAACACGACAAATAGAAATGGACTTACTTGAACAGATAGATAAGACAAAACTTCCGCAGCATGTGGCATTCATAATGGACGGAAACGGACGCTGGGCTAAAAAGCGCGGTCAGATACGTATCTTCGGTCATAAGAAGGGCGTGTCGACCGTAAAGGAGATGCTTACTGTTGCCGGCAATCTGGGAATCAAGTACGTGACCGTATATGCGTTTTCTACCGAAAATTGGAATCGTCCCGTCGATGAGGTCGGAGGAATAATGAGCCTTCTGTCGAAGGCTATCGACGACGAAATCGACAACATGATGAAGAACGGTGTTCGCGTCTCGATGATTGGCGAGATGGAACGTCTGCCAAAATACTTGCGCGAGAAAGTTACTTACGTTATTGAAAAAACTAAAAACAATACTAAGCTCAATTTCATTGTCGCGCTCAGCTACAGTGGCCGCTGGGACATTGTCGAAGCCGCCCGCCAACTGGCAAAGGATTGTGTCGACGGTAAGATTTCGCCTGCCGATATAAGCTACGATATGTTTCCGCGTTATCTTTCAACGGCAAATGTTCCCGATCCAGAACTTATGATACGTACAAGCGGCGAGTCGCGAATCAGCAATTTTTTATTGTACCAGCTGGCCTACAGCGAATTGTATTTTACCGATGTACTGTGGCCCGATTTCAACAGTGAAGAATTTTATAAGGCATTGATTAGCTATCAGAACAGGGAACGCAGGTTTGGTAAAACAAGTGAGCAAGTAAAAAAATAATGGTATGAAGAGGTTTGTTTTGATATTGATGCTGATTGTGTCCGCTGTTTGGGCGGCGAACGGTCAGAATACCATATATTCTAGTGGAAGCTCGGTAAATTATTTGACACCAAAAGAATACGAAATAGGAGGTGTTACCATCTCCGGTGTGCAGTACCTCGACCACAACGTGTTGCTTTATCTCACTGGACTCGAAATTGGAAAGCGCATTTCGGTGCCCGGACAGGATATCGCCGACGCCATAAAGAAATTGTGGGAGCAGGGCTTGTTTTCCGACGTAAAGATTTCGGTAACAAATACAATAGGCGACAAGATTTTCCTCGACATTTACCTTGAGGAGCGTCCGCGACTCTCGAAATTCTCGTTCAAAGGCGTAAAGAAGGGCGAGGCCGATGATATCCGCGAAAATATTAAGTTAACAAAGGGTTCGCAAGTTACCGAAAACATGAAGTTGTCGGCAGAACAATACATTAAGGATTATTTTATTGACAAGGGATACTTTGATGCCGATGTTACAATTGTCGAGGAACAGGATTCCAGTCTTGCAAACAGCGTCATTCTTGTTTTCGACATCAACAAGCACGAAAGGATAAAAATTCAGGAAATAATTTTCGAGGGCAACAATTCGATAAAGGAGTCGAAGTTGCGTCATAAGATGAAGGAAACCAAACGTAAGAGGTGGTACAATTTCTTTAAACCTTCGAAGTACATACCAAAGAATTTCGAAGATGACAAGAAGAAAATAATAGAGAAGTACAACGAGGAAGGCTATCGCGATGCTCTTATTGTATACGATTCTATTTCTCCTAACGATGCGAAGACCATTAATTTATATATAGGTATAGAAGAGGGGCACAAGTTCTATTTCCGCAACATTAGTTGGCTCGGAAATACCATGTATTCGTCGGAGCAGCTTTCGAATGTGCTCGGCATAAAGAAAGGCGATGTATATAGCAGCAAGGTTCTTGACGAAAAACTGCTATACGATCCGACAGGCGTTATGGCTCTGTATCAGGACAATGGTTATTTGTTTTCCAATGTTCAGCCTATTGAAGTGCTTGTCGAGAACGATTCTATCGACCTTGAAATGCGAATCTATGAAGGCAAGCAGGCTACAGTTAATCGTATTACGCTTGTCGGTAACACCCGCACCAACGACCATGTTATTATGCGTGAGGTGCGTACGCGCCCAGGAAGCCTTTACAACCGTTCCGAGGTGCAACGTACAATCCGTGAGCTAGCACAGTTGGGATATTTTAATCCAGAAAAATTGAATGTTGACTTCAATCCCGATCCAGTTTCAGGAACGGTTGACCTTGAATATACGGTAGAGGAAAAACCATCCGACCAAATTCAGGTTTCTGGAGGTTATGGTTCGGGAATGTTTGTAGGTACGCTAGGTATTACGTTTACCAACTTCTCGCTACGCAACATATTCAACTTTAAGTCGTACCGACCTTTGCCTTCTGGCGACGGACAAAGGCTATCGATTCAAGCATCGGCAAGCGGATTGTGGTATCAGAACTATAGCTTCTCGTTTGTCGACCCATGGTTTGGAGGCAAGAAGCCTAATTCGTTCTCGTTGTCGGTATACCATTCCAACGTAAGGAATGATTATGGTAAAGTAGAAAACAAGGAAGATCGCCAAACATTTAAGGTTACTGGTGCAGGCATAGGTCTGGGGCAGCGCTTGCAAGTTCCCGACGATTATTTCACATTGTACCTTGAATTGTCTTATAAGCGTTACAATATCCACAACTACACCAATACTTCTATGATTTTCGACAATGGTGTATCCAACAACTTGTCGGTTAAGGCTGTGCTCGGACGTTCGTCGTCGGGACCGAACCCGATATATCCGACAATGGGCTCAGAGTTCTCGGTATCGGCCGAACTTACACCTCCATTTTCGTACATGAACGGCAAGGACTATACCGATCCAAATATGACTATACAAGAACGTTACAATTGGATTGAATACCATAAATATAAAGCTTCAGCAAAGTGGTTCACCACATTGCTTGGACCAAAAGACGGCAGTTCGAGGGCTTTGGTTCTAGTCACAAAGGCTGAGTTCGGTTTGCTCGGAATGTACAACAAAAACGTAGGTAAGTCGCCGTTCGAGTACTTCCAGGTTGGTGGCGACGGCCTATACGGATACAATCTTTATGGTGCTGAAAATATTGGTCTACGCGGTTATTCCAACCAGTCGCTTACTCCTGCTTCGAATGGTTATGTTTATAACAAATATACTGTCGAACTCCGCTACCCGATGTCCCTTAATCCAAATGCTACTTTCTATGCAATTGCGTTTGCCGAAGCTGGTAACTGCTGGTATTCAATCGAGAACTTCCGTCCATTCGATGTCAAACGTTCGGCTGGTGTCGGCGTGAGGGTTTATATGTCGATGATCGGTCTTATCGGTGTCGACTGGGGCTACGGTTTCGACGAAATTCCTGGAAATCCGGAAGCAAGCGGCAGCCAGTTCCACTTCGTAATAGGACAGAATTTCTAAATGGAACGATTATTGTATTGGGGAATATCGTAAATGAAATTTTTGAATTAACTTTGCAAAATTGTTGAATAAAATGTGCTAGAAGGTAGAAAGAAGAAAAGGATTTAAGCCTGTTGGCCTAAACGTAGAAACGGGTGAAGTCCTCAACGAAGTTAACCTTTAGCTCGGCGCAAGCCAAACTTAAAAATTAGAAACTTTAAAACTTAGGTATATGAAACGAATTATTTTACTTGCAGTGGCCATCTTGTTTGCAACATTTGCATTCAGCCAGAAATACGCATATGTCGATACGGAATACATACTGAACAACATTCCTGTTTACGAATCGGCAAAGACCCAACTCGAAGACCTTACAAAGGAATGGAAAAAGGAGATTGATGCGAAAAAGACTTCAATCGACCAGATGTATCAGAACTATCAGTCGGAAAGAATACTTCTTACCGAAGAGCTTCGTGCAAAACGCGAAGATGAAATAATGAAGAAAGAACAAGAACTCAAGCAGTTGCAGCAGAAGTATTTCGGTGAAAGCGGAATGCTTTACAAGAAACGCGAAGAGTTGATAAAGCCTATTCAGGATGACATTTACAATGCAATAAAAGAAATCGCAACCGAAGGTGGCTATGCTGTTATCTTCGATACGGCAAACAATCTCAATATGCTCTACACCGACCCGCGTCACGACAAGAGCGACGATGTGCTGAGAAAATTGGGTTACAAGAATTAAAGTGCTAATAATAAATAATAGAATAGATGAGAAGATTAGTTTTAGTATTGGTATTATGCGTGAGCAGCATATTCGTGTTCTCACAGAAGGCTGTTAAGTTTGCTCACGTTGACGTGCAGGCAATTTTTGGCGAAATGCCCGAAAAGGCTGCAGCAACCAAGGAAGTGGAAGATTATGCAAAGACTCTCGAAGACCAGATGCAGGTAATGTACAAGGAATACGAGACTAAAATGAAGGAATATACCGAAAACAAAGACACTTGGTCGGCTCTTATCCGTCAGGACAAGGAAGAAGCCATAATGTCGTTGCAGCAGCGTATCCAGAATTTCCAGCAGCAAGCCGAAACCGACTTGCAGAACCGCGAAGCTGCTTTGCTCGAACCTATCACCAACAAGATTAAGGATGCAATAAACGCAGTAGCTGCAGAGCAGGGACTTACATACGTTTACGACAAGACTACCTTGCTTTACACTTCGCCAGATGCAACCGACATCACTGCCGATGTAAAGGCAAAGCTTGGAATTAAGAAATAAGTTGAATTTTGAAGGCATTTCCAAAAGTACGGCTTGTGTGTCGGCTTATGGAAATGCTTTTTATTTTACCATGAACGAAAACAGCCCCATAGGAGTATTCGATAGCGGAATAGGTGGACTTACAGTCCTTCGCGAACTTCTTGCCGAACTTCCCGACGAGGATTTCATCTATTTTGCCGACAGCAAGAATGCTCCATACGGTCCACGTACTGTAGAAGATGTTACGGCATTGTCGTCGAGAATTGTGCAGTTTCTTGTGGACAAGGGTTGTAAAATTGTGGTTATTGCATGTAATACGGCAACGGCAGCAGCTGTTTATTCAATGCGAAAGGAGTTCAAGGTGCCAATCGTTGGACTCGAGCCAGCCGTGAAGCCAGCCTGCTTGAAAACTCGCACAAGACACGTTGGAGTGCTGGCAACCGAAGGTACTTTCCGTGGCGCTCACTTCAAGAATACCAGCGACAAGTATCGCAAATATGTTTCGTTGCACCTAGAAATTGCCAAGGAGCTTGTCGAACTTGCCGAACGTGGTGTTTTCAGTGGCAACGACGTCGATACGGTAATACAGAAGTACATCGATCCGCTAAAGCAATGCAATGTTGACCATATTGTGCTCGGTTGTACCCATTACCCGTTTTTCCGTCCTGTGATTGAACGTATTGCCGGCGATGGTGTAAAGATTATCGATTCGTCTGAAGCTATTGCCCGTCGCACCAAGGATATACTTATGACAACCAATATGATGCGGACGGAAAATCCAAACAGAACAGTACGTCTGTATTCATCCGATTCTCCCGAAAAGCTATCGCTTATTGCAAATGCCTATCTCGACGAAAAAGTAACCGTTGAGGGAAATGTAAATCTATAAGGCGAAAAACTAACAGAAAATCAGTCTCTTTGTCTGCAAGTCTACGCGACTGTAAGCCTGTTAGACTGCGAGACTGTTAGCCTGTGAGGCTGCAAGCCTTTTCGCCTTCTAAGCCAAATACTTTTTCTTATTGAATATACTTTGCAGTTTCATCTTCAGCACACCGAAAACGGCTTCGCCAATAATGCCACCGCTCATCTTCGACGTACCTTTTTGCCTGTCGGTAAAAATTATCGAAACTTCCTCAATCTTGAAACCGTGCAGCCACGACTTGAATTTCATTTCAATCTGGAAAGCATAGCCAATCATCTTTATGTGGTCGAGGTTGATGGTCTCAAGCACCTTGCGGTTGTAGCAAACGAACCCGGCGGTAGTGTCGTTCAGTTTCATTCGCGTTATGAATCTTACATATTTCGATGCGAAGTACGACAGCAAAATGCGCTTCATTGGCCAGTTTACAACATTTACGCCAGTTTTGTAACGCGAACCAACGGCTACGTCGGCACCATCCTTGCATGCTTTGTACAGATTTTCTAGGTCGGCAGGGTTGTGCGAAAAGTCGGCATCCATCTCGTAGATGTATTCGTACCCATTTTCGAGGCACCATTTGAACCCGGTGATGTATGCTGTTCCAAGTCCAAGCTTTCCTGAACGTTCTATAATGAATAGCCGTTCGGGGAATTCTGTCATCAGTTTCTTTACAGCATCGGCGGTCCCGTCTGGCGAGCCGTCATCAACAATCAGAATGTCGAATCTTGTATTGAGACCGAAAACAAAGCGGATAATAGCTTCGATGTTTTCGATTTCGTTGTATGTCGGTATTATGACAATGTTTTCTTTCATGAACAAACTTTTAAGGTTGCAAATTTAGTTTAAATTTCGGATATGGAAGAAATAAGAAGATAAATGTTCGCTATTGTTCCTATATATATATTAATAGGTATACCCATCTTTTGCGACTCTAGACATGTATTTTTCATGGTATCTTAAAGGATTGCTTTTGGAATGGCATGTATATTTTGCTTCACTTTTCCGAATGTCCGCGAAGAAAATGACGTTTGGCCCCATTTCGGATGGCCTAAAAATGGGCAAAATTGGGATATTTTTGTGCTGATTTTGCGAAAAAATGAGGAGAAATTACCATTGTAATGTATTGATAATTAGTATATTATAAAATATTTTCAACTTTTTTGAAAAAAAAGTGAAAAAAGTTTTGGAGGTAATTAAAAATGCACTACTTTTGCAATCCCAAACGATGAGGGACGGAGGTCATCCGGAAGGCATCGGGAGGGGGAGAAAAAGTTCTTTGAAAGATTGACAAGTAGCAAAAGATAAAGACAGGTTAACAACTTTGAAGATTCTAATAGAGTTTATTCAGGTTAGCGAGACGGGACGACTTAAAGTACACGACTGAAAGGTCGTAAAGATTATTAATTACAATGAAGAGTTTGATCCTGGCTCAGGATGAACGCTAGCGGGAGGC
>CADARW010000020.1 GCA_902790405.1 uncultured Bacteroidia bacterium
AGGAAGATCCTAATACAGGAACGATTACGCGTCACAAACCATTGTATGTGGAAAGCGGAGGAGAGAGAGGTTCGGAAAAGACGTATGCATATCTGAAAGAGGGCAAGTTCGATAAGATAGTACGCCACGGAGATTCTCCCCAAAACTACTGGTGGGAAGTGACAGACCGTAATGGCGTCAAGTATATATATGGCGATGAGGAGCAAGACGACCAGTTGCAATACTCGCTTGCAGGAAATGCCCCCGACAATAATATAGCGGTATGGGGATTGGCTAAAACGAAAGACCCGTATGGCAATGCCGTAGAATATTTTTATGATATAGAAACCGAAGATGAAGCGTTGGAGGAACTGCACCCCTTGGCTAAGCAAATGCGAGTTTCTGAAATCAAATATACATCTTTGGAAAATGAAGGACAGTACGAGGAAGGTAAATATCATGTAGCATTTGAATATGAAGAAGAGCCTCTCGTGGCACAATTATCAGGTACATATGGTTTTCTTACCACCGACAACAAACTGCTCTCGAAAATAACAATTGAATACAATAGAGAATTTGTAAAATGCTACAAGTTTAAATACGAGGAGGGAGTATTGTCGAAGAAGGTTCTTAAGGCAATAGCCGAAATTACCGACCGTAGCATGTTAAATGAAGAAATTGACGGCACACAGAAGCAAGGCTTTTATGTACATACCTTCGATTATTACGATGAAAATGAAATCGCTTTTGGTGATATAAACGAATTGAATGTAGATTTTGACGATACACAAAGTCAACCCGTATCACAAGGTCTAACCCTATTAGGTATTAATAATATAAGAGAATATCTACGACGAAATATAGGACTTTCTAACATAAGCAAGAACACAAGCTATTCGGTTGCAGGAGGTGGAAGTGCCTGTGTAGGTTTCAACGATGGAGAACTTTTACTCAAAAATAACACTATTGGTGCCAATTATCATTATACTTATGACATAAATAACGAAAAAGCACAGCTTATCGACCTCAATGGTGACGGTATTGTTGACCGTGTAGAAAAGACAGTAGTTGGAGATATGAAATTTTACAAGGGAAAATGGCAAAACGATGAACCCGGTACTATCATTTTTGAACGACCTGTAAGTTTGAATTCGTTGAGTAAGCTTGCTAAGTCGTCGAGCCAGACGCATACCATTGGTGGGGAATTACTTGTTGGCTACGCCAGTGCAACTGCTATGGCAAGTTATTCGCATTCGACTACAAAAACAATTAATTCCAATTATTTTATGGATGTTAATGGCGATGGATTTGTTGATTATGTCGCCGACGACGATGTCTTGCTTAATTTCCCCGACGACAATGGTCAGTATTCCAATGTTCCGCATTTTTATAGTATGAGCAGGAGTCTGGATATGCCCGAAAGTTCAGAAGCAAAAACAAGTTATGATGACTGCTACAGTTTTGCGTATGGGGGTCGAGCAAACACAGACGAACCAGAAGACGATTTCGAAGAAATTAAGAAGAAACGCGATCCTGTGGTACTATGGAGAAGCCCGATGAATGCCGAATTCGATTATAAAATTATAGTTTATGGTGCAGATAATCCAAATATTTCAGGACGTATGGGAAGTACGGGAATATTGTGGTATAATGCAGATAGCATTTATTACGAAGGAGCATACAAGGACCTTCCAACTAATCCACAAGGTTGGGGAAGATCACTCAATGTAGGTAAAGGAGGGCATGTATTGTTTCACGTTCATCCATTTAATGAAAAAACCAGTGATATTTTTAATCAATTTGATGTAGTAATAAAAGTAAAACAACAAAGTCTACCTGATGATCTTCGCATTGTTTACAATAATAATGAAGACGCTACTGATGCAAATGGTAGCAAGTTGTTCAAATACAACTATTCGACAGATGCTGTAATACAGGACGGAAAACCCTTTATTTCTCCGAGCGCAGGAACAGTTAACTGGTCTGCTACCCTTAGGATAAATCATCCAATGAGTGATAAACTGATATATTCGGTAATATACAATAAATATATTCCAGAATCGGATTCTTATATACCTCTTATTGTTGGGCCTTATGATGGTGAAAATAACGAGCCTAGATACTGTGCGATTACAAGTAATGATTATACTTATGACGAAAATGATCAAGAATATATATATACAATCTCAGCAAATGGTAGTTTGAGGGTTGAAGAAAAAGACCAATTATATTTTAGGCTGATGTCGAATAGTAATGTCGACTGGGGCAGTATATCATTTAAAAGCAACATCAATTATGAATCTATCGATAATGTTCCAGAAGAATCAAGGGATACAACAACCTATCATCCATCGCTCGACATGAGCATTTATTCCCAGCAGATCAGCATGTCGCGGCCAGTCTCTTTACCAAGGGGATCATATTCTGTACGTCCTTATATTGATGAAATTATATATAGCGAAAATAATCGTGGATATGATATAATGAATTTCATAGATTATTATATAAATGACGACGTAGATGTTTACCTTACAGTTAAATCTGTGAATAATCTAATTGCAAAGATAAGATTAAACCCAGGACAAGATAATACATTGTCGTTTGATATAGATGACAATTATTTAGAAGAAAACGAAGATCATTTAGATGTATATTTCGACTACACAGTTAACGGCGAAGTTAATTTAATAGAAGAAGAAGTCTTAAATATAAATAATTGCAAGGTAGAAGTTATTAATACAGAAGATGTCTTTGCTGCAGGTTTTTATGCAAAGTATCCGGACAACAAACTTATATTTGGCAACCTGTATCGTGGTTGGGGGCAGTTTTCGTACAAGGATACTAATTCTGGTAATAACCCTGAAGCTTATCCTATACCATTCAAGGAACTTAAAGTTGATTCACCTATAGAGCCTGAGGAAATAGAGAATCAAATAAACTCTTTAGGTCGCACTTTGTTAGGTCTGCGTGCCTCTAGGGACTATGCGCAGAATCTGGAAAATTTTATTAATCAGAATATTAACACCGATGATATTAGGGCTATGCTTAATCCGATGTTCGAGCCAATGCATGTTGATGTAGTAAAAGGTAAATGGATAGATAATAGCAATAGTGTTTTTGTAAATCGCAGTTCAATAGGTTGTTTAAATAGCAATCGGACCATAATGGATCGATTTAATGAAATACAGAATCAAAATCAAAGCAACGGAATTGCTGAATCTGGTGATGGCCTACCAAATTTTAGCAGTCCGTTCGGATCTCGTCGATTCCCTTTTATAAATAAGGTAAGCAAAACCATAAGTAATTCGATTTCTGCATCGGCAGGTGTGAGCATTTCTTCTGTGGGCTACAACAATACAAAGACTGAAACATTTGGACTCGGAGATATGATGGACATGAATGGTGACGGCTACCCCGATATTGTTAAAACAAAAACAATACAATATACTTTGCCTAATGGTGATATGTCAGATAACATTTTCACATTTGAAGGAGATGACGATGTTTACACCAATCACAACAAAGGCAAATTAGAATCAGCTAATACGTCTGTATCTTTCAAACCAGTTACTCTTAAAGAAAAGGGAACAAATACAAAATCTACAGAAAAGAATATCAAGACTACAGCAGGCTTAGGTTTAGGCCAAAATAACACAGAATCGGAGAACAATATGTTGAAAAACTATATTGACGTTAATTCAGACGGATTGCCCGACATTGTAACTTTTGCTCCTATAACTGGAGAAATAAATGTGGAATATAACCTTGGCTACAAGTTTTCCAGTTCGTTTCCATTAGCAACTATTGATAATGTTTCGAGAAGTTTAAGTAATTCGACTAACTGCAGTTTGCCATTGTGTTTCAACAAAGGAAATTATTCCATATCGGGAGGTGCTGGCGCAAATAAAAACGAAAGCAAGAGCATGGGCTCAATGATGGATATTAATTCGGACGGATTGGTAGATATTGTTTCTGCGTCGCCTAGCAACACACTATCAGTAAGATTAAACAAAGGAAACGGTTTCGGCGATGCAATAACCGTAAATGTTGGAACGGAATCGCTGTCGGATAACAAGACATTTAATATATCGGCAAATGGTTCGGGTTCGTTCGGTTTCCCAATAACGTATATAAAAATAGTGGGAAGTCTCTATGCGGACTTATCGTATAGTTTCAACAATGAGAAACTGAGGTTTATGGATGTAAACGGTGATGGTGCTATTGACATACTGGAGGTTAGGGACAATGGAATTTCTGTACAGTACGGAAAGCCGCAGAAGCGCAACCTGCTCAAGAAAGTTACCACCCCAGCTCTTGGCGAATACGAGATGGCTTATTCGATGCTATACCCCGATATAGACAACCCCAACCGTAAGTGGATAATGTCGGAGTTGTCGGTATACGACAACGATGGCGACTTTGCGGACGGTAGCGACGAACTGCACTACCAGTTCGAGTATTCGGGCATGAAATACCACCGCATTGAGCGCGAAAGCTACGGCTTTGCCGAAGTGACAACAAAAATTGTCGACCAAGAGAATAATGTGCTAAGAAAGCAAAAGGAATACTATATTACCGAAAACGGACTGCGTCACGGTCTGAAATACAAGGACGAAGTTCTCGACGACCGCGACAATTTGCAGACTAGTACCGACTACAACTGGACTCTCAACGACTTGAATACTGGTATTGTAGTGGAAGAATCTGAATGTGGCAGCGAACAGGAGGTGTATCCTCGCCTTGAATCGGAACTGACTACCGTTTACGGCATAGACCAGTCGAATACACTCGTTTCGAAAAAGAGCTACGTATATACAAAATATGGTAATATCTCACAGTACGTAAGCAAGTATAACCCCGACGAACTGGTAAAGGCTGAAATGGATTATTACTCTCCAGATGAATTCGGCGAGCATCGCTTCCTTGACAAGATAAAAGTCATGACCGTGAAGTCAGCCAGCGATGCGGTAATACGAAAGATGAGCCGCGAATACGACAATTACGGTGATATAACCAAAGTCGACAACTATATAGACGAACGCACCTATGCCTCTACCGACTTCGAATACGACATGTACGGAAACCTTGTAAAGGCTACATATCCTGAAAATGGAGGTGGACATAGGGCGTATACCACATATGAATACGACGATATTCATACTTATCTTTCATCGGTAACTGAAGCTTCTGGTGTTACAACACAATTGACGCAATACGATTACAGGTTTGGAAAACCCACTGTAGTTATAGCTCCTAACGGAACAAGAACTGTATATACTTATTATTCCGACGGTAAAATTAAGACTATAAAAGCACCAACAGACGAGAATCAGGAATATTCGCTGAAGTTCGAATATTGGGACGAACTGAGAAATCAGTCTCCCCGTTGGGCAAGAGTTATACATAAAGATAGATTTATTGATGGCAATACATTTGTAACTCATACAATATGCGACGGTCTGGGCCGAACCATGCTCAATGCTCGCAAAGCCGTGGTGGACGGAGAAGTAAGGTATGTAGTGTCGGGCAAGAATGTTTACGACGATTACGGCAGAGTGATAAGTAGCTATCAGCCAGCCGAGGTGTCGAGAGAAGACGATTGCTTAAGTGCTAGGTTTGAAAATCCTACCAAGTATAAATACGACTGCTTGGACCGCGTAACGAAAACAACAACTCCTGATGACAAGACGATTGAAAAATCATACAACGTATCAATTGACGTAATGGGCAATCAGGCAATGCTTGTAACAACCACCTATCCTCTAAGCAGAGAACAAATAACCTATACCGATTCCCGCGGATTGCAGACAGCTACAGTACAAGCAAGTGAGTCGGGCAATATAACCACTACGTTTGAATATTCTCCGATGGGCGAGTTGATTAGCAGTAAAGATCCTGAAGGTGCTGTTACCAAATATAAATACGATATGCTAGGACATCTTGTTTGGCGTTGCCATCCCGATGCAGGCGAGACAACTTTCTTTTATGATAATGCAGGAAACCTCATAGCAAAGGCGACACAAGAACTTATTAATTCGGGACTTTCAATAAAATACGAATACGACGAATACAACAGACTCAAGAAGATACTTTACCCCGATAATCAGGATATGAACGTTTACTACGAATATGGAAGAAGCAACGACGGACTGAATGCCGGTCTTGTTACCAAACGACAGGACGGAGTGAGCCTGCAGACATATTCCTACAACGAAATGGGTGATCTTATCGAAAATGTTCGTAACTTTGCAACGCCCGACAGGCAACTAATGACTTTTAAGACCAGATGGAAGTACGATACCTGGGGACGTGTTTTTGGAATAGAATATCCCGATCAAGATCTTGTTGAGTACAAGTATGATCTGGCAGGAAAAGTAATAGGCATGATTAAGCACAATGAAACCATAGTAGAAGATATCCGTTACGACAAGTACGGGAACCGGACATCTGTTAAGTACGGCAATGGTACTCACAACCACTATGAATACGATCCGCTTAGTTTGCAGTTGTCGCGCATGCGTAGCTTCGCCACGGATGTCGTTTTGCAGGATGTCCACTATGAATATGACGATGTATATAATATAATAGGCATAAACAATGACGGTGAATTCCATTACAGGTACGACTACATGTACGACAGACTCAACCGTCTTGTGAAATCTGATGGACAAAGCGCACTAGATGCAGGTTATCATTTTGAAATGACGTATTCGCCTGCAGGAAAGATAATGGACTATATTCTTACCGGCCGCAATAATATTAACGGTGAAATATTCGATATTGACCGTAGCGACAGTTATATATACGATAATCAGCAGCAGCCTCACACAGTGACCCATATCGGTCCCGACAAATATTTGTGGGATGCCAACGGCAACATCAAAAGACGTATAGGGAACGGGGCTCGCCGACCAGAAGTGCGCGAACATTACTTCAACGAGGAGAACCGCCTTGCAGCGATAAGCGACGGACTGGTTGATGAAGAAGGACGTCCTATTTATGAACCGGGTGTTAGAGAAACCGTTGCCGCCTACCTGTACGATGCCGGCGGCGAGCGCGTATGGAAGTTCTCGGGAATTGTTACCGACGCCTATAGGAACGAAAGACGCGTAAGCCGCGACCTCGAGCTCGACAAGACATTCTATCCTACACAGCATATAACGTTAGACAACCGTAATCTATACAAGCACTACTTTATAGGCGACGAGAGAATTTCTACCGAGGTCTGCAGGTATGACGAACGTCAATTTACACAGCAAGCACATCGAATAATATTACTCGACGGAAACGAAAGAGAATTTTCGGAAAAAGTTATCAAGCAGGTTAAGCGTGCACTAGCTCATGTAGGCTATGAAGATCCTTTTGAATTTAACCGTGGCGATTACTCTCATCCAGAGCAAGAAAAGTTCTTCTACCACTACAACCACCAGGGCAGCGTGGCGGCACTTACCAACAGACATGGCGAGTTCTACCAGCACTTGCAGTACCTGCCCTACGGAGATGTTTTTGTTGACAAGCACGACGGCAGCAGTTTTACTTCTCCCTACACCTTCTCCGCCAAGGAAAAGGACTCCGAGAGCGGCTACAACTACTTTGGCGCACGCTACTACACCGACAACATAATGATGTGGCTGAGTGTGGACCCGATGAGCGACGAAAGGTCGTGGATTTCTCCATACAACTACTGCCAGTGGAATCCGATTGGCAGAGTGGATACGTGGGGAATGCTGGATGATTGGTATAAAACTGCAAATGGAGAAATTATGTATAAAGAAGAAATGCATTCTGATGAGGAAATGAAGGCAATGGGAATTCAAGGAACATATTTAGGTAAGACATATAAAGAAGGTAGTACATATTATAGTTTATTTGGGCATCAGATGGATTTATCAACGTGGAAAGGTCGCTTCTATGAAGCGATGGACGAAGCATTAAAATCTCATGCGGAATACGTAACTGCTCCAATTGATCCGAATGATCCTGAGCCTCGTCAAGAACCGACTGTAGATTTTGGCGTGGCAAAATATAAAAACAGTTTTATGGAGAATAATAAGTATCAAGTTGAATACGAAGATGGAAAGGGGTATTATCAAGTATTTGGAAATGATAAAGCTATGAAAGGATCGTTAGAGTTCGGGAAATTAAAATATAATGCGAATAAAAACTATGGCTTTGCAATTACGGAACCTGGTTATAATGTTTACGTTAAAAATAAGAATGATGCGGCTATCGTACAACTAGTTTTTCCAGATTTAGAAAGCAGAGTGAATTTTTACAATAAATGGGCAAACGAGTTTCAAATAAAAAAATGAAAAAATTAATTTACATATTTTTAGTCTTGTTGACGACTTCATGTTCTGTTAAAGAACAAATTCCGTGTGATTACCCATATATAGACCTATTAGTAGAAGGATACTATAGGGGTAATTACGAATATCCTCAAAACGTATATGATTTTTTATCATACTATGATTTGAAAGAAATGAAGAAATTGAATAGATACATTCCTATAACAATAAGAAGACTAAAAAAAGAAAGGCATGAGATTAGTTGGAATTTAGATTCGGATATATTATTTGTTTCCAAGAATAATGATACTATTTATTATGAAACAGCAATTAGAAATCCATGTGAAGAATTGGATTATAATATTGGTTTATATATAGCTAATAGATTTTTCGATAAGGAAGGCAGATATTTTTACACAGAAAAACTAGATTCTAATTTCAGAAAAGGTTTAAAAGAAATTTTTATTAATAATGATGGAGACAAATACGATAGTAATTGTGATATCATTCTACTGAAATATACTTCAGATACTGGTTTGGTATCATTTTGTGAAGATGCTTCGATTAATATTAAATTTTATGATGCCCTTAGTGCTTACATAGAGAATTTTGTAATAGAAAATAAATTAAGTAAAGTTTTATTTATATACAGGAAATACCAATGAATGGGTATGTCTCATCAAGGATTATCTTTACTACATAATAATCAATCTTAATACGCAGGGGTAGGTTTTTAATCTGCCCCTGCGGTGTTTATGGTGTATTCGTTCGCGCTGTCACAGTTTTATTACTTTGTAGATGTTCCCTCACCTCAACATTGCAAAAGCCTTGCACTTGTTTTGCACTGTCTTCGGTTTCTGGAACATTGCATTGCTATCGCGACAAAAACTCCGCCAGCGCTTTTCCACCGCAGCTACCGCTGCTACATATATGCGACCCCGCTGGGGTCTGTGGCGAGGAATTACCGCAATGTTGTTTGCCCCACCGCCCTTAATGGCCTTAAGAACGTTAAGGGCGTTAAACTTGGGCAAAAACGTGCGGTATTGTGTGTGGAGATCACGGATAGCCGACCGCAACAACGCTCCCCGTTCCGTATCGCGTGCTTCGACTAGCTTCCGCGATGACTGTGAGGTCGGAGAGCGTCCAACTTCTTCAGTTGGTTGTCACTTCGTTCTGTTCCTCTTTTTTCTTTGTGTACAATATCTCGAGCCAGCCGAGTGCGAAGAATGGCAGAAGCGGAATCTTGAATCTTACCAATGCTCCGAAGTTGGAGGTGGAAATACCTATACCTAAAGCCAGCACTATGGAAAATATGAAGCACATGCTTACAAACGGATTGCCAAGTATTTGCTTGAGCGAATATTTTATTCCTGCCTTGAAGAATACAAATAGCGAAAGTAGCAGAAGCACGGTGTTCTCCAGTCCCGACAAAAGCATTACCGCGCTGTCGCTTTCGAAGATGAAAGGCCGGTACAGACCTGCTATTATGGCTTGGGGTCCCATGCTGATGAGGCTGCCGATGGAACCGTCGAAGTTGCCTATGTCGAAAGCATGTCCCTCGTAGTACTCTTGCTTGAGGTCCTGCTGCGCAACACTCGCTTTTCCGAGCATTGCATCTACATCGCCGAATGAGCCGCCGACATTTTCGCCTACAAACCTAAGCGCATACATTCCGCCCAGAGCAACTACTAGCACAAGAATTGGCGCCACCACAAACTTGAAAAATGTGCTTTTCACCTTTTTTAGGTAACCGCTTCCTAGCCACACCATGCAGGCGGCAATAGAGGCGTAAAGTATGTAAACTTTCAGTTCCATCACTATGTAGGCGCTCAGAAGAAGTCCAAATATGTTCAAAATGCTGATTTTCCGCCCGAAGAAAATCTTGGCAAAGCACATTATGAAAACAAGGTTGAAAGTAAAGGTAAAACTGTCCTTCATAAGTGCCGAACTCCAGAAACCTGCCGATGGAATAAGCATTATGCAGATGAAGGCCGCCTTGGCGCTGCAGTTTATGTTGGTACGTATGTACTGGAAGAATTTCCAGTTGAGCAGGAAAAGGAAGAGCGACAGACAGATGTTTTCGGTATAGTAGTTGTTGCCTCCTATTATTGCAAACGGAGATAAAAACCTGTGTACTGCATATCGCGACGGGTCGTTGAAGAATGGAGTGTAGGCAATTCCCTCGGCAAGCGTGTTGACGTTGTTGCTGTCGATGGTGTCGAGCATAATTCTGAAATAGGAGGCGGGATCTTGGAAAAGGACCTGACCCAGCCTTTGCGATGCCCAGAAGTAATAATATGTGTCGCCGCCCCAGTTGTAGTAGAAGTCGTAGATGACGGCAAATCCTAGACAGCATGCCATCTTGAAGCCGAAGCCGAGGAAGAAATAGCGTCTGGTTTCATCGTCGTTCTTGTACTTGAAGAGCGCGATAAACCACACAATTAGGAATGCCAATGCCAAATACCCAATAATAAGGAGTACGCCTTCAAGTGTCAGGAACTTGTGCATCGGCCGAAATGAAGTTTAGAAGGTTTTGAGAGCGTTGATGCGGTTCTGGCGGGCGGTCTTTTCCTTGTCGGCAAGGATTGGTTTTTCCCAAGTGCCGTAAGTCGGGTTTGGCAGAACAATGTAGCGAGTACCAAGCAAGTCTATGATTCCGTCGGTTTCCTCGAGCATGTCGCCCTTTGTCTTGCGCTCGTCGAAGATTTCGGAGTGGTCGCCCATATTGTCACCGACAAGCATGATGATTTCATACTTCTCGGAAACCTTTTCGCGGCGTTCCTTCTTGCAACTCGAAGCATCACGTTCTTTCATCAAGAAGTTTTCGGCAGGAACTTCGGGAAAACCGAGTTTTTTCATGTTTGCCATCGTAGGCTCAAGTTCTTCGGGGTAGCGGTTCGATATGAAGATTATTTCCACACCGAGCGACTGTGCGTATTTCAAGAAGTCAATTGCACCAGGCACTTCGGTTGCATCGGCTTTCGATGTCCATATTGCCCAGGTGGAGTCGCTGAACGAAGTCGCTTCGGCTGCCATGTATGCCTCGTAGTACGAGTTGTCGAGTACGGTCTCGTCGATGTCGAGTACGACGGCGGCAGGCTTGTCGGTTTCTTTTGCCTTCAGATTTTCGGCAAGAGCTACTTTGGCGAGCTTGTAGGTCTGCAGACAGCAGGCACGGTATTCGGCTGAATGCTGCATCCACAACGTTGCGTTTATAAGATGGTCGCTTTCGCCACATTCGGTGGTGGATGCTGGCTTGTTGTCGGCTTCGGTGTTTTCGTTTTTGCACGATGCAAAAAGTATCGTTATGCATGATAATGCGATGATGTAGAAAATTATTCTTTTCATTATTCTATATTTTCTGATTGATTTTCTGATTGAGACGCAAAATTTTGCGTCTGTACGGCTGAATTTATTTCGGATTCTGCTTCAAAAGCTTCCACCGCAGGCGTTTCCATGTCGTCGAGGTCGTCGATTGCGATTGCTATCTTGTTGTCGCCCTGTTCGGTTACGGTCTGGTTGCCGAAGGTGTAGATTCTGCCGGCATATTTGCGGAAAAATCCGTGGTTGTGGGTTACCATCAGCACCGATTTTCCCGATTGGCTGAGTTTGTACAGCAGATCGACAATCACATCGGCGCTTTCGGGGTCTAGGTTGCCTGTAGGCTCGTCGGCGAAGATTATCGGCGGATTGTTGAGCAGAGCGCGTGCTACGCTTACCGACTGCCGTTCGCCACCCGAAAGCTGTGCTGGCATCGACATCTTCTTGTCAAGCATTCCGACGCTCTTGAGCACCTCGTTTATGCGGGTTTCGATTTCCTGCTTGTCCTTCCAGCCTGTTGCACGAAGAACAAAACGTAGGTTTTCATACACCGAACGGTCGTTCATCAGTTCAAAATCCTGGAAAACCATACCGATTTTGCGACGAAGAAGCGGAATTTTATTGTTCTTTATCTTCTTGAGGTCGTATCCGACGACATTAACTTCGCCTTCGGCTACTGGAAGTTCGCAGTACAAGGTCTTGAGGAGGCTGCTTTTTCCGCTTCCCACCTTTCCTATGAGGTAAACGAATTCGCCGACATCGACATGCATATTCACGTTTTGCAATATAAGCTTGTCTTCCTGATAAACATTCAAGCCCTTGACATCAACGAGCAGAGTGCTATTTTCGTCCATAATTATTTTTGTATAAGTAAGTTTACAAAAGTAGTATTCGCGCCACAAATATACGCAACATTATGATTGATAGTAATAAACAATACCATGTTAATTAAAAGCAATGTGTTTTTTGTTTTGTACCTTACAAAAGGTATATTTTTGATTTTTGCTAAATTTGGACAATATTGTATTGATAGACACGTTTTTATAGAAATATTGCTGTGTATATGAGACTAAAGAATTTTGCCACATTGCTTCTTTTGCTGTCGTTAGCGTTTGCATCGGCAGGTCAGAAGACTTTGAAATACGACGGTGAAGAATTTGCTTACCGTACGGCCAAGGAGTTGTACGACAAGGAAATGTATGCATCGGCACAACAGAAATTTTTCGGCATTATGAGCAGTGCCAACATCGAGAACTCAAAGTATCGCGACGATGCTGCTTTTTATTTTGCCATGTGTTCCATGCATCTGTTCAACCGTGATGCCGAGTATCAGCTCAATAACTTTGCCGTCAGTCATCCCGAAAGCGACAATATCAACGATGCTTCGTTTGCTATGGCGAATGTCTATTACCGCGACAAGAAGTACAAGAACGCCCTTGCATGGTACAAGCGTGTGCAATATTCCGACCTCGATGCCGAGGAGCAGACCGAATATTTCTTTAAGAAAGGACATTGTTTGTTTGCCCGCAAGGATTTCGATGAGGCTGCAAAGGCTTTCTACGAGGTAAAGGACAAGGACGGGCTTTATGGGACAATGTCGTTGTATTTCTATTCGCACATAAAATACATCAACGAGCAGTACCAGACGGCGCTCATCGGGTTCAAGAAGTTGCAGGACAATCCTACATTCTCGTCGATTGTGCCGTTCTACATATTGCAGATTTACTATATGCAGCAGGATTACAATTCGGTTGTTGAATATGCCGCCGAACACGGAGAGGACTTTGTTGGCGCGGCTCCCGAAAATGCAAAGATTGTCGGTCTGTCGTATGTACGCACAAAGAAGTACGCCGAGGCAATTCCTTATCTGAAACGTTACATGGAAGCCAATTCGTCGGCTACCGATTTCGACTACTACGAACTTGGTTATGCACAGTATTCCACAGGTCAGTACGACGAGGCTGCAAGGAATTTTGGAAAGATTACACGCACCAAGGATACAATTGGTCAGAATGCTTCGTACCTTATGGGTGCCTGCTGCCTGAAGACCGGCAAGAAACTCGAAGCCCGCAGGGCATTCGAGACGGCATCGCTGTACAACTACAATCAGGTTATCAAGGAAGATGCTTTGTTCAACTTTGCACAACTTTGCTTCGAATTGTCGCTGTCGCCGTTCAACGAGGCGATAAGCGCGTTCACACGCTACATACAGGAATATCCGAATAGTCCGCGCACCGAAGCCGCCTACGACTATCTGCTCGATGCCTTCATGAGCGCAAAGAACTACCAGCGGGCAATCGCAACCATCGAAAGCCTCGACTACAAGAATTCGAAGGTCGATATGGCTTACCAGCGATTGACATATATACGCGGACAAGAATTGTTCATCTCGCAGAAATATGCCGATGCAATAGACATGTTCGACAAGTCGATTGCCAACGGCAAGTACAACCGCGACCTCGAATCGCTTGCACACTACTGGAAGGCCGAAGCCAACTACAGGCTCGGCAACGTCGATGTGGCAGTCGACCAGTTCAAGGAGTTTGTAAATTCAATAGGTTCGATAAATCTCGAAGAGTACGGACGCGCGCATTATAATCTTGGTTATGCTTATTTCGACAAGAAGCAATACACGGTTGCTAACTCATGGTTCCGCAAGTTTGAAAAGATTTCTGAATCGACCGAAAATGTAGTAGTAAACGATACGTACAACCGTATTGGCGACTGCTATTACATCAACCGCGATTATGCCGCAGCATCGGACTATTACAGAAAGGCTGTTAACATAGGTCTTATCGAAACCGACTACAGTCTCTACCAGTTGTCGCTCACCTACGGCGGACAGAAAATGGCTAACGAGAAGGTCGGAGCCTTGCAGCGTCTGCTTCGTGAATATCCTAATTCGGAATACGCCAGCAATGCAATGTTCGGAATTGCTCGAGCATACCAGACCGACCTTAACGTCGAGGATTCGGCAAAGTACTACTACGAGATGCTCATAGCTGAGTATCCGCATTCGGCAAACAAAAGCACCGCACTTTCGAGCCTTGGTGCAATCGAGTTCAACCGCCGTCATTTCGACAATGCGCTTAACTACTACAAGCAGGTGATTTCGGAGTTCCCTGGAACCGAGGATGCCAGCAGTGCCAACGACATGATTAAGTCGATTTACCTTGAGCTCGACAAGCCCGACGCATACATCGAATACGCAAACAGCGAAGGCTCGGGTGTGGAAATCAGTCGCGACGAGCAGGACGAAATCATCTGGCTTGCTGCAAAGAAACTCTACATCGACAAGAAATACCGCGATGCACTCAACTCGATTACAAAGTATCTGGGAGAGTTCCCGAAGGGCAAGTACGTGATAGAGGCCAACTACTATAAGGCAGAATTGCATTTCTACTTTGACGAGAAGGATGATGCTTTGAGAAGTTACCGCGTAGTTGCCGATGCTCCAACAAACAGCTATACCGAAGAAAGTACCTTGAAGTCGGCGTCGTTGCTTTTCGACAAGGAAAACTGGAACGACTCCTATAATTATTATAACAAGCTGTTCCCGATTGCTGAAAACAAATCGACCAAGCAGGTGGCAGCACTCGGTCGTCTGCGTTGTGCCTACAATGCCAAGAATTACGACAATGTGATTACAGCGGCACAAGACGTAATCGACAACGACAGGTCCGACGAGGAGAATGTCCGTGAGGCACAGTACAAGATGGCAAAGGCTTTCTATGCTAAGGACAACAAGTCGCGTGCATTGTCGCTCTACGAAAAACTTTCGCAAGAAGTTGTAAGCTACGAAGGTGCCGAATCGAAATTTATGACGGCATCAATCAACTACGAGAGCGGCAACGACAGCATAGCCGAGGAAATCATCTACGACTTTGCACAGTCGAGCACACCACACGCCTACTGGCTGGCGAAGAGCTACATACTTCTGGCTCAGATTTATTTCGACGAGGAGGACATTTTCTCGGCAAAGCACACTTTGCAGTCGGTGCTTAGCAACTACGACAACGAGACCGATGGCATAAAGGACGAGGCGCAGGAGAAATTGTCGGCAATATTCGAGGCCGAGGAAACCGCCCGTCAGGAAGAAGAAATGCTGAAACTTAAGATAAATCTTGTGGAAGATGATTCGGAAGACGGACTGTTCCCCGACGAGGATTTTGAAATACAGATGCCCGAAGACGAATTGCCGCAGGAGGAAAATAACGCTCCAGTAATTGAACTCAAAGAAGATTCGGAAGAGAAAACTAACGAATAAACATGGAAACGATGAGAAAACTTAGCTATATGAAATATTTGACCTTGCTGATTGCCTTTGCTGTCGCTGCTGGCAGCCTAATGGCACAAGAGGACAACAATACGCTCGAGGAGCAGACCGTAGTAATTTACAACGAGTATTCGCCGGTGCTGAAGGACGCAAGCCGAATACAGAGCCTCCCGGTAATTGCCGACACGATTAAGGTTGAACCGAAATTCGAGTATTCGGTAATGCCGACAATGTACCGCACATCGTTCACGCCGAGCAAGATACCGGCAGCAACCGTCAAGGGCGAAGCACTGAAACCGCTCAGCACAGGTTTTGTAAAACTTGGCTACGGAAACTACATTTCGCCATTTGCCGAGTTGTATATCAACTCGAAGCGCCAGAAGAACTATTCGGTAGGCATTTCTGCCCACCACCATTCGTCATTCGGCAAGATCAAGAACTACCTCAACCAGAAGATTTATTCGGGCTACGACGACAGCCACATAGAAGCGTTTGGAAAGAAAATATTTGCAAAGTCGGTGCTGTCGGGAAAGGTTTATTTCTCGTCGAACGGAATCTACTACTACGGCTACGACCCGAAGGTTTACGGCAATACCGACACTATCAACTGGGATACCTTTGATTACGTAAATACCCGCGACGAGGTCGAAAAGCAGCGTTTCAACCGTGTAGGTGCCAATATGGCAATCGAGTCGCAGCAGACAGGCCGTAAGCATTGGAACTATAAGTTTGGTGCTGGCTATCAGTACTTCTTTACCAAGACCAAGGACTGGCAGCATAAGGTTGATGTTGGAGCAAATATTGGACGTTCTGTAAAGAGCATTGACTATGGCCTTGACCTTGGATTTTTATATAATTACAATAAAGATATAATACTCTTACCATGGGATCCAAATACAAAACCCAGTTCTATTTACAATGATATAATTTTTAATGCAAAGCCATATTTTAAGTTTGAGAACGAAAAATGGAACATTAGGGCTGGAGCAAAATTGATATATTTGGAGGAGCATAGAACCGCTAGTAAAGGTCAGTATTTTTATGTTTACCCCGATGTTTATGCGCAATTGAATATCAGTAATACTTTGATTCCATATATAAGTTATGGCGGACATCTTCAAAACAATAATTTAGAGTTAATATCGACTATAAATCCTTTTGTAAGCAATCACTATACATATTACAATACAAGCTATCAGCATGAAGCTAATTTAGGTATAAAAGCCATAATCAGCAAGAAGATTTACCTTCACTTAAATGCTAATTACTCGCATATCAACAATATGGGATTCTTTGTAAATGATACCCTTGAACCGCTTCGCAACAAGTTCTTAATGGAATATATGGATGTTGACCGTGTTGGTGCATACGCCGAACTTTCGATGCGTGACCTTGCTCCAGGACTTGACATTATGTTGAAGGCACACTACTACTATTATATCAAATTGGGAGATCCGAATGTGCTTAATTCTCCCAAAATTGCGGATGCACGTCCATGGCAGATGCCCGACTTGGATGTCAGCCTGAGGGCTGCATACCGCCTTACCAACAAGATCTCGTTCGGTGTGGAAGGCTATTTCCTGAACAGGTGCTTCGCAAAGGAATATGTCGAAGGTGTTCAGTACGCCAAGAAGATGAAGGCAGTGGTTGATGTAAACCTCTTCGGAGAATACAAGTTCGACGACAATTTCAGCGCATTCCTTTATCTCAACAACATTGCCTGCCAGCGCTACTACATTTGGAACAACTATCGCGCACAGGGATTCAATGCAATGATTGGGTTGACCTATCTATTTTAGACTGTCATACTGCTAGATTGTATGTATCTGCTACAGAATATGTAGTAACTATTTGTGTGCTTATTTGTAGACTGTCATAGTTCCTTTGTCGAAGTCGAAAATTGTAAGCGAATCGAAGAATGGGACACCAAGAAATCCCAATTGCTTTATTGTTTTCATCTTGTCGCTTACTCCTATCGAAATATTATTGTATGTATTGCTACAAATAGTTATTTCGTCGGCGTATATGCCTTGAGCGATAAGGTTGCCGTCTTTGTCGTATGCATCTTTTAGTGAAATCTTGCCCTTGTTTATGGCTTTGGCTAGTTCTTTATGTTGTTTCATAAGGAAAAGGAGTGATGGGTTGCCGAAGTCTATGATTAAATCTCCTTTTATTTGGCATGTTGACTCTGTTGTGTGCATGTTTATTGGCGTTGTCACAATTATGAATCCCATCGAAGCGTCTGTTCGTATTTTGTAGCTTTTACCGATTTTTTCCTGGGAAGTTGTAACGCCAACCCTGAATAGACTATTTTTTATATCAATGCCTATTGTTGCCCTATTGCCTTGTTTGTCGCGAAAGTTCTGGACAGGAATTCTAAAATCATCGAAGTTGTCCAATATGAAAATAGGGCCGTTGTATATGGCATTGCCAACATTAAGATTGCCGTTGCCCTTGAATGAGATGTCGTATTTATTGTTTAGCAACACGATTTTGGCTGTAGATGGTTCAAATTGTATGTCGGATTTGCTTAATGTTTTTTCGTAAAAATCGCGGCCGATCAGGAATGCGGGAATTCCAGATTCGAGCATTATGTTTACAGGTTCGCCAGCCAGTTCTGCTTCGAAATACAGATGTCTGTTTTTTTCTGTAAGTGCGAAATCTGAGATTTGTGCAAGCAGATTGTTGCTAATAACCATAAAAAAAGCTGTTATGGTAAGAATTATGGAATTATACTTTCTCATATTATTCATTTTTAGATGTTTGTGTAAACATTATTTGATGCAAATATACATTTTTCTGAAGAAATTATGATGGCTGTGTAAAAAAGTTTAGTATTAGAATTTGTGGTGTTTTTATTGCAAAATCTTTAATAAAGAAGTTTTTACTGGCCAAATAGGTCTGCAAAAGGTATTTTTTTGAAAAAGATTTTGCAATTTATAAAATAAGTTGTACTTTTGCAACGCAATTGCGGGGTAGAGCAGTTGGTAGCTCGTCGGGCTCATAACCCGGAGGTCGCAAGTTCGAGTCCTGCCCCCGCTACTACAAAAGAATGCGAAAGCATTCTTTTTTTGCAAATATTGGTAATAAACAGCAAATTGTTATTCATTGAATATGAGGCTCTCAAAGAAACAGAAATTCAGGTTAGTTCTATCAGCATTGTCTTTCGTATTACTTCTGCTGGCTATTTTCAGTCATTATGATTATCTCTGGGTTAAATTACTCGCCATTCTTGCAAATGTCTTATTGATGGCCAGCATGCTAATCTCCTTTTTTGTCGTCAAGAAGCATCCCGAGAAGGATAAATGACCTTTTCGAAAGGTCCATCAAATTCGAATTTGTCGGGCAGTTTAACATAAAATGATATGGAAGAGCATCGTGTTACGGTGTGACATCCCTTTTTTTCTTAAAATGACACGCAGCATCTCCTCCTCTTTATCGTATATTGTCATTCGCTGCTTGGTTTTTCTATTCGTATCCCTTTTTTTATATCTGCCGTATGACTCAATCAAAAAATATGTCGAATAACATTATTTTTCCTTTTTCGGAAAAACTTTTAAAATGCTTATTTTGCAAAAAATTTTTTTTGTGAAACGGGGTGTTTTGCCTTTCACATCTGATGGCAAAATGCTGTGACACTTTTTTTTGAAATGACAACAACAGCTATAATTTCAGCAATACTGACACTGCTTTCCGGTATCGGAATCTTCCTAATTGCGTGTCAGATGATGAGTACAAATCTCGAGTCGGCAAGTTCTAGCAAACTGAAAAATCTATTTGCAAAAGCATCTAAGAGCAAACTCCTTGGAGTAGGAATAGGAGCGGTTGGAACAGCGGCAATCCAGAGTTCGGGTGCTACCACGGTGATGGTTATTGGTTTTGTGAATGCAGGAATAATCTCGCTTGCACAAGCGGCGACCATGATTTACGGAGCAAACATTGGTACTACTATCACTGCGCAGATTGTTGCACTTGGTATGTTTGGCGAAAACGTGCTATCTACAACCGTAATTTTCTCGGCTTTTGCAGGCATTGGTGCTTTTGCAATGCTGTTCGCAAAAAGCGATTTCTGGAAGCGCATCGGCGGAATTTTCACTGGCTTCGGAATGCTGTTTGTCGGCTTGAGCCTCATGAGCTCCTCGATGTCGGATTTCGCCGAAATGGAAGCCGTAAAGACTTTCCTTGCAGGAATCAGCAATCCGATTCTGCTAGTGCTTATCGGTGCAATTTTCACAGCCATCATCCAAAGTTCGTCGGTGATGACATCCATTGCGCTTGCCATGGTGGTGACAGGACTTGTTACTCTCGACCAAGGTATTTTCCTTACAATTGGTTCTAATGTTGGTTCTTGCGTTGTGGCAATTGTTGCTGGTGTTACGAGCGGACGAAATGCACAGCGTACTGCATTGATTCACTTGATATTCAACGTCAGCGGTGCAGTTTTGTTCCTTGTAGCAGCATTTGTCATGGGACTATTTTCCGACGACATGAGTTTCGGTGCTATTTTCAATCGCATGTTCCCCGGTGTTCCGCAGGTGCAGCTTGCAATGTTCCATACGATATTCAATGTCGCTACCGTGATAATAGTTCTTCCGCTGACCGGTGCACTCGTGAAGTTGGTTTGCAAGATGATTCCCGACAAGGTAGAAACCGATCCCGACAGTCCACGCTTATTCTTTGTCGACGACAACATGCTGAAGACTCCGCCTGTAGCTGTGCAGCAGACCAAGCGTGAAATCGAAAATATGGCAAAGATCGCCATCGGCAACTTCAACCGCTCGCTGGACATTGTGACCAAGTTGGATTTCTCGGAGAAAGACAAGTTCGCAAAGGACGAGAACCAGCTTAATTTCTTGAACTCGGCAATAATCGATTATGTTGTGAAGCTTTCTAAAATGCGTCAGCTTAGCGAAAAGGACCACAACTACCTCACCACTACTTTCCGCAGCGTCCGCGACATTGAGCGTATAGGCGATTATGCCGAAAATATTGTCGAATATGCAGGTATGTTAAAGGATACCGGCGAAAAGTTTTCGTCGCAGGCAGTAGAGGAGATAGAGAATGTCCGTACTCTCATCAACGAGTTGTACGACAAGATAATGAAGGCATATTCCGATGAGGATTTCGCAGCGTATTCTGAAGCTGAAAAGGTTGAGGATAAAATTGACGAATATACCAAGCACATGGAAACCAGTCATATCGCACGAATGTCGCTCGGGCTTTGTTCTCCAAATGCTGGTGCAGAGTATCTGTCGTTGTCGTCAAATGCCGAACGTGTTGCCGACCACCTCATAAATGTTGGAAAATCGATACGAAGGTTAGAGTAGGAAAACAATTTTTTGTGTAAATTTGTCCATTAATTTTTTTTTCTAAAGACGAAGATTTGCGGTTTAAGTTGAGGCTTTCAATAGAGGAGACAGTAGAGAATGTTGTTCAGTATGCCTACAAGGATGGTATTGGCTGGATGGAAGTAGGCACAGCCCTCGAAAAAAATGGTTTGACACTTACAATTACCTTGAAGGATGCTGGCAAACCGTTTAATCCGCTTGAAAAAAGCGATCCGGACATCAATCTTCCACTCGAAGAGCGGGAAATCGGCGGTTTGGGCATTTATCTGTGCAAGCAACTTATGGACGAGGTCCTGTATCGCTACGAGGATGGATGTAACATATTGACAATGAAGAAGGAAATCTCTAAATAACAGTCGCTATGCTTAATTCAAAATCAAAATCATTTTCAACAAGGTTAAGCCTTAATGTACTGTTGATTGTTACAATCCTTTTTGTTATTGTGCTGGGCATTGTTGCTGTATCTTCCCACATGCTTATTTCCGATGAGGCCAAGCGAAGTGCATCCAACATACTGAAAGCCACAATACTCGATGTGGAAAAAACTTTGCAGTCTGTAGAGTCCACCGTGAAAGACGCTTCGTGGCTGGCTAAGGAAAACGACAAAGATGAGAAATACCTATACCACATTACAAGCAAGGTTGTTGAGGAAAATTCATACATCATAGGCAGTGCCATTGCTTTCGACTCATGCTATTTTGAAGGTCGGCATTTCTTTTCTCCGTATTCCTACGAGGATGCTGAGACTGGTGAACTAAAAAGCAAGGAACTAGGCACCGAAACAAACGACTACTTTACTCAGGAATGGTACAGCGAACCTAAGAACACTGGCAATCCGCACTGGAGCGAACCATATTTCGATGTTGGCGGTGGAGAGCAGATGATGACAACATACAGTTATCCGATAAAAGACTCTACCGGCCGTGTTTATGCCATTATCACTGCCGACATTTCGCTTGATTGGCTTTCGGAAAAGGTTTCCGCCATACATCCATACGAGCATTCACAAACAATACTCATTAGCGCGCAAGGCAGATTTCTTACATCTGGTTCGGAATTTAATCTCGCAGGCGAATCGGCAATTGATGTAGCCGACACTTTGTTTAACGGGAGTTTAATGGAAATATCGAGGAACATGGTTGCTGGCGATAGCGGAACAATGCGCTTTTCTACCAGACGTGGATTAGCGTTTGCCGTATATGCACCTCTCGATAACGGCTGGTCGATGTCAATAACCTGCCAGTACAGCGAAGTGCTGGAACGCACTTCGCAAATGCACCTTGTACTTATCATAGTCGGGCTTTTAGGGTTGCTGATAATGTTCATAATATGCTATCGCATAATACGGAAACTAACGCAACCGATTAAAGATTTTTCTGTCTCTGCTCTGAATATCGCAAATGGTGATTTCCATACCCAGCTTCCTGAGGTTAAGTCGAATGATGAGATACTAACACTACGCGACTCGTTGGCGTTTATGCAGCAGTCATTGGTGACATACCTTGAGCAAATTGAATCGGTAACATCGGCAAAGAAGCGTATGGAAACTCAATTATACATCGGTCAGAAAATACAGGAGGGAATGTTGCCGAAGAATTTTCCCAACGACAGCCGATGTGCACTTAATGCGAAGGTGGTTCCTGCCAAGGAAGTCGGTGGCGACCTGTACGACTTTACCATCAACGGCAATCGCCTTAATTTCTCGGTGGGCGATGTTTCGGACAAGGGTGTGCCTGCAGCTTTTGTGATGGCAATTACGAGGGTGATGTGTCACCTGTTTGCCGATTTGGGACTGCCGGTTAAGGATGTGGCTACTAGGATAAACAACAGCATTGCCAAGAGCAACGACGCAAATATGTTCGTCACCTTGTTTTTCGGCTGCATCGACCTTGAAACCAAGAAGATGGAATTCTGCAATGCAGGACACAACCCGATAATTGTCATTCCTCCCGACGAAAAACCGTATTATCTCAAGGCAAATCCAAATATGGCTGTAGGTGTATGGAATGGATTTGAATACAAGTCTGAAAGTTTGGATTTGCGTCCTGGAACCAAGCTTCTGCTTTACACCGACGGTGTAACCGAAGCAGAAAAAGCCGACAAGGAACAATTTGGTGAAGAACGGCTTCTGCAACTGGCATCAAAGCCCGAATTCAGAAATCTAAATCCCGATGAAATGGTTTTGACAGTACACAATGCTGTAACCGATTTTGCCAGTGGTAACGAACAGAACGATGACATAACAATTTTTGCAATAACAATATAAGTATTTATGGAAGTTAATATTGAAAATACTGGAAACAAGACATTTGTAGTTTTGAACGGACGACTTGACACGACAACCGCCGACAAGTTCATGCAGGACATTACTCCGCTTATGCAAGGAGATAATCCCGACATTGAAATTGACTGCACAGGTTTGGAATACACATCGAGCCAAGGACTCCGTATGTTCCTTATGCTCCAGAAAAGTGTGACGGCACGTAAGGGTAACCTCGTGATGCGCAATATGAAACCAAATGTAAAGGAAGTGTTCGACATCACAGGTTTCTCGAACATAATTAAGATAGTTTAATTTTTAGCCACAGGCTTGAATATGGAATACAATCTTGACTTTCACTGTCAGATGATTCTTGACGAATATCGCGAGAATTTGGCGATATTTGAAAAGATGAAGGAAATCGTGCGAGCACAACTCGAAAAGTGCGTCGCCGACAACAATATATATGTTACTGCAATAGAGTCGAGAATAAAGACAGAAAACAGTCTCGCCGGTAAGTTGGAACTCAAGGGGTATAAGTACAAGGCTCTCTCGGACATTACCGACATTTTAGGCACTCGTGTCATTACCTTCTATTCTGAGGAAGTTGACAAGATTTCGGCTCTCATCGACAAGGTTTTCGAAGTCGATTGGGAAAACTCGGTAGATAAGCGCAAGGCTCTCGATCTCGACCAGTTCGGATATATGTCGCTGCACTACATCTGTCGTATACCAAAGTCGCTGTACTACGATGCCGAACATCCCGAAATAAACGATTTCCGCTTCGAAATACAGATGCGCACCGCCCTGCAGCATGTGTGGGCTACAATGTACCACGACACAGGCTACAAGTCGGGCATTGAGGTACCAAAGGAGCATCTACGCAATATGAACCGCCTTGCCGGTATGCTAGAACTTGCCGACGAGCAGTTTAGTCGCATACGCAAGGAAATCACCGACTATCGTCGCAATGTGCAGTCGTTGGTTACCGACGGTAACTTCGACGAAGTGCCTCTCGACAGCGACACCTTCCGCAGCTACCTCACTATGAAGCCTTTCAAGAAGCTAATCGACAAGATTGCAACCATCAATCAGGCCGAAATCTACGAGGACAACCTAATGCGCTACTTGACAACGCTGATAAAGATGAACTTCCGAACTCTTGGTGATTTGCAACGGCTTATAAAGGACTGCAGTGACGATGCATACAAACTTGCACTTCATCAGCTTTCGTCGACAGATCTCGACATTCTGGCGCTGTCGGTGGCATTGCAGAACCTTTGCATAGTGTATATAGTAAAGAATGGAGGCGGTGAAATCGGTCTGCGAATGTTCTACGATTCCGTTTTTGGAAAGTCGGACTACAACATCGAGCACGCACGGCGCACATTCGAACAGGTGTCGAAAATTAATATAAAGTAGAAAGTAAATTTATGGCAAACAAATATATAGACACATCCATCCTCGACAAGGCAATGCATTTTGCAATTGATGCACACGCCAATACCGAACGTCGAGGAAAGGGTTTCCCATACTCGGTACACTTAATGGAAGCGGTGGAGATAGCCGCAACAATAACTTCTGATCAGGAAATACTTGCCGCAGCAGCATTGCACGATACAATTGAAGATACAGATGTAACATTGAAGCAGTTGCGCGAGGAATTTGGCAATAGGATTGCAGCTTTGGTAGAAGCCGAAAGCGATAAGTTTGCAAATGGCTTTTCGGAGCGGGACAGTTGGACTGACCGAAAAAAGGCAGCCCTGGAAAGGCTCGCCAATGCTCCATACGATGCAAAAATTGTGGCTATGGGCGACAAACTCTCGAATATGCGCGCCATCGCCCGCGACTACGAGCGTATTGGCGACGAGCTTTGGAAAATCTTCCATGCACCAAATGGCAAATCCGACCACGAATGGCGCTACCGCGAACTGGCAGTAGCACTTTTCGACCTTGCTGGAACTCCTGCATACCGCGAATTTATTACTCTGCTTGAAAAGACGTTCGGACAGAAGGATTTCGGTGAGCCAGCAAAAATCAACCTCGCAGACTATGAGCGTAGTGGCGAAGGCTTCAATGCCGAAAGTTACAACCATAAGGGTGGACGCACAATGATAAAGTTGTACGCCGAATCGGTATCGCCCGAAATGCCGTTGCGCGAACTTCGCACTGCAATGAATGTTTTCCGTATGGGACTGCCTACGCCTATGCCAGGACGCTTTGTCACCGATGGCAAGAGGTACGGTTGCGAGTTTGGTCGTATTGTCGATAAGAAGTCGTTTGCAAGGGCAATATCCGAGAATCCCGACAGTATGAAAAGATATGCAGCCGAATTTGCCCGTATGTGCAGGCAGTTGCATTCTACGGTTTGCAATCCTGCTGTTTTCCCGTCGGCAGTCGAAATGTCTTGCAGGGCAGTTGAAAATGCAGAAATTTTCACCGACGACGAGAAGAAAAAGGTTCTCGATTTTGTGAAAAGCATACCACCAGCAACGACTTGTCTCCACGGCGACTTGCATATCGGCAATATTCTCGATTCTAGTTTCGGCAACCTGTGGATTGACCTTGCCGATTTCAGCTATGGCAATCCATTGTTCGACTTTGGCATGATGTACCTTGTCTGCAGGTGCAATCCCGACGACTTGACAAAGAAGCTATATCATATCGACAATGCGGCAATGCTCAAGTTCTGGGAGATGTTTGCCTGCGAATATTTTGGTACCGATACTCCCGAAAAGCTCGCCAAAGTAGAAAATAAACTTCGCCCGTTTGCAGCTTTGAAGATGCTGTATTTCGGAATTAAGGGCTACGACAATTTCATAAGGGAAAGCTTGCTGGGATAACGCTACGCAGTTTCAATGGCTGCGCCGTTTGAATGCCTTCGGCGTTTCTATGTGCTTCGCACGTTTGAATGGCTGACGCCGTTTGAATGCCTTCGGCGTTTCTATGGCTACGCCGTTTGAATGGCTACGCCGTTTCTGTGGCTGCGCCGTTTCTCGCTTCGCGTTTCAATGGCTTCGCCGTTTGAATGGCTACGCCGTTTCTGTGGCTGCGCCGTTTCTCGCTTCGCGTTTCAATGGCTGCGCCGTTTCTCGCTTCGCTGTTTCTATGCCTTCGGCGTTCCTAAGTTTGTGTCTTGCAGGCTTAAAGCCTTTTAGCCTTCCAGCCCAAGGGGTTCAATGGCTTCGCCGTTTCTAGGTTTTATGCTGTTTGCGGATAATAAAAAAGGAGCTGAAAATAAATCAGCCCCTTTCCTATAAAAAGATTTTTAACCTTATTCGTTTTTCTTTTTCGGCATTTTCTTTCTTGCCTTAGCCGATGCAAACGCTCCGAGTATCACAACGCAGAATACGATTGCACCGTACATGCATTCTATCGAAAGCATTATCAGCGCCTCGATGCCGAGGAAGAACACCAATGCGATTGCCACGCCCCATGCGCTCTTTGTGCGTACACAGTCGAGAACCATCTTTACAAGGCAGAAAAGTATCATCACTATCTGGCTGCCGAACAATACCCACGAGCAAGCCGATGCCGAAGCCTTTGCGATGTAAACGATAACGCTTGCTGCAAGTCCTGCGAGAGCAACTACTGTTCCCCATTTCCATTCTTTCCACTTCTTGCCTTCGCTAAGTCCTGCGTGTACCGACATCTGGGCAGTAACCTGCATTACGGCGCAAATCATCCAGTAAACAACCAGCACAAGTCCTACAAGACCAAGAATTGCAAGTCCCCAGTCGCCAACTACATCGTAGTCGCAGAACCAGCCAATGCATGGTTTCTCGCCATATCTGTCAACGGTTGGCAAATCGGCCATGAAGCAGTAGTAATATATTGAAACCAAGGTAATTCCGAACAATGTGTACAAAATCGGATAGAACTTGGCTTTGTCCCTGTAGCGGATTTGGAAGTTTACCAGCTCCATGAATGCTGCCATGATAAAAATGAATATCAAAAGTCCCAACGGATTGATGCCAAGAGGGTTGGAGTGGTGCAGGTTAAGAAGTTCCGGAATGTTCGTAACCGGAGATTCGCTTAGTCTTTCTATAAAATTCATAATTTAGACTTTATGTTTAAATTGTAGGTTCAAAATAATTAGGTAGTACCGTGTGAACCTGCTTTAGCGCTGAGTACCAAATTCGGTGCAAAAATATACAAATTTTGATAATCAATAAAATCAATGATGCAAAAAAACATTAAAAAAGCCTATTTTTTAGTGCAGAAAATTTTTCTGCCTGCAAAAAATGCTATTGCAAGTCCAGCTACAATTGCACATATCCACCAAGGATTTGTGTATGCGCTGAGGTCGGGCGATGCAGAAATTTCGGCACCGAAGAAAAATGCAGCAATGACTACTAGTGCGTTGTTGGTTGCATGTGCAACAATCGACAGCCATAGCGAGCCAGACGAATAGAACAAATATCCGAGCACTGCGCCGAGTATAAACCGAGGCAGCAGTCCCGAAAATTGCATGTGTATCGCCGAAAATATAAATGCAGTAAGCAGTATGGCAATGTGCTTGTTGCGGATGTTGTCGACAAAGAACTTCTGCAGTACGCCACGGAAGAACATTTCCTCGCATACGGCAGGTGTTATCGCAAGTACTATAAGGTTCAGTATAAATGCCCCGATACCATTTCCTGCCAGAGCCTTCATGGTAGATTGCATTGCCGATTCATCAATGTTTCGTAGGTATTCTTCTAGTCCTTTCAGCGATTCGGGAAACGAATACGATGCGTTTAAACTCGAAATAAATTCAATTGCAGGCATTATTGCAAGCATAAATACTATTGCGAGGAGGTATTTTGTAAATCTGGGACTTTCGGTCATGCCAAGTTGCCTAAATGCAGGTTCTTCTTTTTGGATGAATTTTGCTGCAAGCAGGGCAGGAAGTGCAAACGATATGATTGACGACAGCATAAGCAGAATCTTGTACGAAGTTTCTCCCTGCATGAAAAAGTATAATAGTACAACCAATGCTGTGTTAAGCAGAAATCCTACGCAAAGGCAGAGAATGATTATAAATAACTGTTTTGCTGCTGACATTTATGCGGATAGTTTATAAAATGTTTTCAGTATAGAAGTCGTTGTTATAGATGTATTTCAGTGTGACATCCTCTTCTTTTTCGATTTTTGCGCAAGGGTAGGGTAAATCGGGGGCTTTCACTCCGTTGGTGATTTTTTCTGTGCTAGTGAAAATTCTTGCTTCGTCCCACAGCCCGCTTGAAATAAACGAGTTTAAGGTTTGCGCTCCGCCTTCGACAATTACCGACTGGATTTCGTTATGGTATAATATGTCAAGTATCTGTGGTACAATGTTTTCATTGAAATCAGCCTTGCAGAAAATCAAGTTGCCATTTGTGCCTTCCTTGCTACCATTAATTATTATTGTTTTTGCTTGGCAATCAAATATTCTACTTGATGCAGGAACTTTCAATTCTCGGTCGATGCAAACTCGCACGGGATTCCGTCCCGACCAAAGGCGGGCTGTAAGCTGTGGATTGTCGAGCAGGGCGGTGCGCGTGCCTACAAGAATAGCATCTTCTTCGGTGCGCCATTTGTGGACAAGCCTGTCAAATTGTACATTAGTGATTTTCAATGGTTTCCTCGTGTTGTCGGTACGAATATTGTCGATGAAACCGTCGGCAGTCTGAGCCCATTTTAATATTATGTATGGTCTGCGCTTTGTGTGGAAAGTGAAAAAACGACGGTTTAGCCAGTCACATTCCTGTTTCAGGACGCCAATTTTCACTTCAACGCCTGCGTTCTGCAGTTTTTCGATGCCTTTGCCTGCCACCTTTTCGAATGGGTCGATGCTGCCGACTACCACACGAGGAATACCTTCGCGGATTAACATGTCGGCGCAGGCTGGGGTGCGTCCTACATGGGCGCATGGTTCGAGTGATACATAGATTGTTGACTTTTTTAGCAACGACTTGTCGGCTACCGAGTTAACAGCATTTACTTCGGCATGTGCCTCGCCACATCGTCTGTGCCAGCCTTCGCCGATGATTTTGCCGTCGCACACGATTACGGCACCAACCATAGGGTTTGGTGATGCAGTTCCGAACCCGCATTTTGCGAGCTCGATGCACCGTCTCATGTAGATTTCATCCATTGTGGGATTACCAGTCGAGTCCTCTCTGCTTCAGTTCCTTGCGGCTGAGTTCCTGACCAGCGCGTGCTGCACGACGGAAATGTGCTATGGCATCGGCTTCCTGGTTCATCGACTGATAGAGCTTGCCTATGTTGTAGTTTGTATCGACATGGTTGGGGTCGATAGTCAATGCCATGTTGTAGTATTCCATAGCCTTTGCCGGGTTGGTAGAGAAATATGCAGCACCGAGGTTGTTGTACGAATCGATGTTGTTTGGATTGAGTTCCAATGCCTTGAGGTAGTTTTTCACGGCTTTGTTTTCGCCCTTAACATCATCCGAATAGTAGTATGCCACACCGAGGTTGTTGTAAACATCAGCATTGTCCTTGTTTACTTCGAGAGCTTTTTTGAACCACTCGATAGCTTCAACATATTCGCCTTGATCTTCGTATATAACACCTATTGCATTGTAGGCATCGTCGTTGCGCGGATTTATTTCAATTGCTTTCTTGCAGCTTTGGATGGCTTTTTCGTAGTTTCCATTGTGCGAATATGCCAGACCGAGGTTGTTGTATGCACCGTCGTAAAGTTCACTAATCGATACTGCTTTTGAATAGTACGAAATAGCTTTCTTGTAGTTTTTCAGTTCGTCGTAGGCGTTGCCAAGTGCATTGTAGGCTGTGTCGTACTTGGGATTGATCTTTATCGCACTTTCGAATTGGCTTATGGCCTTCTCGAAGTCGCCTTCGTCGTAGTAAACGTAGCCTAGGTTCTTTACTGCTTCGTAGTATTTGGGATCAAGCTTTATAGCCATCTGGAAATTTATCATGGCCTTGTCGAAGTTGCCCAAGTATGAATATGCACGTCCAAGCGTATTGTACGCCACTGGATTTTCCTTGTTGGTTTCGACATATTTCGACAGTTCAGATATTGCTTTTGTGAAATTGTCGTTATTGAATGCGAATAGTCCGTTTTCAAGAATAGCATCTGCATCCTGCGAATAAATATTTGCAGAAAGCAGTGCAAATGTTACCAATATTGCAATTCTTAATTTCATACTTATTGATAAGTAAAGTTACAAGTTGCAAATATATCATTTTTTAAGTCTAATTGGACAATAATAATTGATTTTTTTTTCACCTGCTTTCTTGTAAACAAAAATGGCTGGAACTATTTAAGTCCAGCCATTTTCCTTCATATTAATTATGATTATTTGTAATCAACCTTTTCCTGCAATGGTGTCTTCATGCTGTTGCGCAGGTCGTAGCCAGAGTAGCTTCCGCCGGCGTAATTCTGTCGCAGGTCCTGATGAGAAACGAAATACTCGCCGTTTTCCTTGATTATTACATCTACGCTTATGCTACGATGCGAAATGTTGTACGGATAATTAGGCTCCTTGTAGATGTGCCAATCTGATTCTGTTACAATAGCTTTCACAAACTTGTCGCCAAATTTCGCCTTTGCTTTTGCAGTAGCTTGATTCTGGATTTCAGCAGAAACCGATGCTGCCTTTGGCATTGCTACGGGCTTCGACGATGCTGCGCCTGCCGACTTGAGCCATCCGAGACGTTTCTGTGTGAAGTAGCTGTTGTATTCTTCGTAAATGCCTTGATATTGTTCGTCTTTGCTATGCAATGGGTGGCTGCCTAGGTCTTCCATCATGTATCCTGCTTCACGAAGTAGGTTATATGCATCGGCGCTACGACCAGCTGCATCGCATTGCTTGATGGCTGCGAGTGTGCCCTTAAGTACGCTTCTTACAACATTGTACGGAGTGTTGGCGAGAAGAATGTCTTCGGCTTCGCCCTGTACGTCGTCCCATCTCTTCTGACGCTGGGTTTCGGTTTCCAGAAGGTTGAGTTCCTTGCCGTCTTCCAAGGTTACTTTGCGCAGGTTTTCGGCTCCTGGATATTTTGCCTTCCACTGGTTGCGTTCTTCATCGCGGATGTAAGGGAACGAGCGAACCTTGTCGAACCTATAGCAGTCTTGCATAAGGCGTGCGCGGATATAGCACTGGTATCCAGAAACTTCTGTTGGGTTTGTCATGAAGTACGAATAGTATGCACAAAATGCATATTCGGTGAGATGCACCTGCTTTACACCATTGGCTGTCTGGTAGTCGGCGAATTCGAACATGTCGCAGCCTACGTGGCGGCTGGTGTATTCGGTCATAGTTGCGGCATTGCAGAAGTCTGTGTAAGCCTTTGTTGCGTTGGCGCCTGCTACATCGTAGAATGCATCGTTGGCGGCATCGTCGGGATTGTAGATGAATAGTTTCGAGTCGAGTTCGCTGAGCGATGTCGGATAGCTAGGTTTTTCCTGGCTTGTGCTTTCGGTACTGCTGTTGCTGTCGTCGTCGTTGGTTTCGGTTGTCCTTGCAGCATCGAGTTTACGTCTAAGTTCTTCTTCCTGACTGCTTTGAGAGTTGCTTTGCGAATTAGAATTCGAGTTGTTCTGCTGAGCATTCTGGTTGTTATTGCTGTTGTTGTTTTGCTTGTCCTTCGAAACAGCTGATTTTGCCTTGTTCAGAAGTCCTCCCAATTGTGCATTTGCTGTGAAATTTGCACCGCACATAATAAATGCTATTAATAATAGCCCTTCGATTACTTTCATTTTTGTTGTCATATCATTAAATTTATTTCGATTTGTTTCTGCTGATTTTCGGGGGGCAAAATTAGGGTGAATAGGCAAGTCGCACTTGTCGATTTCTTACAAAATAAAGGTTTCAACTTGTTTTTTTCTTACAAATGTAAGAAAATGACAAGAGACAATGTTTTGATATGCAATCAATTGTAGTAATTACGCGTGTGTTTCGCGGTATAAATTCCGTATGTGCGCTTAAAGGTGTGACTGAAGCTGCTTGCATCGTTGAAACCACACTGCTCGGCTACTTCGATTATTGGCAGGTCTGGATTGTTCAGAAGTAGATTGCTGGCTTTTTCCATCTGTATTGCCGATATGTAGGCCTTGGGTGTTTCTCCTGTGGCGCTCTGCAGTCGGCGTCTGAAAGTCTGTTCGCTCATGTTCAGTTTCGATGCGATGGCTTCCACACCGAATTCTCCAGTTGGCAAGCCTTCGTTTACCGCTTTGATGAGATTCATGAGGAACTGCTTGTTCGAATCGCTTTCGTCGCTGTCGGGAGACTCTTCTTCGTCCGATGGTTCGGCTTCACGATTTTCGGCATTCAGCATTTTCTTCAATAGCTCTATCTCGTGGGTAAGTTCCTCTGTTCTGCGTTGTTGGCGCTTCTGGTTCTTCCTTACTGCAATCAGTGCCGACAGACATACGATTATTGCTATTGCAAAAATTATTATGATGTTGCTAATGTGCTGTCTTTGGCGACGTGAAATTTCCTGCTGCAGCTGGTCGTTCTCAAATTCGGCATTATAGCGTGCAAGGTTTTCGGCAGTGGCATTGGTGTATAACGAGTCTTTCAGCAAATCAAACCTGTCGAGTTCTATCTTTGCGCTGTCGGGGTTAATCTTCCATAGACTTTCGTAAAGTCCTCGGCGCGAGTGCATTTCGTTCATAAGGTCACCACTCTCGACAAGTATGTCGGCTGCTTCGCGGTAATAGGCGATGGCTTCTTTTTCGCGCTCCTGGCACAACAGCGACATTCCCATTTTGTTGCATGCTATTGCAAGCGAATGTTTGTCGCCGCATTGCCGGAGAGTTGGGATTACCGTTTCGAGAGTCTGCTCGGCTTCGCTGTATCGGTGCAAGCCTATAAGTGCCGACGCTTTCTGCGACAGTCGTATTGCCGACCTATGCTCGTTGCCTATAACTTTTTCGAGTTCGTACGACTGGTCGGCATATTGGAGCGAGATAGTGTCGTTGCCGAGCGCATGGTATATTTCCGATGCCATGCCGAGCAATATCGCTTTACGGGCAGGATTTTGTGCTTTGTCGGCATGTTCAATTGCCTTGATGATATACACTTCGGCTTCCTTGGGCTGGTATGCTGCCATGTAGATTCCAGCCAAAGTGTTGAGGCTCGACGAAATACGGTCGTCGTCACCGCTTCGCATGTCGATGTCGAGGCATTGCTTGGTGTAAGCTGCCGCTTGGTCGAAGTCGCCAAGCCGTACATATATGCAGCCTATAAGGTTCAGGCAGTCGGCTTTGGTTTCGTCGTCGTGCAACAGGGGTAGCGATTTCAGTCCATACTTCTCGGCCGACTTGTACTGCTGCATTTCGTACATGCATACCGACGCCCAGTACCACACCTGACCTTGAACCGAATCGACTGGCGTATTTTCGTTGAAAATAATCAGCGAGTCGGTTATTTCGTCGGCATCGAGCTGCTTGAAGAAACGGTTTGCCGCCGACACGCTCGTGCTGTTGTCGAAGTCGGACAGGAGCTTGTCGTAGGTATCTGACTGGGCGTGCAGACTAATGCTGAAGCACATCAACATCAACATGCACGTCAGTAATTTCGTTATGCTATATGGCAAAATACTTTTATGCATTATATTATTAAGGTATTCCCGACAATATAATGTTTGGCTGATGGGGTTATATGGACTGGCGATTAGCTTTTGCGCTATACGGTCATCAGTTCCTTTTCCTTGGCGTCGATTACTGCATCAACCTTCTTGATGAAGTCTTCGTGAGCCTTGTGTACGGTTTGTTCTGCATCCTTTGCTTCGTCTTCCGAAACGCCTTCCTTCTTCAGTTTCTTGAATTCTTCGATTGCGTTGCGGCGAGCGTTCCTGATGACAACCTTCGAGTCTTCGCCGAGTCCCTTGACCTGCTTAACGAGTTGCTTGCGGCGTTCCTCGGTCAGAGGCGGAACGATTATGCGGATAACTTCGCCGTTGTTTGCAGGGTTGAAGCCGAGATTTGCAGCGAGGATAGCCTTTTCGATTGCCGGGATGGTTGATTTGTCCCATGGCTGGATGAAGATGGTCTTCGGGTCTGGAGCCGAAAGGTTTGCAACTTGCGAAATAGGTGATGCTGTTCCGTAGCATTCAACCTTTACCGATTCGAGCATAGCTGGGTTAGCTTTGCCTGCGCGGATCTTTGCAAGTTCCTTTTCGAGGTGTTCGAGTGCGGACTTCATTCCGTCCTTTGCATCTTCTATATACAATTCTAATTCTTCCATAAATTACTTTGTAATGTAAGTTCCTATATTTTCGTTATTTATTACTTTTTCAAGATTTCCGTAGGTGTCCATGTCGAATACGATTACCGGCATGTTGTTTTCTTTGCACAACGTAAAAGCAGTGAGGTCCATGATCTTAAGTCCGCGCTTGTAAACCTCGTCGAAGGTAATGGTGTCGAACTTGGTAGCAGTCGGGTCCTTTTCTGGGTCGGCTGTATAGACGCCGTTTACGCGCGTACCTTTAAGGAAAACGTCGGCTTCGATTTCGATTGCACGCAGAGCCGAAGCACTGTCGGTCGAGAAATATGGATTTCCAGTTCCGCCGGCAAGTATGCAAACATACGAGTTTTCCAAAGCCTCGACAACCTTTGGCTTCGAAATGCGTTCGCCGATTGATTCTATTCCTATTGAGGTGAAAAGTCTGGTCTTAACGCCAACAGATTCGAGTCCGTTCTGCAATGCCAACGAGTTGATTATTGTTGCGAGCATTCCCATCTGGTCGCCTTTCACACGGTCGAAGCCCTTGCTTTCGCCCGAAATGCCGCGGAAAATGTTGCCTCCGCCGATTACTATTCCTATCTGTACGCCCTTGTCGTGTACGGCTTTAATCTGGTTGGCGTATTCCATAAGGTGGGTTTCGCTTATGCCCTGTTTCGATGCTCCGGCAAGTGATTCGCCGCTGAGCTTTAACAATATTCGTTTGAATCTCATCGCTATAATTTTTAGACCACAAAAGTAATAAAATTTGATAATTTGAAGATTCAATAATTCAATAATTCAAAAAATCAATGTTGGAGACATTGGGCAATATTTCTTTTTATTGTTGAGACGCAAAATTTTGCGTCTTTACAATAATTAGTTCTAACTATCATTGATATGGTAACGTTTGATTGCTAATGTGTTGATTTATAACAATTTGCTAATTATATGTTTTGCCGTGTCTTACGTTAAAAGACGTTCTCCCTTGAAAATCCGATGGTTATAAATGCACAATAAACACTAATGTGTTGATTACTTTGTGATTTGTGTTGATTTTGTTGTTTTTATGAAATATATTTTTGTACGTTTTTATAGATTTAGACTACGGATGGAGAAACTGATTTACAGACATACCGATGTGGAAAGACTCGAAATACTGAGGTCTTTCGATGCGTATTTGCGCGAGAATCCATTGGGTGAAGATTGTTTATTTGCTGAATACCAGGCTAATATAGCAGAAGAGAATCTTTCTGTTTTCGAGAAGTTCAGAACCTATAAGGAATGCTTAAGACAGCAGGAGGAGGCATTCAACAACAACTACAACAATCTTTTTAGCAAGGCAAAGACTTTCGTCGTTCACTACTACATGTCGATGCACATGGCTATCGAACGTGGCGAATTGCCTGTTGACATCACTTCGTGGTATGGACTGCAGTACCCGTTTTCAATCCCCAATCCACGCAATGGAGAGGAACTTCTCGAAGTTGCTTCTCAGCTTTTCGAATGCGACTCGAACCGAGTTGCCAATGGAGGACGTCTGCTTACAAACCCCAATATCTCATCCGTAAAAATCTGGGTTGAAAAGTTTGAAGACATACATAAGGAACGTGCTTATCGTCAGAATCTTAACAAGGCCGAAGTTGAAAATATCGACTACATACGCGACACAACCGACAAGCTCATTGTAGAAGTTTTCGATGCTGCTTGCGAAAGGTATGCCGACCTTGAATTCGAAGACCGCCTGAAACTGATGAACGAATTAGGTTTCAACATCCAGCAGGTTGTTCGCAAACCACGCGTTCGCAAGCAGGAGGAGATGGCAATGCAAATGGCCGAAGCCCAGCTTCAAATACCTCTTTTCTAACAGATGAGAATTTTTCTCGTTGGCTTTATGGGGGCAGGTAAGTCCGTTGTCGGGCGACGCCTAGCCAAATCACTCAACTTGTCGTTCTACGACCTCGACGAGGAAATCGAGTCGCATTACAAGATGTCGGTGTCGGCAATTTTCCAGAAGTACGACGAGGCTTGCTTCCGCAAACTAGAAACTTCCGTACTCGAATCGTTTTTCAACAAGGATGACTTTGTACTTTCGTGCGGTGGCGGTACTCCTTGCTTCGGCGAAAATATGGCACTTATGAATTCCATTGGCACTACCATATATATTAAATTGTCTACCGACGAGCTAGTGGGCAGGATTTCCAGTTCTTACCACAAACGTCCGCTTACCGAGGGAAAGTCGGATGAAGAACTTGCCAGCTATGTGGATGCAATGCTAAAAAAACGGGAACCATTCTACTCGATGGCAAAGATTACCGTTGATGCATCGGGAACAGATAAGGAGACATTGGTGGAAAAGATTTTGCTGGTATTGCAAAAATAAATTCCATAGTTTGTTCTACCAATCAAAAAAAAACTTACCTTTGACGTAAATTTTAAATACATTTAGCTATGAAAGTTTTGATAATTGTTATTGTAGTGACCTTAGTTGTCATATTGTTCTTGTGCGGCTTCAAGGTTGTTCGTCCTACTCATAGGGCATTGGTCGAGAGACTCGGTAAGTATCATCATTTTGCAAATCCCGGTTTGCACTGGATTATTCCTATAATCGACCGCATATACCGTGTGAATGTCACAGAGCAGATGGTTGATGCCGATCCGCAGGAAATCATTACCAACGATAACCTGAATGCAACCGTCGATGCACAGATTTATTTCCGCGTGCGCGAAGACGAGCAGAGTGTAAAGAATTCGCAGTACAACGTGTACAACTATCAGGTTCAGATAGTTAATCTTGCACGTACAACTTTGCGTAACATCATTGGTACGCTTACGCTAAAGTCGGCAAACAGCGAACGTGGGCGTATCAATACCGAATTGCACCAGATTTTGTCGGAAGAGACTACCGACTGGGGTATTTCGATTGTTCGTGCCGAATTGAAGCAGATTGATCCGCCGCAGGACGTACAGGCAACCATGAACAAAGTAGTTAAGGCCGAGAACGAGAAGATTGCCGCTATCGACTATGCTACCGCAGCCGAGACCGAGGCCGACGGTGTAAAGCGCGCCAAGATCAAGGAAGCCGAAGGTTTCCGTCAGGCAAAGATTTTGAACGCCGAAGGTGAAGCAGAGGCAATCAGGTTGGTTAACGAGGCTGCTGAAAAGTATTTCATTGGTAATGCGCAGATTTTAAGAAAGATTGAGGCTGTTGAAACATCTCTTAAGAACAATGCCAAGATAGTTGTTCCATCGGATTCCGATTTGGTAAACGTAATTGGCGAGATGGCAGGAGTGTTGCCGCTGGAAAAGAAAGATAAGAAATCGGAATAATTGCTGATTCCAAAAAATAAATAAGCCCGACATCAGCCGGGCTTATTTTTATGTCATGCCAAAAGTTATTTTGTGAGTTCGTATAGAACGTCAAGTTTCGGAGTAAGAATTATTTCCGTCCTGCGGTTCTTTGCGCGAGCCTCTGCGGTTTTTGCATCGTCGACAGGCAGATAGCAGCTACGTCCCGATGCTATCAGGCGGACAGGGTCAATTTTCGAGTTCGACAGTATAATCTTTACAATCGATGTTGCACGCTTGGTGCTTAAGTCCCAGTTGTCCTGTATGTTGCCATTGCCGCTGTATGCAAGGTCGTCGGTGTGGCCTTCGATAGTGATGTTTACATCGTGATTATTCTCCAATACGGCAGCCAGTTTCTTAAGAGCTTCCTGTCCCTTGGGGTCAACGTCCCACTTGCCCGATTTGAAAAGCAATTTTTCGTCAAGCGACACATAAACCTTGCCTTCCTTCTGCGTTACGGTCAATCCGTTGCCTTCGAATCCCGATAGCGCTTCCGAAACCTTGGTTCTCAATGCGTTCATTGCCGAATCTTTTGCGTTGAGTATTGCTTGCAGTTCGGCAACCTTTGCGTTTTTCGAATCCAATTCCGAATTCTTGCTGCTCAATTCGTTGCGTTGCGATTCGAGCAGAGCGTTCTTTTCGTTCAACTCGCGTTCCTTTTGTTCGTTGAGCGTTTTCATAGCTTCGAGGCTTGCTCTTTCCTGGTTGAGCCTTGCTTCGAGGTTTCTTAGCTCATCCTCCTTTACCTGAAGTTCGTCGCGGGTCTTTTGTAGCATCTGCATTGCCTTCTGCTGTTCGTTGTCGGCGTCGGCACGAAGTTTCTGCTGGTTCTCAAGCAATTGCTTGTACAACTCGCTTATCTTGTCGTACTGCATGGTGAGAATTCTGTTTGTGTTGCTCTTCATGGCGGTGTCAGCTATAAGAGCAGCCATTTCTCGTTCGTATCTGGCGATTGTTGCCTTAAGCTCGTTGTTGGCCGTCGTTAGGCTTTCGTTCTGCTTGTTCAGGTTTTCTCGTTCTTTTTCGCATGCTTCGTTGGCTGCTTTTACGTCCTCAAACTTGCGCGCAGGTACACACGAGAAAAGTATTCCCGATATTACCGATGCGAAAACTATCAGTTTTATTAGTGTTAACGAATTGGTTCTCATGACTATATAAAATCTATTGATATAATTTGCAAATATATGCCTCTTTAATTCGTCTTAATGTTTGTTGTCAACTTATTTATTTACAATTATATGTTAATATTTACTTGTATATGATACTATATTTTTTGTAATTTTGTAACCTTAAAAAACAATGAAATAGGTATAGGTTAACGGTATAGTAGCGACATGTCATATAGATTTTTAGACAAAATAGATTCTCCGGCAGATTTGAAGTCGTTGGATGTGGCTGACTTACCGTTAGTGTGCGAAGAATTGAGGCAGTTCATAATAGAGTCGGAGGCTGTCAATCCTGCTCATTTCGGAGCTAATCTCGGTGTCATAGAACTTACTGTTGCTTTGCATTATGTATTCGATGTTCCCAACGACAACCTTATTTGGGATGTCGGACACCAGGCATACGGTCACAAAATTCTTACCGGACGTCGTGATGTTTTCAAGACAAACAGGAAATACAAGGGGATAAGCGGTTTTCCGTCGCCTGCCGAGAGCAAATACGATAGTTTTGGCGTTGGGCATTCGTCAACTAGTATATCGGCTGCTTTGGGAATGGCTATGGCTGCAAAAATGCGCGGAAGCGACGAGCGTACAATTGCTGTGATTGGCGATGGCGCCCTCACTGGTGGCGAGGCTTTCGAGGCTTTGAACAATGCTGCAGTCAGCAAGCCGAATCTTCTGATTGTCCTTAACGACAACAAGATTGCCATCGACGAAACTCCTGGTTCGCTTCGCGAGTACCTAACCGATATTGCAACATCGAAAACTTACAACAAGGTAAAAAACGATGTGTGGCGGTTGCTTGGCAAGGTAGGACCCGATATAAGGCATTTTACCCAGCGTATCGACAATGCTGTGAAGTCTGTAATGATGAAGCAGGGCAACTTGTTCGAGTCGATGGGTGTAAGATATTTCGGACCGGTCGACGGTCATGATGTGGTTTCGCTTGTGCGTTTGTTCGAGGACCTGAAAAATATCGATGGCCCCAATTTGTTGCACCTTATAACACAAAAGGGCAGGGGATTCAAGCCGGCAGAGGACAATCCGCAGCGTTGGCATGCAGCTCCAGGCAAGTTCGACGTAACTACTGGCGAGTTAATTGCCGATGCCGAAGACCCAATGTGTCCACAGAAATTCCAGGATGTGTTCGGAGATGCCGTTCTGCAGCTTGCTCGCAACAATCCAAACATAGTCGCAATATCACCAGCAATGGTTTCGGGCAGTGGCCTTACAAAAATGTTCGATGAGTTACCCGACAGATGTTTCGATGTGGGAATATCGGAACAGCATGCGGTGACATTCGCTGCTGGACTGGCAATTAAGGGAATGATTCCTTATTGCTGTATTTATAGTACTTTCTCGCAGCGTGCTTTCGACCAGATAGTTCACGATGTCGCTCTGCAGAAACTACATGTTGTGCTTTGTCTCGACCGTGCTGGGCTAGTAGGAAAAGATGGAGCAACTCATCATGGCTCGTTCGACATTTCTTTCCTGCGATGCATACCAAATCTGGTAATTGCGGCTCCGTCCGACGAATTCCAATTGCGGAACCTGCTTTACTCTGCCCAGCTCGAAAAGAATAAATTTCCATTCGTAATTAGATATCCGCGAGGAAAGTCATTTCATCCAAAGTCCGAAATTAATTTTTCGGAAATGGAGATCGGAAAAGGTCGTTGCGTAAAACGTGGCACGGATGTTGCTATAGTTACCGCCGGCACGGCAGGGCGGACAGCCGCCATTGTTGCCGACCGCCTGCACAACGAAGGTATTGAGGTTTCGGTGTACGATATGATTTTCGTCAAGCCAGTGGACAAGGACCTGCTAAGCGAGGCATGTGCTGGACATCGACAAATTGTAACTATCGAGGACAACGCTCTGCAGGGAGGATTTGGAAGCATGGTTCTGGAGTTCATTTCCGACAACGGATTCGACACAAAGGTAAAGCGCTTCGGAATTCCCGATTACTTCGTGACGCATGGCACACAAGAGGAGTTAATAAAGGAATGCGGCTACGATGCCGATACTATATACGAATGGATAAAAAATTATATTGGTTATAAATAGTAGGATAAGATTAAATTTAGATAAAAAAAAGGATTTAAAGGACTATTTGTTATATGTTTGTTTATAATTATTAAAAGATGAAAAAACTGTTACTATTTTTCTTATGTACGGCAATGTTTGCGGTGTGTTACTCGCAGAAGCCCAGCAAAGCTTTTATGAGTAATTTTTATGATGCACAAGCCTTTATGTACGAGGATAATTTTGAGGAGGCTCTTAAGATGTGGCGTTTGGCCGAGGATAAAGACCCTGAAAATCCAAATGTCTGGTATAATATTGGTGTGTGCTGCAAAAACACTTCAAAGGACCGAGAAATGTCGGAGCAATATCTGCGTAAGGCTTTGGATTATGTAAATCCAAAATACAAAAGGGGTGAACATAAGGAGCGTACGGCGCCTATCGACTGCTACTATCACCTCGGATCGGTTCTTCGTATGTTGGGGAAATATGAGGAAAGTACCGAGATGCTTGTGAAAGCTAGGCAGCTCGCGCAGGAAAATAACAGGGAAAAGCTTGTCGAGCTGATTGACGAGGAAATGGAAATCACCATAAATGCAAAAAATATTTCGACACGTAAGTCGTGCTTGAAGATGGAGGTCGAAAATATTGGCGATGTGGTCAATTCGGAGTATTCCGATCACTCACCAATAATTTCGTGCGACGGTAGAACATTATATTTTACTTCTAAGCGACCTAATTCTCTTGGGTCCGAGGGTTTCGAAAATATTTATGTGACTACCAAGGACGATGACGGCAAATGGCGCGAACCTGAGATGTTGCCTGCAGGTATTAATACCAAAGGCAGCAATGAGTCTGTCGTGGCGCTCTCTCCTGACGGAAAGGAATTGTATTTTTTTAGGTCGGGTACTTCGTTGCAAGGCAATTTGTATGTTGTCGAAAAAGGTCGCAATGGTTCGTGGGGAAAACCTAGCAATTTGAGCACGTCAATAAATACAAAGTACAGGGAATCGCACGTGACTATCTCTCCCGATGGTAGCAGTATGTATTTTACTAGCGACCGTCCTGGTGGTTTCGGCGGACTCGACATTTATGTCATGAAAAAGTTGCCTAACGGACAATGGTCGGAACCTAAGGTTCTTCCTGCCGAGGTTAATACCCCGAAAGATGAGGAATATCCTTTTGTTCATCCCAATGGTTCGATTTTGTATTTCAACTCAAAGGGTCATGAGACCGTCGGTGGATACGATGTATTTTTCTCCCGCATAAACGAGGATGGAACCTTCAGTCCTGCCGAGAATATGTGTAGTCCTATCAATACTCCCGACAACGATATATGCTATTCGCTTAGTTGCGATGGAAAGACCGCATACGTTGCTGGTGTTCGCGCCGATTCGTATGGCGAGTACGACTTGTATGTAATTTCCGACAAGACCGAGGAAAGCAACATGATTGTGTACCGCGGTGCTGTAAAATATGCCGACAATGCAGTTCCTAAGGGTGTCTTGGTGTGGGTGAAGAACACAACTACAGGTGCCGACTTGGGTTCGTATAAGCTCGATAGCACAGGCAATTATACATGCTACTTGTTGCCAAGCAACGACTACAGCCTTACATATTCGAAAAATGGCGAAAAGTTGAACGATATGCAGAAGACTCCTGCAGATAATGAAGTCACTGCTTTCAGGGAAAGCGGAAATCCGGTACAACTCGACGATATTATTCTTCCGTTGTCGACAAGCGAAGCTTCGGTTACTTTGTATGGCAATAGCGACCTTACCGCCGATGCAATCTCGGTACTCAACAAGGTTAAAAAGACAGCCGACGAACTTAACGAGGAGTCGAGAATTCTTTGTGTAAACTTCGAATTCGATGAAAACCAGATTGCTCCCAATTCACCTCAGCTAAAGAAAGTTGTCGATTATTTGGCCGGTTCGGTGAACAAGGCAAATATGTCGTACAACGAGAAACCAATGGACAGGAACCTGTATAATGTAACTGTATTGTACGAGCCTGAACTCATTGCCGACAATCCTCCACAGGCAGTTATGGATACTGTAGAAATTGGTAATGTATATTTCGATTTCGACAAGTATAACATCAAGTCCGAATACGAAGGCTTGCTTAATAAGTTGTCCGAATTTATGGTCGATAACCCAGGTGCTAAGATAGAAGTTGGCGGTCATGCCGACTATACTGGTACCGACGAATACAACTACTTGCTTTCTGGCCGCCGTGCTATGGCAGTAAAGGATTATCTTGTTGGCAAGGGCGTAAAGCAGGACAAGATCGAAGTTGTTAAGTACGGTGAATCGAAGCCTATAGCTAACAACAGCAGAAGCTCGCTTAGAAAGTATAACCGTCGTGTAGATTTTAGGGTCCTCATTCAGGGTAGCGATGCTTACCTGAAAATTAAGTCAGAAACAATAGTTGACGACGGTAAGGGTGACCCCACGGCTTACAATGCAAGCAGAACAACCAAGGTATTCAGAGTTCAGGTATTTGCATTGTCAACTCAGAAGCCAGTAAATAGCTTTGGTATTCCAAACCTTAAGGTACGCGAGTTTAATGGAGTATATAAGTATTACATAGGAGATTTTGATACTTATGAAGAAGCTAAGCAGGTAATGGAATCGCTTGACGAGCAGTATCGCTCTTCGGCAATAGTACTCGAATCGAGAAAGTAAATTTATGTATACATATTTCGAAAATGCTGCGCTTAGGCGCGGCATTTTTTTTATGGAGTTTCTATATCAACATGAAATTTTGACGTTTTTAGGCGCGTGTGGTATAAATGCCTAGAAAATACATTTATTATTAAGTTGCTTATTATCAAAAATATACCATCTAGAGAATAATATCCTGTTTTTCTATATAGTCGCAGGTTTGCGAAAATTTTAGAAAAAAAATATTTGGCTCAAACCGTTGATAGTTAGTGGTTTATTGGCTAATTTTGAAAATTTTCTGATTTTCTGAAAAATGGCAAATATGTTGATACATATTAAATTCAAATATAATAAAAATTTATACATTGCACGATAATTGTGCTAATTAAGGTGATATTTTGATGAAAAAATGCTTTTTCATCTCTTGTACCTTATAAAAAAGATTTAACTTTGTAGCAGATTTCGCTTTTATAGAAGTGGAAATTTTGGTTCAACATTAAAAAATAAAGAAGGCTCGCAGAGCCTTTCTTTTTTTGTGTCCACAAAAAAACTGCGCAGCACCCGAAAGTACTGCGCAGCGACATTATGAAACACTTAATTTATACAAGTCCTGAGAATCCCATGAAAGCCAAAGCGAGAATACCAGCAACTACGAGAGCTGCAGGAACACCCTTCATGCCTTCTGGAATCGGGAGCTTTGCCAGATGTTCGCGGATACCTGCGAAGATTACCAATGCAAGCATAAAGCCCAAAGCGGTACCAATTGCGAATACTATTGCCGGCAAAAGCGATGTTGCATCGAGTCCCATCGAGTTGTATGTTCCGTTGCCAACCAATATTGCAACACCAAGTATTGCGCAGTTGGTGGTGATAAGCGGAAGGAAAATACCGAGTGCCTGATACAGCGACGGGCTTATCTTCTTGAGGATAATCTCGACCATCTGTACGAGTGCAGCGATGATGAGGATAAATGCAACTGTCTGCATAAACTGAATTCCCAACGGATTGAGGATGTAGGTCTGCACGAGCCATGTCACAATGGTTGCAAGAGTCATTACGAACAGGACTGCGCTTCCCATTCCTACTGCCGTCTTAACCTTTCCCGATACGCCAAGGAACGGGCATATTCCGAGAAACTGGGCAAGCACGATGTTATTTACGAGCATTGCCGATATTATGATGAGTATGTATGCCATAGTCGTAAATTTTATTTGTTAAACCTTCTTACTACTGCTATAAAATATGCCAATCCGAAGAATGCACCCGGAGCAAGCACGAATACGAGGATTCCGTCGGCCTGAATGAACTGCCATCCGAAGATTGACAGGCTACCGAGGACTTCGCGTACAGCACCCAATATCATAAGTGCAAGTGCGTATCCGAGACCCATTCCCAAACCATCGACACAGGATGCCCAAACGCCGTTCTTCGATGCAAAAGCTTCGGCACGACCGAGAACTATGCAGTTTACAACGATAAGCGGAATGAACAAGCCCAATGTTTCGTAAATGCCCGGCAAGTAGGCCTGCATAAGCAGGTCGATTACCGTTACGAACGATGCGATTACAACAATGTACGATGGAATACGCACCTTGTCGGGGATAAGGTTCTTGATTAGCGATATTACTATGTTGGAGCATACGAGGACGAATGTCGTCGCAAGACCCATGCTCAAGCCGTTGATTGCCGATGTGGTGGTTCCCAGTGTCGGGCAGCAGCCAAGCAACATTACCAATACGGGGTTCTCCTTTATGAAACCCTTAGTGAAATTCTTCCAGTTATTCATTGTCCTGTCCTCCTTCTTCTTTAAGAGTAACCTCAATACTGTTTTCTCCAGACTTGCATACCGTCGAAACATTTGTTAATGTATCGCAACCTTTACTATCTTTAACGATTAAGGTATCGGTAGATACGCAAGTGCCAACTGTATTAACATAGGTTGCGTAAGCCTTGTTGAGAGCATCGCAGAAAGCACGCGACGAGATTGTTGCTGCTGTGATAGCGTCAACATCGCCACCGTCCTTGCTAACCTTTGCTGGGGTAGAAAGGTCTTTACCGATTACATTGCCTTTTCCGCCTTCCTGGAACCAGTCGCCCATCTTCGAACCAAGACCGGCGGTTTCCTTATGTTCCAAAACAGTGTATCCGAAAATCTTGCCTTCGGTATCGAAACCGACCAAAACCTTTACATCGCCGCCGAAACCCTTGTCGGTAACAACCTCGACAGCTGTTCCAACTAACTGTTCGTTAGCGTCGAATGCCTTGTAGGTAGGAACGCCTTCAACTTCTTCGGCTACCTGATGGTCGAATGCAGGGAGCACCTTCATAAGACCTTCGTTCAACTTCTTTTCTTTCACCTGTGCAATAGGCTCCTGGGTAAAGTAATATACGAAACCGAGAGCCACGGCTGCCACTACTGTAATCACGAACAGCGTGAGCACCATATTTATTAAAGAACTTTGTTTCTTTGCCATGATAATTCTTTTTTAGGTTCCACAATTATTTCTTTACCTCTTCCTTTGGCGGTTTTACAACCTCACCGAAACGCTTCGGCTTGCACCAGTTGTTAATCAGCGGAACAAGTGCGTTCATAATAAGAATTGCGAACGACATACCTTCCGGATACGAACCCCAGGTTCTGATTAAGATGGTGATGATACCGATACCAACACCGTAAACCAACATTCCCTTGCCAGTCATTGGCGAAGTTACCATATCGGTTGCCATGTAGATAGCACCGAGCAGAGCACCACCGGCGAGGATATGGAACAGCGGGTCGGCATACTTGGTCGGGTCAACGCCCCAGAGGATTGCCGAGAAAGCAGCCATAGTTCCTAGAACTGCAACTGGAATATGCCAGGTTATAACCTTGCGGATAAGCAGGAAGATACCGCCAAGTAGCAGTGCTATTGCCGACATTTCGCCGAGCGAACCGCCCATGTTGCCGATAAACATATCCATATAGTTGTAGTCAACCATCTGACCTTCGTTGAGAAGTCCCAGTGGAGTTGGACCTGTTACTGCATCGAGAGCCTTGATGTCCCAAATCGGCTGCGGAGTTGGCCAGGTGGTCATCTGCGACGGGAACGAAATGAGCAAGAATACACGACCTACGATTGCAGGGTTGAACGGGTTGTTGCCAAGTCCGCCGAAAGTCATCTTTGCGATGCCTATTGCGACGATTGCACCTATAACAATAATCCACCAGTCGAGGTTTGCCGGAACGTTGAATGCCAGAAGCATACCTGTAACGATTGCAGAACCGTCGAAAATAGTGGTCTTTCCCTTCAATAAGAACTTCTGAATCAGCCATTCAACAGCCATACAAGCAACTATCGAGATGAGTGTAACTCTGATAGCGTTGAGTCCGAAGAAGTAAACCGATACGCAGAAGGCCGGTAACAGCGCAATTACCACGCTGTACATTATCTTTTTCACCGACTCGTTGCTGTGAACATGCGGTGACATTGCGATTGCTAATCTATTATCTGCCATAGCTGTTACTATTTTTTAGACCTTAAAATTTTTGTTACTGTCGCTTTACCGTAGCGGATGTAGTCGGTAATAGGAATTCCTGCAGGGCAGGTGAAGCTGCACGAACCGCATTCGATGCAGTCAAGCACTCTTTCTTCCTTCAAAGCGTCGAAGTCGCGAATCTTGGCGAGGTTCTTGAGCAAGTAAGGTTCAAGACCCATACAGCAAGCGCTTACGCACTTTCCGCAGCGGATGCAAGCATTTTCTTCCATACGGACGCTTTCGCTCTGCTTGAACATCAGCACGCCTGATGTACCCTTTGTTACAGGTACTTCGAGAGACTTCACAGCCTTACCCATCATAGGTCCGCCGTTTACAACCTTGCCGGTGTCTTCTGGCAAACCGCCAACTGCTGCAATGAGGTGGCTCAATGGAGTACCAACTCTTGCAAGTATGTTCTTCGGCGACTTAACCGACTTACCAGTTACAGTTACAACACGCTCGAACAAAGGTTTGTTCTTCTGTACTGCCTCGTAGATAGCGAAGGTAGAACCAACATTCTGAACTACGCAACCAACATCGATAGGCAATGCTGGCGGAGCAGGGATTTCGCGGTTTACGGTAGCCTTGATAAGCTGCTTTTCACCACCTTGCGGATATTTAACCTTCAAAGGCATAACGGTGATTCCGTACTTCTTTGCTGCCTCGGTCATCTTGGCTATTGCATCTGGCTTGTTGTTCTCGATACCGATAATGATTTTTTCGGCACCAGTAGCCTTCTGTATAATCTTGCAGCCAACCATGATTTCTTCGGTATGCTCGAGCATAAGACGATGGTCGGCAGTAAGGTAAGGTTCGCACTCGACACCATTTATAATAAGGTGCTCGCACTTCTTTCCCTGTGGAACCGACAACTTAACATGAGCCGGGAAAGTTGCACCGCCAGTACCAACAATACCGCATTCGGCAATCTTGGCGCGGATTTCTTCGGCGCTCATTGTGATTTCGGTCTTCAGGTCGGGAGTGCGGTCGATGGTTTCGAGCCATTCGTCGCCTTCGACATTGATGAAGATACAAGTATTCTTGTAGCCCGAAGTGTCGATTGTCTTCTCAATCTTAGCAACAGTACCCGATACCGACGAGTGAATGTTTGCCGATACGAATCCGGTGCTCTTAGCGATGAGCTGTCCGACCTTTACGGTGTCGCCCTTGGCAACAACCGGTTCGGCAGGAGCACCGATGTGCTGTGCGATAGGAATCATTACCTGCTTGGGCAGTTCTATTCTTTCGATAGGATTTCCTTTTGAAATCTTATTTTCTTGTGGATGAACACCACCTTTTGGAAAAGTTCTTAACACGATGAGTCCTCCTGAGTTTAGTTGTTATTTACATTGTTTTCTACCACTGTAGCTTCGGCTGGTGCTGATGCAGGAGCGGGCTGAGCTTCGGGCTTTGGTGCTGGCGGAGTTGCCGGCTTAGGCGGGAAGTTTACAGCGTTGATTGCGCCTGTCGGGCATTCTGCAACGCACTTGCGGCACGACTTGCACTTTGTGAAGTCGATATATGCAACATTGTTCTCGACGGTGATAGCCTCGAACGGACAAGCCTTTGCGCACTTGCCGCAACCGATACAAGCAGCCTTGCAAGCCTTCATAGCCTCGGCACCCTTGTCCTTGTTGATACAGCCGACATAAACACGACGGTCGTTCTTGCCACGGGCGCGAACTTCGATGACACCGCGCGGACACATCTTGGCGCAACCACCGCAACCGCCGCACTTGTCGTAGTCGATTTCGGGAAGACCAGTTTCCTTGTTAATCGATATTGCACCGAAATGGCATCCGGCAACGCAGTCGCCATAGCCAAGGCAACCGTACTGGCATCCGGTGTCGCCGCTCGATGTAGCGTGAGCGATAGCGCAGGTCTTGGCTCCGTCGTAGGTCGAGGTCTGCGGACGCTTATCGTGTGAACCGCAGCATCTAACGACTGCAACCATAGGTTCCTTTTCCTCGGCTACAAGTCCCATAACGGCAGCAACCTTGCTCATGGCAGCATTACCACCTGCTGGGCAGTACTTGCCATCGAGATTACCGCTTTTCACAACGGCTTCCGACAAACCCCTACAACCGGGGAATCCGCATCCACCGCAATTTGCACCCGGCAGGCACGCTTCAACTTCGTCTATGCGCGGGTCCTCTTCTACCTTAAATTTCTTTGCGACAAAGAACAGTATTATTGCTAACACTATTCCTAGCGCACATAAAGGTATCACAGTCCAAATTACAATCTCCATAAATTCACTGATTTTAAATTATTAATTTTTGTTTCTGATTTCTATGTTTTAAAGTTTCTGGGTTTCTAATGGTTTTTAAGTTTCTTTGTTTCTAAGTTTCTAGGTTTCTAAGTTTCTTTGTTCTCGCCCCCTGAGCCTGTCGAAGGGGAAATTTTAATCGTCCAAATGTCCAACTATATTAAGACCATACTTGTTTGCAATTTTTTCTTTGTTTTTATCTGTTATCCTGTCCAAAGTAATGCACTCATTTATTTTATGAGAACTCTTGTATGTATTAAGAACAATTTTTTTATTGCTATATTCATCAAAATTGTACACTATATATTTTTCATCTTTGGCATACCGATTAACCGATAATGTGTCAGATACACAAACATAAGCCACAGTATCAGGGTCTTCAACTTTTATTACTACCTTATTACTAATTTTTTCTTCATTAATACACAATGCGATAGCATCAATTCCCTTTACATCTTGGCGTTGATAGAACTGCCATATTCCAGTAGTATTTTGGGAAACATAGATAATAGAATCTTTCGATTCTGTATGATAATAATATTTACAATGTTTGGAAAATGTTCCGTCCGAATTTAAAATCAACGATGGTATATTATAATTTATCTTCCCTTCTACTTTTTCTTGCTGACTATTGGCATATGTTGTTTGCTGCCAGTCGGCATCAATAAAACTTGTTTCTATTGTTGTGTCATACGATTCGTTTGATTCTACATTTTTATATTCAGTCATACACCAATTCCCTGTAACATTCTTTGTTGTTGGCTTGTTACAAGACGCAAATAACATTAAAGTAAATGCGCAAACAATAATGACTAAATTTTTCATATTTTCTCGATTTTAAAGTTAAACCCCTTCTTTATCTTGTCACGCAACAGGTACAGTACCACATAGTAAATCGTAAGCATAACAAGCGACACCAGTGCGGCTATACCCTCGTTTATTCCAATTCCAATCAGCACGAAAAGTCCAATCATCACCACCACAAACGGAAGCGCATAGCCGATAAGCACGGCCTTGGTGCCCATTGTCTGCGTCATCTTTACATTTACCTCGTCGCCTACGGAAATTACTTGTCCTTGCATAAGCTGGGCCTCGACGACCCTGCTGCCCGATTCGCTTGATCCGCAGAACGATGTAGCCTTGCAGGTGGCGCAAGCCGACGACACCATAATCTCAACGATGGCGGTGCTGCCAGCGATTGACTTCACTGTTCCCTTGTGCGATATTTCTGCCGATTCGGGCATTTTACAATTTCAATAATAATTGATTGCAAAAATAGATTAATAAATGTTTTTATGCAATAATAAAATTAAGGAAATTTTAAGTTTCCCATCAATCGTAAATCGTAATTCTAAAATCGTAAATAATCTTTATCTTTGCCGTCCTATGAACGAAACAAAAATCATATCGCTTCTGCCTAAGTTCGACACGACATTCTTCGAGCGTTACGCCAAGATTGTGCTAGTCGATTTGCTTGGTGAAAAATACACCAACCTTGTCAACCGCGACCGCCCCGACCTGCAGGACAACGATGCCAGCATCGGCATCGAAGTTACCCGTGCAATGGTCACTGGCCGCGACGATGCAATTTCGCTCATTTCCGACATGGCTGGTGCCGACGACATTTCCGACAGCGACATCGAGAGAATCAGGAAATACGGCTATAGCTACGGTATCCATCGTCGGCTGATGGGTAAGGTCGAGGAGGAATTCTGGTCGCTGGCAATTCCGCTCAGACGAATAATCGAAAGCAAGGTCGGCAAGGTGGCAAACGGCTTTTACGGCTGTTTCCGCGAGTTCGGTTTGTTTGTGTTCTCGAAGGACGAGCTTTCGCTCGAATATGCCACGCAGACAATGGACTACACCATCGAAATACAGCAGGAAAACGCGACAAAGTACGCCACAATGTTCATTTTTGATACGCATTCGCTCTTTGTCTGCGACCTCGTGAACGACATAATAACGCAGATAAATGTAAGCGCCGAACAATGCGAAAGATATTATATGGAAGCATTAAAATAATTTTTTGTTTTGCATTTCGATGAAAAGATTAATTTTGCGAAGTGAAAAAAGAATGTAGAACCTAAAAGTGTAATAAGATGAAAAAGAGTATTTTCTTTATGATTTTAGCAGTTGCATTTGCTTTTGCATCATGCAGTTCAATGTCTAATGTAGCTTCTTCAGACACTGTAGCAAAGACTGCAGGTACTTCATGCGGATCGTCGCTTGTAAACCTTTACAAGTCGTACAAGGCTGCTGGCAACAAGGTTAATATGAACGATACCAATGTTCTTACCAATGCTATCGCTTTGTCAACCAGCATTTCTGGCTTAAAGCAGAATGGCAAGGATTCGGC
>CADARW010000021.1 GCA_902790405.1 uncultured Bacteroidia bacterium
ACTCACAAGCAACGTACCTTATGCTGTTCGTTCTGTCTTGCGGAATGACTAACTGGCCTAGAACAAAAAGAACATTGTGTCAACACGTATATAGTTTCCTTAATTTATTTCCATATTTCAACACAAAACGGCAGACTTTTTTCTGTCGTTTTTTATGCTGTTTTTCAGCTCAAAAAAATAAATAATTTAATCTGTCTTTCTTTTTGAAAAAAACACTATATTTGCGACCTTAAAAATTTTATGTAAACTTAGTAATAAAAATTTGTAAAAATGCGTAACAGAGGAGCGATTATTTTATTATCGGTACTGCTTGCAATCATCAGCTTGTACTACCTCTCTTTCACATTTGTAGTGAACAAGGTGGAAGGCGATGCAGAAGAATATGCGCAGGCATACGTTGATAACGGAAATTATGGCAATCTTACAGACGCCGACCGCAACGTTTTGATTGACAAACAGAAAAAGGCGTACTTGGATTCAGTTGACAATCAGGTGGTGTACAGACTTATAAGGAAATACACCTACAAGGATTGCAAGGAAAGAGAATTGAACTTAGGCTTGGACCTTAAGGGCGGTATGAATATTTCAATGGAGATTTCTGCAGAAGATGTGCTTTTGTCATTGGCAAGAGACAACAACGACCCTGCACTTCAGGCAGCAATCGAAAATGCCAGAAAGCAAACTTCCGACCAGACAGGAACCAGTTTCATTGAAACATTCGGCAAGGCTTACAAGGAACTTCAGATTGCAGACAAGCCGGCAATGGCATTCCATTTTGCAACTTCACAGAATCAGGACAAGATACAGATAACATCGACTGACGAGGAAGTAATCGACTACTTAACAAAGGAGTACGATGCTGCTATAGGTAATGCATACGACGTTATCAACAAACGTATCGACCAGTTCGGCGTTGTTCAGCCCAACATCCAGAAGGACGTTGCCGTAAAGGGTGTTTTCCACATCGAACTTCCTGGTATCAAGGATCCGGAACGTGTTGAAAAACTCTTGAAGCAGGCTGCTGTTCTCGAATTCTGGGAAACCTACAACTATAATGAAATCCAGAGTTCTCTCGTTGCTGCCGACCAGGCAATAATTGCTGCAAAGAAGGCTGAAGCAACAAGAGGAACCGTAAAAGTTGAAGCCGACACTGTAGCAGAGCCTGCAATCGCAGAAGCCGACACTACAGCTGCTGCCGACAGCACCAAGGCTGAAGAAAACGTTGCTGATGCTACAGATACCGAATACTCGATATTCAACCGCTTGCTCCAGCAGGCTGGCGGACGTACTGTTGGCGGAGCATGCATCGGTTTTGCAAAGAAAGCCGACATGGAATCGATTATGGCCGACCTCAACCGCAAGGAAGTTAAGGGCTTGTTCAAGAAAGACCTCGAATTTGCATGGGGATTCAAGGAACTCAAGGAAGCTCCAGGATACTACGAACTCATAGCCCTCAAGGCTTCGAAGGACGGCAAGGCTGCCCTCAACGGCGAAGTCGTTACCGACGCTCGTCAGGAATTCGGTCAGACCAGCGCAACAGCCGAAGTTACAATGGCAATGAACAACACAGGTTCGACCCAGTGGGCACGTATCACAAAGGAAAACGTTGGCAGATCTATCGCAATCGTTCTCGATAACGCCGTTTACTCATATCCTAACGTAAACGAAGAAATCAAGGGCGGACGTTCACAGATCACTGGTAACTTCACTCTCGAAGAAGCTACCGACTTGGCAAACGTACTCAAGGCTGGTAAGATGACAGCTCCGGCAGTAATCCTCTCGAAGGAAGTTGTTGGTCCGTCACTTGGTCAGAAGGCTATCGACTCGGGTATGTACTCGTTCATCATCGCCTTCATCCTCGTTCTTATTTACATGATTTTCTACTACAACAAGGCTGGTATCGTTGCCGACGTTGCCCTTATCTGCAACCTCTTCCTTATTTTCGGTGTTATGGCATCACTTGGTGCTGTTCTCACTCTCCCGGGTATCGCAGGTATGGTTCTTACTATAGGTATGTCGGTCGATGCTAACGTTCTTATTTACGAGCGTATCCGCGAAGAAATAAGAAGCGGCAAGATGATTAAGTCGGCTGTGGCAGACGGTTACAAGAACGCTTATTCGGCAATCCTCGACTCCAACATCACTACTATTCTTATAGGTATAGTTCTTGCTTACTTCGGTGTTGGTCCTGTTAGAGGTTTCGCAACTACTCTTATTATAGGTATCCTTACTTCGTTGTTCACAGCAATCTTCATCACCCGTATCATCTTCACCAAGATGCTCGATAAGGACAGAAAGATTACCGTTGGCAACAAGCTTACAAACAATGCTTTCACCAACCTGCACTTCGATTTCCTCAAGGGCAGCAAGATTGCATTCATCATTTCTGGAACTTTGATAGTAGTTGGTATCATCTCGTTGTGCACTTTAGGATTGAAGCAGGGTATCGACTTCACAGGTGGCCGCAACTATGTTGTTAAGTTCGAAAACAATGTAGAACCCGAACAGATAGCTGTTGCTCTCGAAGAAGTTTACGGCGACCGTCCAATCGTTAAGACTTTTGGTGATGCAAACCAGGTTAAGATTACAACCCAGTACAAGATCGACCAGATAAAGGACAAGGCTGCTGGCGAAGAAGCCGACAACCTCCTCTACACTGGCTTGAAGAACGGCAAGTTCCTACCCGAAGGCGTTGACGAAAGAACATTCTTCGAAGAATACCGCCAGACATCGCAGGTTGTAGGACCTACAGTTGCCGACGACATCAAGACCAAGTCATCGGTTGCTATCCTCCTCGGACTTGTGGTAATGTTCCTCTACATCCTCCTCAGGTTCCGCAAGTGGCAATACTCACTCGGTGCAACCATCGCTTTGATACACGACGTTTTGATAACCCTCGGTATCTTCTCGCTGCTCTACTCGGTAATGCCGTTCAACATGGAAATCGACCAGGCATTCATAGCAGCTATCTTGACAATCGTGGGTTACTCAATCAACGATACCGTGGTTATCTTCGACCGTATCAGGGAATACACAGGCTTGTACCCCAACCGCGACAGAAAGTCGGTTATCAACTCGGCAGTAAACAGCACAGTTGGCCGTACAATCAACACCTCAATGACTACCTTGGTGGTATTGCTCGCAATATTCATCTTCGGCGGTGAATCAATCAGAGGCTTCTGCTTCGCATTGCTCATCGGTGTCATCGTAGGTACATATTCTTCAATCTTCATCGCCTCCCCGATGGCTTACATCTTTGGCGTTGGCAAGAAGAAAGGTGAAGAAACAAAGTAATAAAAGATATTTCGAGAAAAGGCTGTAGTTACAGCCTTTTCTCTTCTTTATTATGAGGAAAATTAATCAAAAATCAGATATTTTATGAAAAAGTATGCATTAATAATTTTAGCACTTGTATTCGCATTGTCGGGCTGCAAGAAGGGTAACACCGGTCACGAAACCAAGACAGCCAAGGACGCAAACGGATACAACTACGAATATGTAGAAAACGACCCGTCGGGAACCCGTATCTACACGTTGGACAACGGCTTGAAAGTTTACCTCGCTGTAAACAAGGACGAGCCTAGAATTCAAACCTACATCGCAGTAAGGGCTGGTGCAAAGAACGACCCGCGCGAAACTACTGGTCTTGCTCACTACTTCGAACACATGATGTTCAAGGGATCGGACAAGATTGGAACCAAGGACTGGGAAAAAGAAAGCGTTCTCATCCAGGCAATCAGCGACAAGTTTGAAGAACACGCTGCTGAAACAGACCCCGAAAAGAAAGCCGCTATCTACGCTCAGATCGACAGCCTATCGCAAGAAGCATCAAAGTACGCAATTGCTAACGAGTACGACAAGATTTGCTCGATTCTAGGTGCTACTGGCACAAACGCTTGGACATCGTACGAAGAAACCGTTTATGTAAACGAAATTCCTTCGAACGAAATAGACCGCTGGGCAAAGGTTGAAAGTGAAAGATTCCAGAACCTTGTTCTCCGTCTTTTCCACACCGAACTCGAAACTATCTTCGAAGAGTTCAACATGAACCAGGACCGCGACAGCCGCAGACTTAGCAACACCATCTTTGCCAAACTCTTCAAGAGCCATCCTTACGGAACTGCTATCATCGGCAAGGGCGAACACCTGAAAAACCCGTCGATGGCAAACGTTATGAAGTTCAAGGCAAACTACTATGTTCCTAACAACATGGCAATATGTATGTCGGGTGACCTTGATTTCGAAGAGACCATCAAGATTATCGACAAGTACTGGGGCAAAATGGAAAAGAACCCGAACGTACCAGAATTCACCTACACTCCAGAAGAAGAAAGAACTGCTGTTGAAGAAATTGAAATCCACGGACCAGAACCAGAAAATGTATCTGTTGTATGGCGTTCACAAGGCAACAAGTCGCAGGAATCGAAATACTTATCTATGATTGGTGAGATTCTTAACAACGGTAAGGCTGGTCTTATGGACCTTGACCTCAACACCGCACAAAAGGTAATGCGCGCATACGCATACGGCTACTCTCTCAACGACTACGGAATGTTTGAAATGGTTGGTATGCCACGCGAAGGTCAAAGTCTCGAAGAAGTTAAGGACCTGCTTATGGCAGAACTCGAAAAGGTTAAGAAGGGTGAATTTGACGAATGGCTGCTCGAAGCTATTGTAAACGAAATGAAACTTAGCCAAATCAAGCAGATTGAAGGCAATAGAATAGCTTATTCATTTGTAAATGCATTCATCTCGCAGACACCTTGGGAAGAAGAAATCTTCGACATCGAGAACTACGAAAAGATGACAAAGGACTCTATCGTGAAATTTGCAAACGAATTCTTCAAGGACAACTACCTTGTTGCATACAAGCGCATGGGCGAACCCGACAACGTAATGCACGTTGACAAGCCGGCTATTACCCAGCTCAACATCGATCGCGCAAGCGAATCGGCTTTCGTTACCGAACTCAAGAAACAGGAACCTGCAGCTATCAGCCCCGAATTTGTAGACTACAAGGCAAAGATCCAGACAACCGATATTGCAAAGGACTTGCCGATGAGCTACATTAAGAACGAAACAAACGATCTGTTCTCATTGTACTACATTCTCGATATGGGTAAGGACAACGACAAGAAATTGGCTCTCGCAGTCGATTACCTCGACTACCTCGGCACAACAACCAAAACTGTTGATGATTTGGCAAAGGAATGGTATCGTCTTGGCTGCAACTTCTATGTAAGCAGTGGCGCCGACAGATGCTATGTCTATATCAGCGGTCTCGACGAGAATCTTGAAACAGCTATGAAGCTTATGGAAGAAATCCTTGCAAACGTTAAGCCCGACAAGGAAGTTTACGACGAATATGTAAACAGCATACTTAAGGGACGTGCCAACAATAAGCTTAACAAGAACGTTATACTTGGCGGACTTGTATCACGCTCGAAGTATGGCGAAGAATCACGCTTCACCAACAACCTCAGCACCGAAGAACTTATGGCAATCGACCCCGAAGAACTTACCAATATTATAAAGGACATGCTTAACTACAAGCACCAGATTTTCTACTATGGCCCGCGCAAGATGGACGATGTTGTTAAAGTCATAAAGGAAAACCACAACGTTTCAGGTGAATACAAGGACTATCCAGAGGCAAAGAAGTTTGTAGAACGCGACTATGACAAGCCGCAGGTTCTCTTTGTAAACTACCCGATGACACAGGTTTTCATCGAATTGGTTTCGAAAGATGCTAAGTTCGACAAGTCGTTGATGCCAATTTCGGCTATGTTCAACGAATACTATGGCGGTTCTATGTCAAGCATAGTTTTCCAGGAAATCCGTGAAGCAAAGAGCTTGGCATACGGTTGCTACGCAGGCTACAACGAGGCATCTAAGATTGATGAATCCAACTATGTAATTGGATACCTCAGCACCCAGCCCGACAAGATGAAGGAAGCCCTTGAGGCTCTCGGTGAACTCATGAACGAACTGAAGCAGTCACCCGAATCGTTCGAAATCAGCCGCCAGGCAATTTTAAGCCAGATTAACACCGAAAGAATCATAAAGAGCGGCATTTTCTGGAACTACCTTGCAAACAAGGAACTCGGAATCGAAAACGACTACCGCAAGGAAGTTTACGATGCAGTAAAGAACTTCACTCTCGAAGACGTAACCAAGTTCTTCAACGAGCACATAACCGGCAAGACCTTCGACATTATGATTGTTGGTCCGAAGGAAAAGATTGATTTCAACCTGCTCAAGACTTACGGTGACGTTAAGGAACTTACAGTTGACGAAGTTTTCAACTACTAGAAAACCGATAGGCTTACAAGCCCAGATACTTGAAGTTATATCGGCATAACACACTAATAGTCTTATAATCAATTGATTATAAGACTATTTTCTTGTTTTTTTGATCGGTTAGATCTATTTACGATAAATATTTTCGAAAAAAAAAGTTAATAAAAATAACAAAGTAAAAAAATAAGTCTATCTTTGCATTTCAGAATAAATAGAAAATTTAATTAATTATTGTATAACTTAAAATTTTAGAACAATGAAAAGCTTAAAAATTGCTATGATTTTGGTTGCTGCTGTTGCATTATTTAGCAGCTGTGCAAAAGAAGGTCCGTCAATTACTTTCGCAGAAAAAGACGGAATCACTGCTTATGACCTCTCAAAGGCTGACCAATGCATTCTCAACCTCGAAGGAACCGTTACCGCTGAAGCTGGTATCGAAACTCTTACCTACACAAGAACTACAAAGGACAACTTGGGTGAAGTAAAGGAAACTGTTACATTCATTTTCGACGAAGATCCTGCTGGAAAGACCGAAGCTAGCCTTAACATGACCGACACTATTTTCAAGGCTAAGCTTGAAAGTGGCTACACTGTAACTTATGACGTTCAGGTTGTTGACAAGAAGGATCAGACTGAAAGCAAGTATGTAGTTATCACTATTGAAAACACTGCTACTCCTATCGCTGCTAACTGGAGCGATCCTATTTACTTGACTCGCCCTTCAATGACTGGCTATGCAACTCTTAATGATGGAACTCGTGTTGATCAGTCAGAAAACACTACTATCGGTGTTAAGATGGTTAACAATCAAACTGCCTCACAGGCTGAAGCAAACACAACAGCAAACTGCGAAGGTTGGGTTGTTGTTGATACAGAAGAATTCGCTTCAAAGGAAGCTTTAGCAGATGCTTACGCTGCAGGAACTCCTGTTACTTCTTTGATGTTAGATTTTGATTTCCATCAAAGAGCATATCAGCAGAAAGTATTTGTTGCAAAGGTTGACAATGACTATGTATTAGTAAAATACATCGCTGGTGATGTTTGCCCGAATGGTTGGAACGGAATGGCTGGTAATGTTTTCGGTTTCACTTACAAGAAGGCTGAAGCTGCTCCAGTTGCTGCAAAGTAATTTGAACATCTAAATTGAAAACATAAGAGGCTCGATTTTCGAGCCTCTTTTTTTGTTCATACAAAAAATTACAGTTCCCATTTTAAATGGACAAAACTTTGTATTCGCCTCTTAATCATCCAGAAAAATAGTTATTTTTGACCTCGGAGAGGTCATACCAATATAGCATAAATCCAAAAATATTCATCGACCTCGGAGAGGTCGCACATAATATATAGATTTCGTATATATCCAAAAAAAGAGGCTCCAAAGGAACCTCTTTTCACTATATCAACGATTTATATTAAATCTCATCAGAAGATATTGCCTTCAATCCCGGCAACTCCTTGCCCTCGATGTATTCGAGCAAAGCACCGCCTGCAGTAGAAGCGTAGCTGATCTTTTCGCTGAGGTTGAACTTGTTGAGAGCAGCGATGCTGTCGCCACCACCAACGAGGGTAAATGCGCCAAGTTCGGTAGCACGGCAAACTGCCAAGGCAACCTTCATCGTACCGTTGCTGAAATGTTCCATCTCGAACACGCCCATTGGACCGTTCCAAAGGATGGTCTTCGAGTTTTCAATAACCTCGGTGTAACGCTGTATGGTCTTCACACCCATATCCATGCCTTCCCAGCCGTCGGGAACGTTGCGAACGTCGGCCATGTGGATGTTGGCTTCGTTGTCGAACTTGTCACCAATCATGCAGTCAACTGGCAGATAGAGGTTTACATTCAACTTCTTTGCCATATCGAGGATTTCGTTTGCAATAGGAATACAATCGTCCTCAGCCAACGAACGACCAATATTTCCACCCATCGCCTTGATGAAAGTATATGAAATACCGCCACCGACAATCAGGTTGTCAACCTTGGTAATCAACGACTTGATAATGTCAATCTTGGTCGAAATCTTCGAACCGCCAACGATTGCCGTAACAGGCTTTTCGCCAGTGGTGAGCACCTTGTTGATGTTGTTGACCTCGTTTTCAACCAAGTAACCGAGCATCTTGTCTTTCGGGAAATACTTTGCAACGTAGTATGTCGAAGCGTGAGCGCGGTGAGCAGTACCGAAAGCATCATTTACATAGCAGTCGCCGTACGATGCGAGAGTCTTTACAAACTCCTTCTGCGATTCCTTTATAGCAGCCTTTGCTGCCTTCTTTTCCTCGTCTGTAGCATCTTCGTCCAGTCCGCGTGGTTTGCCTTCTTCTTCGGCGTAGAAACGGAGGTTTTCGAGCAACAGAACTTCGCCCGACTTCAATGCAGCAGCCTGAGCTTGAGCCTTCTGGCAATCGTCGGCAAACTGTACGGGAACACCTAGGCATTCGCTTACATGCTTAACAATGTGCTTGAGCGAGAACTTATTGTCAACCTTCTTTGGACGACCGAGGTGCGACATGATTATTACAGCACCACCGTCCTTCAGAATCTTCTTGATTGTCGGAACTTCGCAAACGATACGGGTATCGTCGGTAATGTTGAAGTTCTCGTCCAGCGGAACATTAAAATCGACACGTAACAAAACCTTCTTGCCGTTGAAATTGTACTTGTCGATTGTATAGCCGTCCTTCGGTGCCTCATCGGTGTGTACGACCTTGCGTTCTGCCTTTTCAACGAGTTTTCCACCTTCGACGAAGAACATTCCACCTTCGAGACCGTAGCGCAAAATTGCAGCCTTTGTATCGTCGCCATCGACCATTGTTTTCAGTCCGTTGGCAGTGCCACGTGCAGCAGCGAGGGCGGTCTTGTATGTTCCGTATGCGAAATGCGGCATTTCGGTGTGTCCGAGAGTGCCGTTCCAGATGAAAGTCTTTGCGCCTTCAATCTTTTCGGCGAAAATATCAACGGTCTTTACGCCGATGTCCATGATGAAGCGACCGTCGGGAATTTCGTTGAGTTTTACATGCTCGATGTTGGAATCGTTTTCGGGCTTGTCGGCAACATAGCAGTCAACAGGCAGACAAATCTTTGCAGCATATTTTGCAAGGATTTCCTTTGCACGGGCAACACATTCGTCGCAGGTCTTCGAATTTCCGACATTCATTCCGCTAGCCTTTGCAAAAGGAGCAACGAGTGCGCCGGCAACAAGAATCGTATCAACGCCCGATGCAATGCTTTCGATGGCTTCCATTTGTTCCTTAATCTTGTCGCCACCAAGCAATACAGTAATCGGATGCTCAGCATTCTGAAGCATCATTTTCAAGTTATTTTGCTTATCCATATATAATATTTTTATTGTTTTTGTTATCCCACAAACTTAATAAAAAATATTGGATGCGCGAAATAAAAATATTATTGTCGGCTAAATTGTGCGCTGTCACAGTTTTTGCAAGCTATAGCGGCAAAAACTGCGCCAGCGCTTTACACCGCAGCTACCGCTGCTACATATATGTGACCCCGCTGGGGTCTGTGGCAAGAAAATTACCGCAATGTTTTTTGCCCCATCGCCCTTAAAGGCGTTAAAAACCTTAAGGGCATTAAATTGGGCAGGGCAAAAACGTGCGGTAATGTGTGTCTGTTGAGATCGCGGATAGCAGTCTCCGCAACGCTCCCAGTTCCGTATCGCGTGCTTTGACTAGCTTCCGCGATGACTGCAAGGGTGGGCTGTCGGTGTTTTGTTGTCCAAAGTTGTCCGTGTTGTCGTTTTATTCTTTTTTGCATGCCAGCGCGACCAATAAGGAATCTACACAAAAAAAGCCACCTCGAACGAAGTGGCTTTCTCTAATTCCGTAATGAATTATTATTTCTTTGTCAATGCTTCGTAAGCTGCAGCATCGAGAAGAGCGTTTGCCTGTGACGGGTCGGTCATTCTAATCTTAATCAACCAGCCGTTTTCGTAAGCGTCGTCCTTCAACATTTCAGGATTGTCGAGAGCGTCCTGGTTAACTTCGAGAACTTCACCAGATACTGGCATATAAACCTTCGATGCAACCTTTGATGCTTCGATAACACCAAATTCTTCACCCTTTTCAAGAGTTTCACCTTCAACCTCGATTTCAATGTAGATAAGGTCGTTCAATTCTGATACTGCGAAATCGGTAATACCAATGTAAGCTTCTTCGCCGTTTACGCGCAACCATTCGTGTGATTCTGCGTACTTTAATTCTTTTGGAAATGCCATCTTTTATTTATTTTAATGTTAATACAAATTTTGTTCGCCAAAAATAATACTATTTTATCATGTAGCAAGAGTAAATCTTAGAGTAATTCCAAGTTTTGCATTCACAGTCTTGAAGGCCGTACCAACAATAGGATCGTTTATTGTATGGTCGTAGAACAAACTTACGTTAAATCTATTGCTAAGTACGTAATCTACAGATAGTTTAAATGTATACATCATTGTTCCTGCTGTTGGCTGGTCCTGCGACTCCTCGAGTTTCCTTATCATAGTAATCTGCTTGCGTGTCGAGAAATCGAAACGCAAATTAAGGTCGCTCTTAAGGTTGCGCTTACGTCCTCCAACATTGAGAGTCAATTCTACGTCCTTGAAACGGTATCCTGCACCAATTACAAGTTCGTTGTTCTTGACTTCGGTAAGCTGGTTGTTCGAGAAACTCATGGTCAGGTTACGAGTCTTTCTTATCTCGACCTTGGCAGTAAGGCTGTTTACGAGCATCATGTCGAACGAAATCAACGGGCTCAACTGTTCGCTTATGCTTATGCCGTTTACAACATAGCGTGAATAGAAATTGTCGAGAGCATCGCGTATCTGGTTAAGACCACTTTCGTCGGGGTCGTATTCGTTCGACAAGCGAGTCTGGAACGAACCTATGTTGTAAGTCGACCTATACGAATGCTTTACGCTTACCGAACGGAAAACCTTCTTGAGCTTCGGAATCTTGCCAAGTCCGTCGTACACAATTTGCCACTGCGGAAGTGCCGACCACAATCCTGGTATTGTATTCAAGGTTACTTTTTCGGGATCGGCTCCTGTATATGCAGCGAAGAATGCTGGAATCAGAACATCCTGCGCGGTCCTACCGAAACCATTCGGGAATCCGTCGGCATCAACATCCGAGGCCGAATATCCAGGACGCTGCTTAGCTAGGCGCTCTGCAATTATAATTCTGTTTTCGGAGAATTTGGCAAAGGTCTCCGATACATAATTTTCGGACTTGAACTTCTCGAAAGCCGACTTTATTGTTATTGTCGACATCGAGAACGTACCTGTCACCGACGGGTTAAGTCCTCTGAACGAACCTACGCCTGTTTCGGGATCGATGCCGTACCTATAATATTTTGTACTATTCTCGGAATAGTTATGTATCATGGTAAGGTCGATCTTAAGGTCACGCACTGGCTCTAGTGAAGCGCGGAAATTCCAGTTGCGCGAATGGTTCTGAGTATATGCCTGAACTACTGCAGTATCCTTTGTAACAAGGCTGTGTTCGCAGGCCCATTCGCCGAAATCCTTTACTTGCCAGCCAATGACAAACGGGAATGTAGGCGCTACCACCGACGGCTGTTCGCCAAACATGGCCACGTCGGGCGTATATTTCGACATACCTATTATCTTGGTCTTGCCCATGTATCCAGGCAACAAGGTACCGTTTGTTTCGCTCAAGTTGGACGAAACTGTCTTCACGCTCATGAGCACAACAAGCATATTGTCGACAATCTTCTTGAATACCGAATCCTTCTTGTCACGCTTGCCTGTTACAACAACCTTTGCACCTTCGACATCCTTTTCTACGGTAAACGAAAGCTTGTTCTCATCGATTACCTCTATTTCCGACTTCACTGGGCGACCCTTGTCATCGGTAACTTTTATCGAAACGGTCTTTGTCTTGAGTTTATGGTTTACTGTCTTTTTCTTACCTGCTGTAAGTTTTCCTACGTTTTCTTCGAATGTGACGGTTTCAACTTCTTTCTTCTTGTTCGAAGCTCGTCCCCTATACTTATTATTTACTTCTTTCAGGTACTTGACCTTATTGTATAGGTTAAGAAGGTTGAACTGCGTGTTTGCCGACATGGTATTTGCATTCTGCACGGTATTACCGATATTCAACGTATCGGCTGTTATCGCACCGGCAGTCCAGTTGTACGAACCCTGGTACCTTACACTTGCCGAAATCCAGTCGAAGATTGGAATCTTATTAATTGGCAAGGTGTACGACAAACTCCATTGCTGGTAGAAACTTGTATTTCTACCCAACTTCTTGAAATTCTTCCAGATGGAATCCATCTTCTGCTCATAATCGGCATCGCCCTTGTAAAGTCGGCCTTCTGGTTCGTCGATACGGGCATTGTTGGTTGCCGTGTATTCAAACTTGAGAGCCTTGGTGATGTTATACTTGAAGTCGTACTGACGAATAAGCGTGAAGTCCTTGATGACACTTATTGGCAATGAGTACGATGGATCATAAACGTTTCGTATCTGGGTTTCGCCATATTGACGATTGAGGTTGGTGCGGAACGACAACTGCGACGGCAGATAGTAGAAGTTGAAATCGTGCAGTATCTTGAAGGCCTTCTTCTTGAATAGCTTTACGTTCTTGAACGGCTCGACAATCTTAGGCGTTGCATTGTAGTTGTAGAAAATAGAAGCCGAATGTGTAATATTAGTGCGGAATACGGTGTTGGGGTCGCGCTGGAAAACATTGTTGTAGCCGTAGCTCAGCGACCAGTTCGACAAGTTGTAAATATGCGGCTTCTGTCCTTGCTTGCCGTTTACCTTCACATTTGTAAGGTTTACGCTGGTTCGCTTCACATAGTCCTGCGACAAGTGCTTTATACTATCCTTGTATTCCTTTGGTATGTCGGGATTCTTGAGAGTATTCTTCATAAGCACGTCGGGGCTCAACGGGTCGTACTCTGGATTCGACACATTCTCCGACACGGCAACATACAACGGGATTCTTACATTGAACCTTTCGGGGAAGAACTTTCCGAATTCGAAGCTCGACGAGAAATCGTACTGGTAAATCTCCTCGGTCAGACGTTCCTTGATTGTCGAGTTCAAAGCACCGAAGCCTGGCTTCTTGGTTGTTCCCGAAAGTGTTACGGTACCGAAATCAGCCAATTTTGCGGTAGCGCGAGCTGTAGCTGCCCAGCCGCCTTTCTCGTTGAAGTTGGTAAGCCTCAACTCGTTTACCCAAACTTCGGCACTCTTTGGCTGACCGTCGTCGGCGCCATTGAGAGTAACCTGCTTAGGATTGCGCACACCAATCATGATGGTCTGCACATTCGACAGGTTAGGATTACCCATTACGCTTATCCTACCGCGCTCGTTCATTTCGTAATACAGCTTGGTAAGACCGACATTCTGGTTGCCAAGACGAATAAGTTCGTTACGGTTTTCCTTGACCTTGGTAAGGTCTTCGAACAAGATGTTGATGTCGTTCTCCTCCGGCCATACTACATATCTGTCGGGAGATTCCTCGTTATCGCCAGAATAATAACCTGGAGGCGTTACCTTCAGCGGAACTTCGTACTCGTAGTAGTTGTTCTTGTAGTCGGTACCTAGCCTTACGAAGATACTAACGTCGCCATCCTTGATTTCGGGCTTGTCGACAAGCGACTCGACATGGACAAACATCTGCATCTTCAAGTATTTCCTTACATCGAGGTAAACATTTTTGTAGACAGCCCTTGCATCACCGTCGGCAAGGTCGATGACCTTGATGGTCATTGCCTGCTCGTTGAGCTGCTGGAACTGCGGGTTCATGGTGTTTTGTTCACGGGTGACTCCAGGAGGCAAAATGTAGTTTACAGGACTGCGATTTGCATTCTCCTCGATGTTCACCGCCGAAACGTCGAACGATGTATTTTCGAGTTCCTCTACAACATATTCGCCTGGCTGCATGAACGAATCGTCGTATTTACGCCATTCGCCGCGAACAAGGTCAAGAGTTCCGAAACGCAAGCATGTTGTAGTATCGAAGTTGGTCATGAACATTCGCATGAAACGTATCGACTTGAAGTCGGATATTGAACCTATCCTCTTCGAGTATTCGGAAATAGGAATTTTGAACTGATACCAGGTTACATGTGAAGTTTCATCGTTGGCAAGAGTTACACTTACCGTTGTCTTGTCGGCAATATAGTTCTGACCGACAACAAGGTCCTGCGGACGAATACTGACGCGGTACTGGAAGAAGTTTTCCGATTCGCTCAAGGTATTGTCGCGGTTAATGTCCTCGACATCGGGAACAGTGGTAGCATTTGTTATGTACGATTCGGTCTGGTATTCACGAGGTATGGAGTTTCCTTCAAGACCATTGTAGTACTTGTACCTCTGAAGAATGTTCAAGCCTTTCTCGTCGTAGTCTGAACCTTTGTAATGATGGAAATTATCCGACGACGGGTCGGCAAGAGCCATCTGGTAGGCTTCGGAATTTTCTCCAAACATCGTTTTTACCTGCTCAAGGTATTCGTTGAAGAAAGTCTGTTCGTTTTCGGAATTCAAACCATCGAAACCGACGTCCTGAGCAAAACGTATTTCTGCAGAATTGTCGAATGCGCTTACAAGAGCCTGCGAACTTGGGACTATACCCCAAACCGTAGTGTCAACCGGATTTTCGAGTGACGGAGCTGGCAGACCTTGCTCAAACGACTTACGCCCATCCTTAAGGATATCCTCGCTTACATCGCCGAGGTTAAAGTACAAGTCACCGCCAGGGTTGGTCGAATCCTCGACAAACGGGTCCATCATCCAGAACTCGATGTATTCGATGTTTGCATCCTCAAAGTCGGTTGTTGTAAGCTGACGCTGGATACCTGCCCAACGTTTGCGTGGATTCTCGAGATGTCCTGTCGCATCCATACCTTCCACATCGTAGTTGTAAGGACCTTTTTCGTTAGGATAGAACACCATGTTGAGCGGAGCCAGATTCTTTGGAATATTGGCAGTCTCGCTGTCACGATTCGGGAAAAGTTCCTTTTCGTAAACAAGACGTGTATAATGGCTCGACCTGTCCTCGAGACTCAATGGAGAATTGCTCTCGTGCAAAGTCTGGTCGACAACAAACCACGACAGCAAACCTCTGTTCTTTCCATAATTCAGATTGTTTATCAGCGAACTTTCGGGGAACAGCAGCGAATCGGTAGGCGTGCTTGCAAGCGACCAGCTCATGAAGCTCTTTACGTCGTTGGTAATCTTCGAACTTTCGAAATCGTCGATGTAAGCTGCACCCTCCTTGCCTATTGCATTCGAATGTCCAGGAATGAGTTGTGCAAACTCGGCATTGAAAGTTATGGTCGACATTTCCTTGGTCTGCAACAATGGCAGGAAATCAATTGCCTTGGTAAGGAAGGGGACATCGGTTCGATACGACATGTTTGCTCCCCAGATGGTATTCGACAGCGGTTCCTCGCCAATATTAACCTTAGGGGTCATTGGTTTTTCCTTCAAATGCAATATTGTTGCGCCTATGTTGAAGTTGTTTGAAAAATCGTAGTTTGCGTGCAATCCTGTAAGCACTTTTGTCTGCATGGTTCCTACCGAATTGCTCTCAAGGTTAATCGAGATTGGGGTTCCAGCCTCCAGAATGCCCTGATTCAAAATTTTTACCCTACCGAGGTTATAATCGACTGTATAATCGACATTTTCGACCAGCAAAGTAGATCCTGCAGTAACAGAAACACTACCCTGCGGCACGTTGATTGCGTTGAGCGATATTTCGCTGCTGCTATTCGACTTGTAGCGTCCTTTCAGCTTGAACTTGTTCTTCTCGGCCAACTGCTGCGCTTTGCTCTTTGTACTGTCGTACAACTCGGTAAACACATAGTCGCTGGCAACATTGGCAAGCGAACTATTACCTTCGGTGATTTTATCGTACAGATACGAACCGAAAGGCTCACGCACAGGGAAAATAATTCGTCCGCCCGACGAACTAATGGTAAAATTCTCAACGTAGTCGAACATTCCATCGGGATACGGGTCGTTCTGGCTGTTGAGATTATCGAGGCCCATCACGTGAAGCAACTGAATGCTGTCGATAGCACCTGCCGGAATATACGTAAGGTCGGTACCTGTCTTGTCGTTGGTATAAAGAATGTCGAGAGTAAAGTCGTCGCGAGTTATCTGGTAAGCTCCGATGTTATACATGTTTTTCATCATGAGGTCCCAGTTCTTTTTGCTCGGTGTAAACGACGAACTCTTAAGAAGTTTTACCACCAATGTCTGCGGGGCGGCTATTGCCGAATTGGAAAACTCGCCCACGGTATATACTTCGCCGCCAACTGTATATTCGTAAGCAACAGCCAAAACCTGGTCGGCATTAAGCTTGCTGTTGAGCGATATGTAACCTAACTGCGAATTCAAGGTGTATTCCGAAGAACTCAACAGACGTGCAGATTCAATCTTCTCGAAATCCGTACCTCCTGACATCTGCAAGTTCTGCAATACGCTGCTTACCATGTTTATATCCCTAATGTCGGGATAATCCTCTGCTATGTTACCCAGAATATTGATATTGTTGGCAGGTGGATAAGTCGTAAAATTGGTGAATGAATTTCCTACATACAACGACTGAATGTCGTTGCTGTTCGATTCGCCAAGGTCGACGAGAGCTACAATATTACGTGCATCGGTATAGTTTCCTGTCTTATTGGTAACCCATACCTCTACACGGTTTATTGTAATACCGCTCGTAATTACAGGCAGGTTTGCCATAGAGCGGTCGTAGTTCTCCTTGAAGTAGTGCGACAAGAAGAAGTGTTTGTTTTCTTCGTAGTTGTCGGCCTTGATTTCAAATTCCTTAGTCGTGCTTCCGCCTTCAACGTTTATTGTAGAAGTCTCACTTTTCTTTTGCGACAACAAACCTGTAAGGGTAAGTTTTCCGAACTTTAGTTCCGTCTTTACACCGAAAAGGCTCTGGCTTCCCTGAATAAGTGTTCCGGTGAGCGGTAACGATACGTTACCAGCTTCTATCTTCTGTATTATTTCGTCGTCGTCGCCAGTATATTCAAGCTTCACGTTGTTTTCGAAATCGAACGACGCCTCGGTGTCATACGAAATATTGACTTTCAGTTTTGTACCTACCTGTCCTACAACATTCATCTGGATTTTCTCGTCAAAATCGAGGTTTATCTGACGTTGCTGCTTGGCATCGAGTGCCGGATTGTCGGTTCGACTGTACTCAAGACCGAGAGTAAGTTCGGCCGAACCTTGCGGCTTAATGTCGATGACGTTGCCACCGAAAATGCGGTCGAAAATTTCACCGCCGACTTCGAGATGGGGAATCAAGTTGGTATTCAACTCCTGGTTCTGCTCGCGGTTTTTCTTTGCACGCTGGTGCCAGTACGAGTTCATTGCCTTCTCGAAGTTGTAGTTCACATAGTCGTCGAACGGCATGCTATAAGGTGTACCTATCGGCATTCCATCAACGTTCTTCTGGAAGTTGTAGCTATCGGTTTCGGGATCGTACTCGACGGATGTGCTTACATTCGACGGATCGGAGCCATAGAGAGGGCTGTTGTCGGTATTGTCGGACGGATTTACATTTTGCTTTGGTAAGGGGAACTTTGCATTGCCCTCGTTCTTGGTGGTATCGTCGTCGGGACCAGGCTGTTCGGCAAACTTCTGCAACGACGGATAATGCCCCCTACTGCCATTCTTAGCATTAGACGGCACAAAGGCTACGACCATCATCGCAGCCATAAGCCCACCGACAAACGTATATTTTAATATCCTACCGAACAAGATACAAATTCTACAAATAATTCAACGCCAACTTGATAACTGTCTCGAGAGAAGCATCTGGCTTTTCTTTCAACACCTTGTCAAGCACTTTTTCTACCGCTGCCTTCGCAAAGCCAAGGGTGGTTAAGGTTAATAACGCATCTTTCTTGATTGTATTGTCCGAAGCAGCAAAAATTTCTGCACTATCGAATTCACCCGATGTATTCAGCTTATCCTTGAGGTCAAGAATAATACGCTGCGCAGTCTTTGCTCCGATGCCCTTCACACCTTTCAACTTTACCAGATTCTCGCTGAGTATTGCGTTTGTAAGGTCTTGCGGTGTAAGCGACGACAATATCAGACGAGCAGTATTTGGTCCTACTCCGTTTACCGAAATCAGAAGGCGGAAAAGTTCGCGCTCCACCTTGGTGACAAAGCCAAACAACAGATGAGCATCTTCGCGAACTACCTGATGCAGAAATAGTTGTGCCTGTGCTCCCTGCGTTAAAGCCGAATACGAAGTAAGGCTTATATTGACAAAGTAGCCTATGCCCCCAGCCTCCACAACTGCGTATGCAGGATTGAGCTCCACCACATTGCCTTTGATATATTCGTACATAGTTATCCTAATATAAATTGAGGCGCAAAATTAATATTTTAATTGATAATCGACAATGGATGTTTAATTTTAATGGGAGAAAAAGGCTGACAGGCGAACAGGCTGACAGGCTAAAAGGCTTGAAGGCTAAAAGGCTTGAAGGCTTGAAGGCTGACAGCCGTTTGTACAGGCACAATTCTTTGCGTCTCAGAAACGGCGAAGCCGCTCAAACGCTATGCTTGGAATATCTGTCTCAATACTGCAAAACTGTTGACTAGCTGCGTACCTGACGGCACGCCTCATTCGGTCGGATTTTATCCTACCGAAGCATTGTCCCTAACGGGACAGGAGTCAGATAATGCCT
>CADARW010000022.1 GCA_902790405.1 uncultured Bacteroidia bacterium
CTGGCAAGTACGATTCGGGAGCACCGCTTCCGGGAAGACTCAACACCGAGCTCAACGAAGGTGCACAATGTATTTCGGCAGATGGAAAGACTTGTGTGATAACGGCTTGCAACCGTCCCGACGGAAAGGGAAGCTGCGACTTGTACATAATGTTCTGGGAAGGCAAGCAGTGGTCGCAACCGCAGAATCTTCGTTCGGTGAATACCGAATTTTGGGAGAGCAATCCGTCGCTGTCGTCGGACGGAAAATACTTGTATTTCTCATCGTCGCGTTCGGGAGGCTTCGGCAAGACCGACATTTGGCGCGTAGAAATCGACAGTAAGGGCAATGCCAAGAAACCTGCCGAAAACCTTGGCGGAAAGATAAATACACAATACGAGGATATTTCCCCGTTCATACATCCCGACTGCAAGACCTTGTATTTTGCCTCGAAGGGACATCCCGGACTTGGTAGCTACGACTTGTTTGTCGCTAAGACCGAAGATGAAGGCAAAACTTGGTCGAAGCCGAAAAACCTTGGTTATCCGATAAATACGTTGGGCGAGGAGAGAAGCTTGATTGTAAATGCAAAGGGCGACCTTGCAATGTTTTCGTCGTCGAGCACCAAGCGTGACTTGGATATTTACGGATTTGAATTGCCGCCCGAGGTTAAGCCTGTTACAGTTACTTATGTAAAAGGTTACATCTACGATTCGAAGACCAACGAAAGGCTCAAGGCAAAATGCGAAATGCTTGACATTGAGAGCGGTGAGAAAGTGGTAGATATGTTTTCGGGCGACAATGACGGCGAATATATGGTCTGCCTGCCTATCGACAAGGACTATGCCTTCAACGTTTCGCGCGAGGGCTATTTGTTCTATTCCGAGAACTTTTCGCTCACCAACCTCGAGCATCCCGAGGAACCGTACATCATGAATATTCCGCTGCAACCCATAGAAAAAGGCGTGACGGTGGTTCTGAAAAACATCTTCTTCAAGACCGACAGCTACGACTTGCTTCCCGATTCATACACCGAGTTGGGAAAGGTTGTGGAATACATGAACGCAAACCCGAAGATGAAGATAGAAATCGGTGGTCATACCGACAATGTTGGCACCAAGGCATACAACAAGACCTTGTCTGAGAATCGTGCAAAGTCGGTTTACAATTACCTTGTGTCGCAGGGAATTGCGAAGGAGAGACTGTCGTACAGCGGTTACGACTTTTCGATTCCTATTGCCACCAACGACACCGAGGAAGGCCGTGCCCAGAACCGCCGTACAGAGTTTAAGGTTGTAAGTATTGAGTAGGCGATGAAAAGGAAGAATGTAGCGGTAGTTTTGGCTGGTGGAAGCGGTCGCAGGATTGGTGGCGATTTGCCCAAGCAGTTTTTGTCGGTAGGTGGACGGCGAATAATTGAGTATTCTATTGACGCGTTTGAGAAAAATACTGGTATTGACGAGATTGCTGTGGTTGTGAACAAAGATTTTGTCTCACTGATGGAAGAAATTGCAGCAGCAAATTCGTGGTCGAAACTGAAGCATATTTTAAATGGAGGCAACGAGCGTTCCGATTCGAGCATGTCGGCGATTCGGGCTTACGAAGATTTTGATTGCAACCTTATTTTCCACGATGCCGTGCGTCCGATGGTTTCGCAGAGGATGATTTCGGATGTGGTTACGGCACTCGAAAGCCATAACGCAGTTGCTGTAGCTGTGCCTGCAACCGACACAATTGTAAAGGTTGACGAATCGGGACGTATGATTAGCGAAATTTTGCAGCGTTCGCTCTTGCGTTGTCAGCAGACACCGCAAGCATTTGGCTATGAAACAATTGCACAAGCATATAAATTTGCTCTTGCTGACCCGAATTTTGTCGCTACCGACGATTGTGGTGTGGTTTCGCGTTATCTTCCCGAAGAGAAGATTTTCATTGTAGATGGCGAAGATTCGAATATAAAGGTAACTTATCCAAAGGATTTGAGCTTGCTGGAGAACCTTATTATTAGAATGACCAAATTCTGAAACCAGCCCAAATCAGGTGTTTTTCTTCTTTTTTCGGTTCATGAATAGGCTGTTGAGGTAATAATTGTGGATATTTTCGAACCGATTTGTTTATTCTGCATAACTTTATTAACTTTGCAAGTTATTTTTATAAGATTTGCAGATTATGATTACATTGAAAAATACAAAGGGTGAGATTTTTGATGCATACAAAAGCCTTCGAAGTGAGGTGAAGAGTTTGAAAAAGTCCACTTGTCCGCAGATTTGTGGTAATAATGGTACTGATCCTGACGAAAAGCCTGTAATTGGCTATACAACAGGTGTTTATGATTTGTTCCATATTGGGCATCTGAATCTTTTGAAGAATGCAAAAGGTATGTGCGATAAGTTGATTGTTGGTGTTACAGTTGACGATTTGGTTGCATACAAAGGCAAAAAGGCAATGATTCCGTTTGAAGACAGGATTGAGATTGTGCGCAGTTGCCGCTATGTGGATGCTGCCGTTCCTCAATATGATATGGACAAACTTACTGCGTGCAAAAAACTTGGTGCAAAAGTATTGTTTGTAGGTGATGATTGGTACGGAACCGACAAATGGAAAGAATATGAGAAGAAATTCAAGAAGGAAGGAATCAGAATAGTTTATTTCCCATACACCAAAGGTATTTCTTCAACAAAAATAACGCATACATTACAGCAAGTCCGTGGTTGGACCGACGAATCGGCAAAAAAGGCTCTCAAGATAAATAATGAGGATAAATAATTATGGTAGACAAGGATTATTGTTCGAGTTCATATATGGCTTTCCGCTATATTGAAGATGCGGATAAGGATTTTTATGAAGGAATGCACCACAGGAATATTAGTCCTATTCCCGATAGTCAAAAGACATATGTTAAAACTGCTGACGAAATAGGAGAGGCTATCGATTCTCAGATGCGTCAGTTTGATGGAAAGAAAAAAGGCATTTTGCTTTCAGGGGGGATGGATAGTGCGATTGTGGCATCGTATATGAACGGAGGCAACGCATATACTTTTAGATTTTTGGGTGGCAATTTTCAAAAGGAGGAATTGTCTCGCGCAGAATACTTTGCAAAGTATTACAATCTTACTTTGCATTATGTTGATATCTCATGGGATACTGTGCTTAATAATGTGGATGCCTGCATGAAGTCGAAATGCGCTCCAGTACATTCCATCGAACCGCAAATACTTCAGGCAGCCTTGCAAGCAAAAAATGATGGTGTTGAAATAATGTTTGTGGGCGAAAGCAGCGATCTGGTTTTCGGCGGAATGGACAAACTTCTTTCGAAGGATTGGGATTTGGATGCATTTATGAATCGCTATATGTTTACCAATCCCAAAGATGTCTTGAGAAATCCAATTGATATGTCGTATCTTTTCGAACGATATCGTATGAATGGTGGTAAAATTGATTTTCTGACGTTCATGGACGATGTTTTTTCAATAGAAAGTTCGAGTTCGTATTGGAATGCATTTTCTGTGGCAAATATGCCGTATTACGATCCGTATGCGCGATTGAAGATGGCGGAACCGTTGGATCTGAATCGTATAAGGAATGGCGAGCCTAAATATCTTATTCGCGAGCTGATGAGTATGCGTTATCCCGAGATACCTGTGCCCGACAAGAATCCTATGCCTAGGCCTGTGGATAAGTATTTTGAAAATTGGGAAGGCCCTCGCCGTAAGGAGTTTATAGATAATCTGGATATGAATAAGTTCACAGGTAATCAAAAATGGCAGATGTGGTGCCTTGAGCGGTGGCTGAATTTAAACGAATAATTTGTTCCCCACGGAAAGAAATAAGGGAATTAGAAATATAATATGGTAAATAAAGATTATTGTATCAGTTCGTATCTGGCATTTCGCTTTATTGAGCGCGATGATATGGACTTTTATCCAGGAATGCATCACAGGAATATAAGTCTGTTGCCTGATAGCGAAAGAATTTTGGTTGGAAGTGCCGACGAAATAGGAGCGTCGATAGAAGAACAGCTTAGACAGTTCGAAGGCAAGAAAAAGGGAATCCTGCTTTCGGGAGGTATGGACAGTGCAATAGTAGCCTCGTACATGAATGGAGGAGAGGCATATACGTTCCGGTTCTTAGGGGGCGATTTTCAAAAGGAAGAGCTTTCAAGAGCGGAGTATTTTGCGAATTATTACCATCTTAACCTTCACTATGTAGAAATTTCATGGGAAACTGTTGAAAGGCATGTCGATGCTTGCATGAAGGCAAAGTGTGCCCCAGTCCACTCCATCGAACCGCAAATACTTCAGGCTGCCTTGCAGGCAAAAAATGATGGTGTCGAAATCCTTTTTATAGGAGATGGTAGCGATTATGTTTTCGGCGGAATGGACATGTTGCTTTCGAGGGACTGGGATTTTGACGAATTTGTTGCGCGTTATTATTCGATAAATCCCAATGACGTGCTCAAAAATCCTGTAGATATGGCATATCCATTTGAGCCATTTAGGCTTCCAGATAATAAGATCGATTTTTGGGGCTTTATGCAAGGACTTATGACACTGGAGAGTTATAATTCGTATTATAATGCTTTTAGTGTTGCCGGTATGCCATATTATGATCCATATTCGCATCTGAAAATGTCCGTTCCAATTGATTTGAAACGAATACGTAACGGAGAATCTAAGTACCTTATACGCGAATTGATGGCAAAAAGGTATCCAGGTGTTCAAATCCCCGACAAAAATCCTATGCCACGTCCTGTGGATAAATATTTTGAGAATTGGGAAGGTCCGCATCGTGATGAGTTTCTGGAAAATCTCGACATGTCAAAATTTACTGGAAACCAGAAATGGCAATTGTGGTGTGTCGAGCGTTTCATGAATATGTATGAAGGCAATAATGTAAAAATGAAATGAAGTCAATAGACAAATCTTTTATATATCAATTGCGTTTGTTGTGGGCATATAAGGATTTGCTTCGCAATCATTTTAAGCCTGTTACAAAATGGTATATCAAGAAGTTCCGTGATGCCCAGTTGAAAGCAGCGCGTAAGCTGCAAGGCAAGGAATGCCTTGATGTGGCTTTTTTCTTGTCAATTCCGGGTATGTGGAAGCACGATGCCTTGTTTGAAGCCATGCGTAAAGATCCGCACTATCATCCATATATTGTTATTACACTCTATTCGCAGTATAAAGGCTTTGATAAGGACGAGATGCAACAGGTGCTTGAGCGGACACGGCTGTTTGTAGAGAGTCGAGGATACGAATACGTTGTCCCTTATGATGATAATACGGGTAAATGGCTCGACGTGAAAAAGAAATATCATCCCGATATAGTTTTCTTTACTGCTCCTTACAAAGATACGCTACCACAGAATTTCATTTACAATTTCAAGGATACGTTGACTTGTTATTTGCCATACGCGTTTACGTCTCTTACTTATTACAGGACAAATTATTATCTTATTTTTAATAATCTGGTAGGACTCTATTTTTTGGAAACTCCCATTCATAAGGATTTGGCATTTAAGTATTCGCGAAACAAGGCTGCAAATGCTGTCGTGAGCGGTTACCCAGAAACCGAGGTGTTTCTGAGCAAAGAAAATGCTGTTGACTATTGGAAACCGCAGCCAAAGCCTAAGAAGAGAGTTATATACGCACCTCATCATTCTGTAGATTTTGACAACAATGCCACATTTATGGAGAACGGTGAGGCTATACTTGCGCTTGCCGAAAAATATGCCGATGACATACAGTTCGTATTTAAGCCGCATCAGCTGTTAAAATTCAAGTTGCAGCAGATTTGGGGAAATGAAAAAACTGAGGAATATTATCGTAGGTGGGAGAGTCTTGGAAATACACAATTGGTCAGCGATGGCTATGTCGATATTTTCCTTACTTCCGATGCCTTGATTCATGATTGCGGTTCTTTTACAATAGAATATTTGTTTACGCAGAATCCGGTAATGTATTTGTGCAAGACTGAGGACATGTCTGAAAAATTTAACGATTTTGGTATAAAAGCTTTCAATTGTCATTATCATGGACATACAGTCGATGACATTGATCGTTTTTTACATGAGGTCGTTGTCGGAGGAAATGATTCAATGAAGGTAGAAAGACAGCAATTTTATGATAATTACCTTAAGCCAAAGGATGGAATGCTACCTTCGCAGAAAATTCTGCAAATCATAGAGAATACCATATTAGGTTCTGAATTTTGATTTCGGCGTAACAGCTTTTTTTGTATTTTTGTGTTTTTAATGTTTATATGGTAAAGGTCTCAGTAATACTTCCCGTTTACGGCGTTGCTCAGTACATCGAAAAATGTACTGCATCGTTGCTGGCGCAGACATTGGACGATATTGAGTTCATTTTTGTTGACGATCATGGTCCCGACAACAGCATAGAACTTGTGCAGAATATGATTGCCGATAGTCCGCGCCGGGAACAGTTTGTATTCCTTAAGCCCGAGCACAACTTGGGTGCTGGAATGGCTCGCAATTTTGCAATTCCTCACGCTAAAGGCGAGTACATTGCTTTTGTCGATAGCGACGACTGGATTGAGGAGGATATGTTCGAGAGAATGTACGCCGAGGCAAAGAAATACGACAGCGACTTGTGCTGCTGCCAGATGCAGAAGGTTTATCCCGATGGACATCGTGGCGATATTTTGAAGAATCCGTTTATTGGAAATGGGGCAATTTCCGACGAAAAACGTTCGTATTTCCTTACCCACTATGTATCGCAGTTTACTTCTCTCATATACAGGAAATCGCTGATTGACCAGTACAACATTCGTTTCCCAGAGGAACGGAGTGCCGACGACAGCTATTTCGTTTCATGCGTGCTTATGCTGGCAAGGTCAATTTCTTATGTTGACGAACCGTTTTATTTGTATCTTATTCGTCCTGGCTCGGTATGTACTACAAAGGACAGCACCAAATACCAGAAACGACTGGCTGTTTTCAACAAGTTGCTTGCATTTTCGAAGCAAAATGGAGTTTACGACAAATTCAAACAAGAAGTCGATTTCATGTATATCAAGAAAGGTTATCTTTCTACGGTGTTCAATTATGTGACAAATTCGACGGAGCCAAACCAGGAAACAATCGCTTCGATATACAGCGAATTGCTGAAGCTGATTCCAGACTACAAGTCGAATCGGTTTTATCGGGCAAATTTCAAGTTGCGTGCACTTATGGCATTTATCAGAACTTTCCCTCGTTCGGCAGTAAAGTTCATAAAGTCTTATTCGAAGCGCAAGGAGTATGTTGTTTAATAGCAAAAGAAAATGGATTTAATAATTGGAGCGGGAATAACCGGACTTACATACGCGGCTAGAACATCAAACGATTATATTATCGTAGAAAAGGAAAGTGAGATAGGCGGATACTGTCGAACGCATTATTCTGGCGACTATGTATGGGACTATTCTGGACATTTCTTCCATTTCCAACATCCTGAAATAAGGGATTATGTGATGGAAAAATTGTCTAAGGACGATGTTTTGGATGTGTATAAGCATACGCAAATATATTATAAGGGTCGCCTTGTGGATTATCCGTTCCAAATGAATATCCATCAGCTCGAAAAGGAGGAGTTTATCGACTGCTTGTACGATCTTTTTGCAGTAAAGCGTGGCGATGAAGCCAAATCGTTCAAGGATATGTTGTATGCAAAGTTCGGAAAGTCAATTTCCGAGAAATTCCTGATTCCCTACAACGAAAAGTTGTATGCGACCGACCTTAATAGCCTAGATGTAGATGCAATGGGACGCTTCTTCCCATACGCCGACAAGGAGCAGATAATTCTTAATTTCCGTAATTCGAGAAATCAATCGTATAATTCATTTTTCCTATATCCAAAACGAGGTGTAATAAAGGTTGTAGAATCTGTAGCCGCTAGGGTAGATGCTGATAAGATTGCCCTGAACGAGCGATTGGTTTCCGTTGATTTAAAGAATAAGGTTGCAACGACCGATAAGCGTACAATTTGCTACGACAATTTGATTTCGACTGTCCCGTTCCCTTGTTTGCTCGATATGGCACAGGTGCCATACGACAGAAATGTGTATTCGTACAACAAGGTTGTAGTGTTTAATATTGGTTTCGACAAGAAGGGAACAGATAAGAAAAACAACTGGATATATTTCCCAGACAAGGACATAGTCTTCTATCGCGTTGGTTTCTATGATAATATCATAGGTCTTGACAAAATGTCGTTGTACGTGGAGGTCGGTTTTGCCCATAACGAAGAAGTTGACGAGAAATCATTGTACCAGCGTGTACTTGTCGATTTGAAGAAAGTCGGAATAGTTGCTGGTGAACAAGTTGTCGATTACGAGTGCATAACGATGAATCCTGCGTATGTTCACATAACGCAGCAGTCGGAAACCGACAAGAGGGCAAAGATGGACTTCTTGAATAGTTGTGGCGTTTATTCTATCGGACGTTACGGTGAATGGAAGTATTGTTCGCTCGAAGACAATATGCACGATGCTTTTGTGTTGGCTGAAAAACTGAAATAATTAGGATTCCTGTCTTTTCGTAACTCCCACAACTACATTTTTCCGAAGAATCATAATTGCATTGCCTTTCGACGGTCTGAAGCTTATGGCATAGTATAACCAAAGGAGTGTTGAAGCGCAGGTTTTCGTAATTTCCCATAATACCTTGATTGAACGTTGTATAGAATTCTGTTTCCTGATTCTAATGCGTTCACTTAGGCCGATTCCTATACCTATGCTTTTTATGTAGTCGCTTGTGGTTCGTGTTTCGGGTATTAAATGTTCAACACTAATGTTGCCAAAATAATATATTTTCTGTTTGTCGGCTTTCAGACGATAGAAAAAGTCCTTTTCCTCTCCGCCTAAAAGCATATCACGTTTTCTGCCGAGTTGCGTGTCGAATGTTCCGTATTTCTCAAATGCGGAGCGCTTTACACCCATATTTGCTCCTACAGGATACGACTGGCCCTTGAAGGCTAACGTTCCTTCTCCTTTGTCGGTAACGGCGAACAAAGGCATTGTCCAGCATGATACCCATTTGGGTATTCCTGTCTCGAATATCGGGACTACTTTTCCCCCAAATGCAATGGCGTCTGGATGTTTTGCTAAGTTTTTGCTTATGTTGTGCAGATAGTTGCTGCCGACAGCAGTGTCGTCGTCGAGAAAGACAAGGAAATCTCCTTTGCTTTCTTCGATTCCTCTGTTACGGGCAAACGAAAGTCCGTTTTGCTGTTCGGTTACAATAGTTATGTTTATATTCGGGTAGGCGAGTTTGAACCGTTCTGCTTCGGCTAATGTGTTGTCGGTACTGTTGTTGTTGACGAGAACGATTTCATAGTCGTCTGCAGGGTAGTCGTTGCTGGCAATGTGCGACAGAGCCTTGTACAGGTACTTGTCGCGGTTGTATGTGCAGACGATTACTGAAATCATTTCATTTTATGCTTTGTCGGCAACCTTTTGCGATTTTTCTTTCTTGTATTTCAAATATATAGCACCAGCGACAAGAATTGCGAGCAGTACCGAGAATGCTATCGATACAATGTCCCATACTTTTATCATAGGAGCCTCGTTGGTGAATTCAATCTTGTGCTGACCAGCAGGGATAACCATTGCCCTGAGTATGTAGTTGGCACGGAAATATTCGGCTGGCTGTCCGTCGATGTATGCCTTCCAATCGGGAGCGTAATATATTTCTGAGAATACCGCCAGCTGTTCCTTGTCGGTGTATGTGCTGTAAATCAGGTAATCGGGGTTGTACGGTTTCTGGTGTGTCATCTCAATGACCGATGTCGAGTCGCGCGATAAGTCTTTACCTTCCACATAGCTTGCGAAGCGTTTGTCGATAATTGCCGTGTCGGCAGGATTGAACTCGTTGAGTGCAAGAATTTCGGCATTTGCATCATCGACAAGTTGGCAACCATCAACAAACCATGCACTTCCGAGGGCGGCAGGATTGCGTTGTACCATACTCGAACCTTGCTGGTCGGGAACAATGAAATATCGAGTGTTAAGCATATTGAGCACATTCATGTTCAGTTCGCGTGTCATATAAAAGTCGATGAGGTCCTGGTAACGACGCAGTTTAGCGCCATGGTATCCGCCAATAGAGTGGTGGAATGCCGAGCTTTTAGCATCGTTGAATGTGCTGGTGGTGAGGTTCATTATGCGGTAGTCCTTGTCGCCAAATCGTTCGGCGTACTGGTCTATAGTATTGTCGTCTTTTGTAGGTGTTAGTTGAGCTTCTTTCTTCGACATATAGCTGTCGTCGTTGAGATAGCGGCGGTCAACGCTCCAAAGGTCGAATACTACGAGCAATGCGATAATTGCTGTGGTTACGGCAAAGGTGACTTTCTGCTTCTTTTCCTTGAAGCTTATAGCAAAGTACAATGTCGCAGCCGAGAGCAGAATGAGTATTATCGAGCGCCATGAGTCAGCAGTAAATAGTGCTTGTCTGTCGGTTATGAATATTTCCTGGATTTTTGGCCATCCGTCTCCGTATTGTCCTGCCATTTGTTCGTCAACAGCACCTGCAAACGAGAACGATCCCGACATAATTAGGACGATGAGGATAAGTCCGCAGGTTATGCCAGTTGAGGCATAAAGAGCAATTTTCAACTTTTTCGTATCAAATTCGTTGTCGAAGATGTTTTTCAGTGCGAGGATAGCCATCATCACCATTGCCACATTTGCTATCACAAGGCTCATCGATGGAGTACGGAACTTGTTGTATCCTGGCAGATAGTCGAAAAGGAATCCGTTGATACCCATAAGGTTTTTGCCCCACGAAAGAATTATTGCCATTATTGTTATTCCAAGTAGCCACCAGCGTTCAGGACCTTTCACAACAAAAAGTCCGAGAATAAATAGGAAAACTATTATTGCTCCGAAATAAACAGGTCCAGAAGTGAATGGCTGGTCGCCCCAGTATAGCGGTGCATTCTTGATCCTGAAATTCTTGTATGTTTCCGACGATTTGTCAACTGGTTCGTTCGAACCGCCACCAAAACTGCCTGGGACAAGCAAGGTGTAGGTTTCGCTTATCCCGTAGCTCCATGCAAAGGCGTAGTCCTTGTTTAGTCCTGCCTTGTTCTTGTCCTGCGAGTGTTCGATGTCGCCCGATAGCGATTCAGGGGTAACTGTTATTTCCGAACCGCCACGCATAGTATATTTAGAATATTCGTAGCTAGTCATCAGCAATCGTGCATTGCCGCCTACGGCAAAGATTGCACCAGCTACAAGTATACATATTGCGGTTCCAAACTGCTTGAAAGTTTTGTCCTTTATGGCGTAGATAAGATAAACTAGTCCGAGTATTATTACCGATAATAGTGTGTAGTATGTGATTTGCAGATGGTTGAAACCGATTTGGAAGCCGAGAGCGAAGGTGAAAAGTATTCCGCCCCATACGTATTTCTTCTTGAGTGTCAGTATTATGCCGCTGAATATAGGTGCAACCATAGCCAATGCCCAAGCTTTCGACAGGTGTCCAGCTTCTATTATTATGATATTGTAGCTTCCAAGTCCGAATGCCAATGCCCCGATGAGGCTTAGCCACGGATTTACTCCTAATGCAACAAGACATATATAAAATCCGATAAGGTATAGGAATATGATACCTATGTTTTTCGAAAGTCCAAGCCAGTCCAAATCCAATATGTCTTTTGCCCTAAAAATCGAGTCTTGTGGCTTGTTGGTTATCTGATAGGTTGGCATTCCGCTGAACATTGCACTGTTCCAATGTGTGTATGTTCCTGTTTCCTTAAGAAAATCTTTCTGTTCCTTGACCATTCCCTGCCAGTTGCGGTCGTCACCCTGATTGAGAATCTTGTTGGTTGTTACAAGTTTGTCGAAAAACAGAATTGAAATCAAAAGGAATATTATCACTATTCCTGTGTGAGTCAGAGCGTTTTTTACTATTGGTTTCATATCAAATCTTGAAGTGTCATTAAAATTGCAAAGGTAATGCTTTTTTGCGATTGCCATACAACGATGTCTTTTTATTTTCGTACCTTTGCAGTCTAAAATTCGGAATCTTGGAAAACGGCAAGTACATAGAGTTTGTGTCCGACAAAATTTTTGCGGAAGTGTCGAAAGTCGCTGAGAACGAAAACGTTGACGTGTTCGTTGTTGGCGGGTATGTGCGTGACCGTTTTTTGAAGCGACCAAAGAAAAACGACATCGACATTGTTGTCGACGGCGATGGCGTTGATTTTGCCCGCAAGCTTGCAAAGCATCTGAAAGTGAGGAAAGTAAGCATTTTCAAGACATACGGTACTGCGATGTTTGTTTACAATGGAACGGAACTGGAGTTTGTAGGTGCACGCAAGGAATCGTACAATTTCGACAGCCGCAACCCGATTGTTGAGCGCGGAAGCATTGAGGACGACCAGAAGCGTCGCGATTTTACCATAAATGCTCTGGCTATAAGCCTTAACAAGCGCAATTTCGGCGAACTGGTAGACCCGTTTGACGGACTTGAAGACCTGTATTTCCGTACCATCAGAACTCCGCTCGAGCCGTCGATAACATTCTCGGATGATCCGTTGCGTATGCTCCGTGCTATTCGCTTTGCATCGCAACTCGATTTTCAGATACACCCCGAATGCCTCGCCGCAATTCACGATAACCGTGAGAGAATCAAAATAATTACCCAGGAACGCATACATACCGAACTCAACAAGATTCTCGAAAGCAAAAAGCCGTCGATTGGCTTGAAGCTATTGTTTGAAACCGGACTGCTTGAGATTATTTTCCCTGAGTTGTATCAGCTTTCGGGTGTGACGGTGCAAGAAGGACTTGCCCACAAGGATATTTTCCTGCATACCATTCAGGTGGTGGACAATGTGGCCGAAAAAAGTGATGACCTCTGGCTGCGCTGGGCGGCACTGCTTCACGATATCGGCAAGTTGAAGACAAAACGATTTGTAGAAGGTACCGGCTGGACCTTCTATTCTCACAATACCGTTGGTGCAAACATGGTGCCGAAGATTTTTACGCGCATGCATTTGCCGCTCAACGAAAAGATGAAATTCGTTCAGAAAATGGTCGATTTGCACATGCGTCCCATTGCTTTGGTCGAGGACATTGTCACCGATTCGGCAATACGTCGTCTTATTGTTGATGCCGGCGACGACATCGAAGCGTTGATGACGCTCTGCGAGTCGGATATTACTTCGCGCAACGAGAAGAAGGTGGCGCAGTTCCTCGAGAATTTCAAGCTTGTGCGCCAGAAGATTGTAGAGGTCGAAGAACGAGATTCGCTGCGCAATTTCCAACCGCCGATTACCGGTGAGGAGATTATGGAATACTTTGGCATAGAGCCATCAAAGTTGGTAGGAGAGATAAAAAATGCTGTGCGCGAGGCTATTCTCGATGGCGTAATTCCCAACGATTACGAAAAAGCACACAAATTTATGGTCGAAAAGGGCCGTGAATTGGGACTGGTAAAGTAATATTTCCGGTAGACATATTCAATGTAGTAGCGTTGTGGCACACCATATACGTTCCTTTGTGCATATATTTATTTTAGTCTGAGTTTTAGCCAAAAATGAAAAATTTTCCCGTTTTGGCTGAAACTCAGTTTATGAAGATTATAAAAAAAAGGCATCGTATGATGCCTTTTTTTGTTGTTTTTCAATTGGTTAAATGTTTTCAAGTATTGTTATCCAACCAAATGGGTCTGCGATATCTCCGTACTGTATTCCGACGAGTGTTTCGTACATCTTGGTTGACCACTTGCCTGGTTTTCCGTCGGGGCAGTAAACGTAGTGCTTGTTTTCGTCGATGTCAACGATTTCGCCAATTGGAGAAATAACGGCTGCTGTTCCGCATGCGCCAGCTTCTTCGAAAGTAGGAAGTTCGGCAACGTCAACTGGACGTCTTTCAACCTTCAAGCCAATGTACTTGGCAACCTCTTCGAGGCTCTTGTTGGTGATTGACGGAAGTATCGAAGTCGATTTTGGCGTGATATAGGTGTTGTCCTTGATTGCGAAGAAGTTTGCTGCACCGATTTCGTCGATGTACTTCTTTTCGCGGCAATCCAAGTACATAGGTGAGCCGTAACCTGCTTCGTGAGCCTTTTCGAGACCACGGAAGCTAGCAGCGTAGTTGCCACCGACCTTCATTGTACCTGTTCCAAGTGGAGCAGCGCGGTCCGAATCCCTGATGATAGCGATCTTTACAGGGTTGAAACCTTCCTTGAAGTAAGGACCAACTGGTGTAACGAAGATGAGGAATGTGTATTCGTCGGCAGGATGAACGCCAACCTTTGCGCCCGAACCGTAGAGCAACGGACGGATATACAACGAAGCGCCAGTTCCGTACGGAGGAATGAAGTCGGCATTGAGTTCAACGACTTTCTTTACCATGTCGAAGAACAGCTTGTCGTCAACCTGAGCCATATAGATGCCGGCAGCCGAATCTTTCAGTCGCTTGCAGTTTTCTTCCCAGCGGAACAAACGAACTTTGCCGTCCTTGCCGCGGTAAGCCTTCATGCCTTCGAAAGCTTCCTGTCCGTAGTGCAACGCGGTGGATGCGATGTGGATGTTGATATATTCCGAATCACTAACTTCGATTTCTCCCCATTTGCCGTTTTTCCAAACGCAACGTACATTGTAGTTCGTCTTTACGTATCCGAACGGGAGCTTTGACCATTCTAAATTCTGCATATTGTTATTATTTAAATGTTATTTTTCTAAAAATGACTTTATTACACCAAAAATCTCGGTGTTGTCGAGAATTGGAGTTGTGGTTCCGACTCCATATACTGGAACTTTGGCACAAGTGTGCGCTGTCGTTGAGAATCCGACAGAGGCCCTGCGGTTCATAATCTGGCAGTAGGTGTAGGCCATCGGGTTGATGCCGTTGTATTTCGATTTGGCGTCATCTTTTGCACGGTTCGACTTTGCATTTATTGCTGCGTATGCTTCGTTGAGCATTTCTTGTTCGTCCGAGGAAAATTCCATTTCGATTCCCATGAAGTATCTCGATGCCAAATCGTTGTAGTCTTTCATCGAGACATTTTCCTCGTTTTTCGTCTGCTTTTTTAATATTGTAGCGAACTTCGACATCGACATTTTCTGCTTGCTAAGTACGCCGTAATCAGATTCGTAGCCATTGTCGGCAATTCCGAGCGAAACGCCGCCAGTCTCGTGGTCGGCAGTGATGATTATCATGGTTTCGTTCTTGTGCTGCAGGTAGAAATTGTAGGCTACCTCGATTGCATTGTCGAAGTCTTCCATTTCGCCTATTATAGTGCCGGCATCGTTGTCGTGGGCGGCATAGTCGATTTTACCACCTTCAACCATCATGAAGAACCCTTTGGGATTGTCGAGGTGTACTATTGCCGTTTCTACTATTTCGGCGAGCGAATTGCTGGGAGCTCCCTCTCGGTCGATGGCGTAGGGCATGCTGGCGTCTTTCTCGATGGTTTCGTTGGTGAAAATGACCTTTGTTTCATGGCTTTTAAGTGTGGTAATTGCCTTGAGTGATGTAAAAGTCAGGTAGCCGGATTCCTGATATATTGTCATAAGGTCTTTTTCGTCTTTTTTGTTTCCAGTCTGCTTAAGCAGTCCGCCTCCGCCAAAGAAGTCGAAATTGCTTTCGGGGAGCTGAAGTCCTATCTGGTAATAGTTTTTGCGTGTCGGCTGGTTGGCGTAAAAGGATGCAGGAGTAGCATGGTTCATGGGGGCAGTGCTGATTATTCCAACCTTGAGTCCCTTTTCCTTTGCGACCTTGGCTATCGACATGGGCTGATTTCCTGTTTCGGAATATGCGATTTCGCCAACGTTGAACTTCTGTCCGCAGGCTATTGCCGAACCGGCAGCCCCTGAATCGGTTATGCGGCGGTTTTTGCAATGTGTGGCGCACATCGACAGCAGCGGCAGCTTGCTGATTGTTGATTGCGTGAATCCGTCCTTTTCTGCTTTTTCGGCAAGGTAGGCCTCGTAAAGATCAACATCTGTCTGTCCCATACCGTCGCCGATGAACAGGAACACATACTTCTGGGCATTGGCAAACGTAATGGCTGCCAATAGTATTATGGTAATAATAAGACTCTTTTTCATCATATATTTATTTGTGTGCAAATATGGTAAAAAAAAATGGGATGTCCTAGACTTTTTATGAATAGATACTAACCAATTAACAATGGATAATTAACAATTGTTTGGGGTACTTATGCATGTTGACACAATTAACAGTTAAGCACCGAAAATTTGAGCGGATTTCATTATTTTTGCAAAAAATATTGATATGAACACTAAGGTTAGAGAAATTCCCATTGAAGAATTTTTCCGCAATTCGGAAAAATCGTCGTTTGACATATCGCCCGACGGCAAGCACATTTCGTTTATGGCTCCGTACAAATCGCGAATGAACATTTTTGTAAGCGGCATCGACTTGGCCGAACCGCACCAGGTGACATTTGAGGAAGAGCGCGATGTGGCTGGCTACATGTGGGCAAACAACAACCGTATCCTTTTTATGAAGGACGATGGCGGCGATGAGAATTTCCAGCTTTACGGCGTTGATGCCGACGGCTCGGATATGCGCCCTTATACCAAGATGAAAGGCGTCCGCACTCATATTCTTGACGACTTGGAAGAAATTGACGATGAGATACTTATCGAGACCAACCAGCGCAATCCGGAGATTTTCGATCCGTACAGGCTCAATCTTAAGACTGGCGAAATGACTATGCTCGCCGAAAATCCGGGCAACATCCAGGCTTGGATGACCGACCACGACGGCAAACTGCGAATTGCCTACTCTATTGTGGATGGCGTGAACCAGGAAATGCTTTACCGCGACACCGAAGACGAGGATTTTCGTCCTGTGATACGCACTTCGTTCAAGGAAGATGTTTCGGCAATTGTTTTTACCGCCGACAACAAGAATGTGTATGCCATCACCAATCTCGGGCGCGACATGTCGGCTCTGGTGCTCATGAATCCTGCTACAGCTGAGGAACTTGAGGAGATTTTTACAAACGACCGCTACGACATTTCTGGTGTTGGCTGGTCGAATCTGCGCAAAAAGCTGACAGCCGTTTCGTATGTCGGTCACAAGGACACGGTACGCCATTTCTTTGATGCCGAGGCCGAACGAATCAATAAGCGTCTTGCCGCTGCATTTCCAAACCATAAGTTCGGAACGGCTGCCACCAACAAGGCCGAGGATATGCGCATTATCTATGTAGGCAACGACCGCACTCGTGGCGCATATTATCTCTACGATGTCAAGGCCGACAAGATTAGCAAGATTGCCGACCTTTCGCCGTGGCTGAAAGAGGAAGAATTGTCGTCGATGATTCCGGTGGTTTACACCTCGCGCGACGGCTTGCAAATCGAGGCTTACCTTACCTTGCCGAATGGCTATACGCTCGAAACTGCACGAAATCTGCCTACCGTTGTAATTCCTCATGGTGGTCCGTGGGCACGCGACTACTGGGGTTACGACTCGGAGGTGCAGTTCCTGGCGAATAGGGGATATGCTGTGTTCCAGATGAATTTCCGTGGCTCGACGGGCTTCGGTCGTAAGTTCAAGGAACTGTCGTACAAGCAGTGGGGACAGACCATGCAGGATGACATTACCGATGGTGTTATATGGTTGATAGACAATGAATATTCCGATTCGAAGCGCCTAGCAATCTATGGCGGAAGCTATGGCGGATATGCCACTTTGCAGGCTTTGGTGAAGACTCCCGAACTTTTTGCCTGCGGTGTCGATTATGTCGGCGTTTCCAACCTTTTCACTTTCCTGAACACAATTCCGCCATATTGGAAGCCTATGCTCGAGATGATGTACGAGCAGGTTGGCAATCCCGAAACCGACAAGGAGATGCTTGCTGCCAATTCGCCGGCCTTGAACGCCGACAAGATTGTGCGTCCGCTGTTTGTTGCGCAGGGAGCCAACGATCCGCGTGTCAACAAGGCCGAGTCGGACCAGATGGTCGAGGCATTGCGCAAACGTGGCGTCAAGGTCGACTATATGGTGAAGGACAACGAAGGTCATGGGTTCTCGAACGAGGAAAACCGCTTCGAGTTTTACCACGCGATGGAGGATTTCTTGGCGAAATGGTTGAGATAATGGCTACTTTACCTTAGTTTTTGCCGACTTTTTGTATCGTTTCGTCATTGCTTCGGTAACACGCTTCATTTCATCGCGCAGCGACTTTGGAGCAACGACTTCGATGCTGTCCATGTGGCGCAGAAGTTCCTGTACAAGTTCAAAGCTGACTTTCATATCGTACTCGAACACAGCATATTCGTCAGTTGACAAGTTTGTTATTTCGCGTTGCGACTTGTGCAGAGGCAGCGAGCGCAGGTAGCAGTCCTCGTAGCCGTGTTGCTTGTCCTTGAATGCCTTAATGCGTACTTTTTCCACCTTGGCGTCGAATGCGCTGACGCCTACCGTTTTGTTGAACACTTCGTCGGGTGCGATGTCGGGGAACTTGTATTTTTTGTCGGTAACTTCGATTTCGTTTATTCTGTCGAGGGCGTAGATGCGGTTGCCGACCTGCGATTTGGCGTAAACATACCAGCGTTGTCGGAACAGTTTTACGCAGATGGGCTTTATCTCGAAATCGCTTTCGTGTTTTCCGAATCCCTGATACCATATATGTAGCACGGTCAGGTCGCGTATTGCCTCGATGATAGTGGTCAGGAACTTTTGTCCCGATGGGATGTCTTCGAGCAGTATGCGTTTTTTCAGTTGCTGGCTGTCGCAGACGAAGTTGTGCAGCGACATCGAGTTTAGCAGCCATTCCTTTGTCGTGTCGGACTTGCTGTCGTCGTTGGTTATGAAATAGTTGTAATCGCCGCAGCCTTCGCATTCGATATCGATGCCGAAGATATCGGCTATGTCGTTGATATGGCGCAGGAAGGTACGTTTGCTGAGTTCCATGCCACCGTCGCGACCGGCACGTTGCCATGCCTTGTTTATTTCCTTGAAGGGGACTCTGCCTCTGCGGCGGATGAAGCTTATGAGCCATACATAATTGGA
>CADARW010000023.1 GCA_902790405.1 uncultured Bacteroidia bacterium
ACGCCAACACTATTATATTAATAAACAAACAAATACCTACCACATCGAAATATGGATATTCGCCATGGTACATCAACGTAACGTACAAAGCCATAAACAGCGACGACACAATGACTTCGCCAAAAATCCATAGTGAGTATGCCAGCCACGTTGGCGCAAACAAACGACGTAGCACAAAAAGTAGCAAGCGAGAAATCAGCATCACACCGAACAATATGCAAAACAGCATAATCGTATTGAATGCCATTATACCGCGACCCATATCAAAAAACTCCACTATCTGAACAGGTCGATACAAGAATATAAATCCGATAAAGAATCCTGAGATGCCAAATAGATATGCCATCTGGACACTAAACGACAAGAACCTATCTGATATTTTCGTCATTATTATTTAAATTTAGTCCCAACTTTTGTTGTGACGAAATTTATTTTTCAATAATTTCGTCACAACATTTCAAATTTCGTCACAAAAATACAAATTTAGTCAAAAATACACGTCCATAATCACATAAAATTTTCAGGTCGAAATTCAGCCGTAGTTTTGCATCAAAATAAATGGAAATATTATGGGAATGAAAAGTCAAAAAATAATAGCATTTGGCGACTCTATAATTAAAGGTATAATTTCTGAATACGACAATGGTCGCCTAAAATACAAAATCTCCGACAATAGCGCTACCGATATAAGCAGTAGCAAACTAGGATTGGAAAGTTGCAATCTAGGAAAATTCGGCTGCACAATAACAGCTGGAGAAAAGATAATCGACAAGCACATGGACAAGATTTCGGCTAACGATATTGTTCTTTTGGAATTTGGTGGCAACGATAGTGACAAAATGTGGGCTGAAATTGCCGACAAGCCTGAGCATGAACACATTGCAAAAACGCCATTACAGACTTTTGTAGAAACCTACCACCGGATAATACAAAAATTGAAAACGACAGGTGCAAAAATATACATGCTCACAATGCCACCAATTGACACTAAGGCATATTTTAGGCATTTTACAAAGGGTATGAATGCCAACCAAATAACAAACATAATGAAATGGCTTTACGGAAACATCGAAGTCGTCGGTCTGTGGCACGAAATGTACAACCAGGAAATAATAAAGGTAGCTTGCTCCGAAGACGTTGAACTTATTGACATTTACAAACCATTCATAAAACTACGCGACTACCGTTCTCTTTTCTGCTACGACGGAATACACCCCAACCAGAAAGGGCAAGAAATGATAGCAGAACATATTTACAAAACCGTTAAAAACTATGTTCAAATGGACAACGAACCTAAAAGATACAGCATATCCAATAGTAAGGGCGCAAAATTTTGTGCCACAATAGTAGGAGCACTTTTCGCAGTGTTCCTACTTATTTTCAACATATTACCAGTTAGCGCACAGACATACAAGAGAGTCCAGTACGGTGACTTCGAAAGTTGGACTGTACGCGACATTGAAGAATCGCTTGTAATTGGCGGAAACACCAGACGCATATACGCCATTGGTCCGCGCGACACCATCCGCGAAAACAAAGCGTTGAACATCAAGTCGATATGGGCATCGTCGAACACTTATGCGAAGGTTGCAGGCATATCGAAGACAAGCAACACCGTTTACCCCGAAAGGCGAGGCAACGGCTACTGTGCAAAACTCACCACCGAATATGCCGAATGCAAGGTCATAGGTATCATTAATATAAAGGTATTGGTTTCGGGCACAATTTACTGGGGCAAAGCTCACGAACCAATCGACGGCACAAGCAATCCGTACAGCAAGATGAGATGGGGAGTGCCATTTACCAATAAGCCAAAGGCCGTTGTCCTCGACTACAAGTCGGCAATGCCAAACAGAGGGACAATAACCACCTGCAAAACCTTGTCGTCGTCGAGTCGACCAGGAAACGATGAACACGAAATACTTTTCATCCTGCAAAACCGTTGGGAAGACGAAAAGGGCAACGTCTATGCAAAACGCGTAGGAACAGCCATTTACCGCATTAGCAAACCGACAAGCGACTGGGTTAACGGATTTCGCATTCCGGTAATCTACGGAGATGCAACCAAATCGCCCAACTACAAGCCATACATGAATCTTGGTCCGAAAAAGGACAATTTCTACACCATCAACAGCAAAGGCAAGAATGTTGAAATACATGAAGTTGGCTGGGGCGACGAAAACACACCTGTAACACATGCGATTATGCTTATTAGCGTAACAAGTCAGGAAGCATTTTCGGGAACAATCGGAAATACGTTGTGGGTAGACAATTTAAAATTAGAGTACTAATGTAGAGTCGTTGCGAGCAACGACTTAACATTGCGTGCAACGACGTGCAACGACAAACGCCATATATAAACGAGATACAATAATTAATAATCTGTAGCGACGTGACGAAACACGTCGCTACATTATTAAAAGCCAAAACATTTCAAAAGATTAGAAAGTTTAGATATTGCCGATAGTTTCAAATTTTGTTATTTTTGCGACCTAAAACAAACGGATATGTCTATCGAAGTAAGGAACATAACAAAAGTTTTCGGAGAGCAGAAAGCGCTTGACAATGTGAGTTTTGACATCAGCAATGGCGAAATTGTAGGTTTTCTTGGTCCAAATGGTGCAGGAAAATCAACGCTGATGAAAATAATTACAGGCTACATTCCTGCCACCGAAGGCGATGTTTTTATCAATGGAAAGAATATCCTTGAAGACCCGATTGAAATTCGCAAGAAACTCGGTTACCTGCCTGAGCAGAATCCGCTTTACTTCGATATGTATATCGTTGAGTACCTCGAGTTTGTAGCAGGTATCTACGGCATAAAGAACAAAAAGTCAAGAATTGATGAAGTTGTAGAACTCACTGGACTTTCTCCCGAAATAAACAAGAAAATCGGAACCTTGTCCAAAGGCTACAAACAGCGTGTCGGTCTGGCACAAGCCATAATCCACGATCCCGAAGTGCTTATCCTCGATGAACCAACATCGGGACTCGACCCCAACCAGATTATCGAAATCAGAAACCTTATAAAGAACCTTGGCAAGGAAAAGACCGTCATCTTATCGACCCACATCATGCAGGAAGTAGAAGCTATCTGCGACCGCATCTTATTGATAAAGAAAGGTGTACTGCTTGCCAACGACAAAGCAGAAGACTTCGGTCACCTTGGCGACGAATCGCGCTCCACTCTGCTTGTCGAACTTGATGGAGAAATTGCAGAAAAGGAATTTGCACAAATCAAAGGTGTCAAAACAGTAAAACGCCAGTCCCCCACCCGATTTGTCATCGAGTACAACCGCAACAACGACATCCGCAAGGAAGTCTTCAACCTTGCCGTACAGAAAGGTCGTGCTGTGCTGAGCATGCAGGAAAAAGAAAAGTCAATAGAGGAAGTTTTTGCGGAACTGACAAACGGATAAGGGGCTAAAAGGCTAACAGGCCAAAAGGCTAAAAGCCAATTTCAAACAAATTCAAACGATTTCAAACAAATTCAAACTAAAAGGGCTAACAGCCTGGGGGCCATCAATCTCGAAAATATAGAAAGTACGGTCGCGGCGCGCCACAAGAAACTCTCACCTCTTAAAGTCCGACACCACAGGATAATGGTCGTTGGCTATATTAAATTCCAGAACTTTGTGTCTCAAGCATTTGAACAGATTTGAGTGCATTATGTAGTCAATACGGAAATCGACACCAGCGATTGAAAATGTACGTCCACTACCATCTCCGCGTTCCATAAATGTGTCGTGAAGTCTTTCGCCCGATGCAAGTATCTGGAAACAAGCATAACTCAAAGGCACATCGTTGAAATCGCCACAAAGCAGCACCGGATAAGGGCAAGTGTCCAAGGTCGCCACAAGTGTATCGACCTGCACGGCACGATGCGCCGAAGCCTCCGAGAATTTAGAGTACAAGTTCATTGCCTTGTCCTTATTTTCGCGGTTGAAACCATTGCTCATATCCACGTCCGAATCCTTTATCATAATCGACTGCAAATGGCAATTATAGAGCCGGACTGTATCTTCATTCATAAGAATATCCACATACATAAAGCCATTTGCCGTACTATCGAACGGATGCGAATACTTGTTTATCACCTTGTAGCGCGTAACAATCGCCAAACCTCCAACGCCATGGTTGAAATTAGCGAGCTGCGTCCTTTGCACCGATACGGCATTCAGGTTCTTCGACAAAACATCAAGCGTCGGGAAATCGGACGGCTTGTCGGCCCAATATGCTTCCTGCATACAAACTATGTCGGGATTGGTTGCAGTAATCGTCTCCAAAACGTTTTCCCTCAACAAATTGGAATTCTTGTCGAGGATACCGAAACACTTCACATTGTACGACATGACACGGAAATCGGCCTTATCGTCCAAAGACTTGTCGCGGAAAGAATATTCATGAGAAAAGAATTTGAAGCCGACAAACGCCAGCAACGCCAACGGTATAGCCACTTTAAAATTGACAAACAGCCAAATCAACATAAAGACGGCAAGGCATATCAGGACATACCTAAGCGCAAACGGACACAGCGACATCCATTTAGCATCGGCAGGCGAAACATACACCGAAATAATACATAGTATCATTGCAAGCGACACCAAAGCTGTGAAAACCCATAAAATCTTACGCCACATATTCCTAACTCTTATTACTATTACTGAATAACTTTTCTTTTTCCTCTTTGGTAAGGCTTGAATAACCAGATTCCTTCACCTTGTCCAAGATCTTGTCTATTTCCCTCTGCTCGCGTGCTTTACGTCTGTTGTATTCGGCATCGGTTTCAGCACGACGGCCACCTGCCGATGGTTTTGCCTTTGGCTCCGACTTGAACAAATTGCCAATCCACGTAAAAAAACGCGACAGAGGAATAGTTATGTCGGTGCCTTTTGAATAACAAATGGCAAAAATAGCACCCATAAGCGCACCACCAAGATGAGCAAAATGTCCACCAGCATTGCCGAAAGGAATACTCAGCAAATCTATGGCTACAATTATCATTGCCAGATACTTAAGCTTCATCTGTCCGATAAATGCCAATCGTACCGGCAAATTTGGCACAAGCACGGCTATTGCAAACACAATGGCCATAATCGAAGCCGACGCACCTATGGCAAAAGCGACATTCTTGACGACAGCAAAAACAGGAATAATATTGTATGCCACAATGAATACCAACGCGCCTGCCAGTCCTCCAAGCAGATACACGCCGAACAACTGCCGTTGCGAAAGGTATTGAAGGAACATCTTACCAAACCAGTACAACACAAGCAAATTGAACAATATATGCAGAAAGCTGCTATGCACGAACATATATGTCAGCACCGTCCACGGACGATGTGCAAGCACCGAGAAATTTGACGAAACGCCAAGCCACGACGAAACGTCGAAAGTCTTGCCTGCAAAGAAAAATCCGAGATTAACGGTCAGCACAACGACAAACACCGCTAGATTCAAGAATATCAGAATGCTAAGGTTGTTGCGCTGACGGAAAATATTCCTTATTTCATCCCAGAGTCCCTGCCTCATTACACCTCTCCTTTCTTACGCCAAATCATCAGCAGGATAAAACCGATAAGCATACCTCCAAAGTGAGCGAAATGAGCCACATTGTCGCCCTGTGCGTTGAGAATACCAAGCAGAAGTTCAATGACCACGAATGCAATCACCATCCATTTGGCTTTCACCGGAATAGCAAAGTAAATGTACATCTCGACATTGGGGAACATAATTCCGAATGCGAGAAGCAAGCCGTATATCGCACCCGAAGCGCCAACACAAGGCACGTTGAGAACAAGATTAAGCTTACCAAGTTCAGGCATAGCATAATTTTTGCCCTGCATCAATATGTCGGCTCCATTGCGCATAACCTCCTCTATGGCTTCGGGACTCATCGACGACATAAGAACCTGTATTTCTATCTCTTTTACAAGCAGATAGAACAATGCACCTCCGATTCCAGCCACGAAGTAATAGATGAAGAACCGCTTTGAACCCCAGTACGACTCGAGCACACGACCAAACATATACAACGAGAACATATTGAAGAACAAGTGCCAGAATCCGCCGTGCATAAACATGTGAGTCACAAGCTGCACAGGCTTAAACAAGGGACTGCGGAAACTATATAGTGCGCAATACGAATCGAGTACCGGCACAAACATAGCCACTATGAACATTACAACATTCACAAGCAGCAAGTATTTTACGACAGGCGGTATATCTGAAAATGGATTCCTATTGAACATGGCTCATCAATTAAATTTACTTTCAATCTCCGAAATATCAACAATTTCCATAATTTTTCTGCCATCAGCAGTATAATTATGGTTGGAGCACGACATCAGACGAAAAAACAAATCTTCCATCTCCTCGTCCTTAAGGCTTACGCCAGACGTCATTGCAGCCGACTTTGCCAACGAAATGGCTATCTTGTCGTTAAGTAGCAGTTTTACATCCGGCGAGCCGTCCGAAAGTTCGTCAAGAAGCTGACGGATTATTGCATTGACATCCATTTCGGCGAGTTCGGCAGGCACACCGCGAATTTCGAACTTATCGTTACCAACCATAACAATATCGAAACCAATGGTATTGAGTTCGGTCATAACCTCGATAAGCAGACCTCGCTCCTCAGGCGACGGTTCGAACATCAGCGGGAAAAGCGACTTCTGCATAACGCCGCTGCGAGTTTCGAGCATACGCATAAAATGTTCGTACATAATGCGTTCGTGCGCCCTGCGCTGATTTATGACAATCATTCCCGAATGCGACGACGTGAGTATGTACTTGTTTTTCAACTGCAGATACTTCTGATGGCTGTCACCAGTATAATTGTCGTCGCCACCATACTGTATATGCGACTGAACGCTCTGCATATATTCATCCGACTGCGGATTTTCGCTTTCGGGCAAATCGAAGTCGTCGCGAGTCTTACTGTTGCTACGTTCGTACATTTGTTCCCAGTTCTTCGGCACATCGCGTTTGTAGCCAGAATCGGTGTATTTGAACGGATTAAAATCCGGATTTACGCTTATCACCGGCGGACGGACAACTGTTGTCGATGTAAGATGCACATCGCGGGTAATGTCGTCCTCGAACGACAACGACGGCACAATGTTGAACTTGCCGAGAGCCTCTTTCACAGCCGAGTTAAGAATCATATATATCGCCTGTTCGCCCTCGAACTTGATTTCGGTCTTAGTAGGATGAATGTTGATGTCGATTGTTGCAGGATCGACCTCGAGATAGATGAAGAAACGAGGATTTTCGCCCTCGGGCAACAGCTTGTCGTAGGCCGAAGTAACCGCCTTGCGGAAATAGGGATGGTACATATAGCGGTTGTTTACGAAGAAAAACTGCTCTGAAGTATTTTTCTGCGACATTTCAGGCTTTGCGATGAAGCCCTTTATGTTAACTATCTGTGTTTCGACACCTATCGGCACAAGGTTCTGGTTCAGCTTCTTGCCAAAAACATTTGCAATACGCTGATGTACATTCTCGGCAAACAACTGATATTTGACCTCATCGTCGAACACGACCTTGAACGAAACTGCAGGATTTGTCAGCACGATACGATGAATCTCGTCGATAATATGCTTGTTCTCAACCTTGTCCGATTTCAGGAACTTACGTCGAGCAGGAATGTTGAAGAAAAGGTTACGCACCTTGAAATTTGTTCCAACAGCAGCAGCCACAGGTTCCTGCGACTTTACCTTCGAAGCGGCTATATTGATGCAAGTTCCAAGTTCATCGTCGGCACGGCGTGTGACAAGTTCCACCTCGGCAACAGCAGCAATCGACGCCAGAGCCTCACCACGGAAGCCCATTGTCGTGATGGCAAACAAATCCTCAGCCTTAGAAATCTTGGAAGTAGCGTGACGCTCAAACGACATTCGTGCATCGGTGGGCGACATACCAAAGCCATTGTCAACCACCTGAATAAGAGTACGTCCAGCATCCTTTATTATGACATCGATGTTGGTAGCCCCAGCGTCGAGCGAATTTTCTACCAGTTCCTTCACCACCGACGACGGGCGTTGTACGACCTCACCAGCAGCAATCTGGTTGGCAACCGAATCCGACAATAATTTTATTATATCCGACATGGCTACAACTTACTAATGTACGACACAATGCCCGTCAGATCGGCAAAAAATATCAGATATGCCAGGAAGAACAAAAACACTGCGATGCAGAAAATGCGGATTGTTGATTTCTTTGTTCCACCATACGAAGTGCGGCGCATTTTGGAACGGAAACTTCCGCGTATGCTTGCACCAGGCACATATTCGCCCTCGGGAACATCTATTTTGCCTTCAGCCTCACGCCTATCCATCACCTTTTCGTGGAATTCATCTATTTTCGGATCGTAGTACCGTGGCTTATAGTCGAATACGTTATATGTAAAAGTTTTAAAAAGACCCATCTCTAACAGCTGTTAAATTATAAACTGCAAATATAACACTTTACGACGGATTTTTGGTTTATTATTTTGTTAAGGACTATTCGAAACATCATATACATCTGATTATCAATCACAACAAAAACAAAGAAAATCTCACTACACATTTTTTATTTTTAGCATAACTCGCCATTGAAAAACATTTGTTTCTTTCAAAAGGAAACATTATCTTTGCCAATCATTTTTTCAAAAATTAAAAGATAATATTATGATAAGAACACGCGAACAATATTTGGCAGCCCTCAAGGCAATGAGACCAAATATCTACAAGAATGGAGAATTAATCACCGATGTTACAACCCATCCGGCAACCCGCCGTACAGTTGAAAGTCACGCACGCGCATACGATGGTGCAGCTTGCGAAGAAAAGAAGGACATCTTCACAACTGTTTCCGATTTCACAGGAAAGCCGATTATGCGCTTCAACAGCATGATGAGAACCCTCGAGGACATCATGAACAACGCTCGTATGAAACGCGAAATGTACCGTTTGACTGGTACTTGCTCTGGCGGAACCTGCGTCGGCTGGAATGCACAGAATGTAATGTGGGCTGTTACCCACGACATCGATGCTGAATTTGGCACCAACTATCAGGAAAGACTGAAAGCATGGATACTTTCGGCACAGGAACGCGGAATCCTCTGCGCAGCAGCTCTTACCGACGCAAAGGGTAACCGTAGCATGAAGCCTCATCAGCAGCCTTGCCTCGACAGCAACGTCCACATCGTTGAAAAGCGTGCCGACGGTATCGTAGTTCGCGGTGCCAAGGTTATGATTTGCGGTGTTGCTGCATCAGATGAAATCTTCATCCTCCCGGGTTCTGGCTACAAGGACACCGATGCCGACTTTGCAGTATCGTTCGTTTGCCCGCGCGACATCGAAGGCCTCACAATAGTTGAAACCCGCCGTCCGAGCGACGACCGCGAATACAAGCAGAACTGGGATATTCCAGAAACTGGTATCACTCAGGCATACCTGCTCTTCGACAATGTTTTCATTCCGAACGAGCGCGTATTCATGGCTGGCGAATTCAAGTATTCGGGCAAGGTTATCGAATACTTCACCGCTAACTATCGCGCTTGCATAGGCGCTTGTGTTGCAGGCCAGGGTGACATCATGATTGGTGCAAGCATGCTTATGGCTCGCGCAAACGGTATCTCATCGAAGAAATTCGACGACAAGCTTGTTGCTATGGCAGCAAACAACGAAACCACTTTCGGTCTGGGCGTTGGTGCAATGGCACTCGGCGGACAGAAGAACGGCGTTTGGGTATCGAACTCGAAGATTGCTCACCTCAACAAGATGTATGTTGCTACATTGCCATACGAAACAAAGCGTCTCTGCCAGGAAATCGGCGGCGGTATCGTTGAAACAGGTTGCGCACCTACATACGAAGACTTCCACAATCCTGCTTACGGCGAATTCATCACCAACATCATAAAGGCTGGCGACTGCTCGACCGAAAGCCGCATGAGAGCCGTTAGACTTTCGGAGTGGCTGACTATCGGTGCTGGCGTACCAGGTTGTATGCACGGTGGCGGTTCTCCCGATGGTGCAAAGATGGTCGTAAAGGCTTCTACCCCATTCGAGGAATACGCCGAAATGGCAAAGAAGGTTGCTGGTATCACCGAAGATATTCCAGACCCAGTGGTTGTAAAGAAATAACTGGTTATAAATAATATTGGCACAATGCGGTTGCACGAATGTTGCAATCGCATTGTTTTTTTGCCATAAAAGAGCCTTCAAACATTTGGGGAAAAGTGCATATTTTCCAGAAAAACATTTGGGGATTATTGCAAATTAAATCATCTATATTGTTATAAATCAAAATATTAGACTAAATTTACAATCAAGGGACAGAATTTGGAATTTTAGACACGAAGACGAATTATAATTCGTGAATTTTATAAATTTGCGGAACAAAACATTTCGCAAATGCGGCACACGACAATGGCTGAGAAATATAAAGGCAAATATCGGATAGAATCAAATCGTTTGCGCGGATGGGATTATTCCAGAAACGGGCATTATTTTTTAACCATTGTCACCGCAGGACGCCAATCATTTTTTGGAAATGTCAATAATGGCGAGATGGTATTGAACCAGATCGGACAAATTGTACACGATGAATTTATAAAATCATTTGAAATCCGTGATGAATTGTTTATGGGGCCATTTATTTTAATGCCCAACCATTTGCATGCAATCGTAACATTGAAAAAACCGGAATGCACGGGCGGCAATGTAGAGGCGAACGGCCATTCGCCTCTACACGACCGCCCGACGCCTCAATTTGTATGCCAACCCAAATCCATATCATCATTTGTTGCAGGATTCAAATCGGCGACAATCAATCGTATTGACGATTGGATTGATGCAAATGGTTTACCTATGGAAAAATTCAACCGCCAGAACCCGTTGTGGCAGGCAAATTATTACGACCATATCATCCGAAACGAAACCGAATACCAGAACATTTCCGAATACATTGCAAACAATCCCATAAAATGGGAAGAAGATATGTAAAAAACATTGCGAATTATCAAATCCACAAATAATTTCTTCAATCGTACATCTAAAATCGTAAATAATCTTTATATTTGTCCCGTGAATCGTAACATATTGTCTAACCAAAATTTTAACAACGAAACAGAGATAACGAACTCGTAATTATTTGAAATTAAAATAAAAAAGCGTTTTTGCTTTTATTCTTGTCTTTGGAATCTGGACAATTCTACATGTAGCAGGAAAAAAGTGAAAATGCTCGCGGTATATCCGTGGGCTTTTTCTTATTGCTACATAGGTCGTCCAGAACCTCAAAGACAAATAAGAGTTAACGAAGCCCACTTTTTTATTTGTGTTTATTTAGGAAACTGCCGGTTGTGGGCTTACGGCAAAGAAAAATTTAACATTTATAACATGAATAAAAAAGTTTACTTAGCCTACTTTGATATTTTGGGCTTTAAAAACATCGTAAAGAATAAAAGTCGAAAAGATTTTGGAAAATTTATCAACAATGTTTATGTGGCTACACAGTCTGCTTTATCGGAAAAACGATGTGATGGAGTCGATCAGTGTACCTATATTACAGATATGAGAGAATCAAGAGTCAATTGCTTACATATTTCCGATAGCATATTATTGTGGACAAACAATGATAGTTGTGATGATTTGCATGAGATTATTATGGCTTGCAGAAGATTAATTGTTAACAAAAGTGTAATAAACCATTTGTTGAGAGGATGTTTGACTTATGGATATGTTGAATATGATTTCTTTGATATTCGACAGACACATAGCACCTTCCTCAATTATTCCATTGCAGGAAATGCTGTTGTCGATGCGTATGAAATTGCTGAAAGTTTATTAATGACTGGCTGCGCAGTAACAAAACCTCTATATGAGCAGGTTTTGGATTGCGGTAAAGATCAGAAATATATAACAAACAGAAACATACAAACAAAAAAGGGGATGAAAAAACTATCTATGATAGCACCATTTGAAAAAGATGTTTATGTACAACTAGTCGACAACACAATAAATAGCTTACAAGGAGCATTTAAAATCCCATTAAAGAATAAAGAAGATAGCTTACCAAAAGATGTCGAATTAAAACTCAACAATACCATTGATTTTTATCGCAGTTTTCTTAATCCAAATAAATCATGTTCAAAATAAATTTACAATTATGAAGAAGTTTTTATTAATTATTGCTTTGCTAATTAGCGCAAGCGCGCTTTGGGCTTACGATTTTTCTGCTGTGTGCGGTAGCGGACATACCCTATACTACAATATCACATCTTCCATTTCACCTTATACGGTGGAAGTAACTAAAGAAAACGCATCATCATTGACTTATTATAATACATTTCCCACAGGCAGCCTTACAATCCCATCGGCTGTAACATACAATGGTAATACATATAATGTCACAAGCATTGGAGGTTATGCGTTTAAAGAATGCAGTGGTCTGACATCGGTTACAATCCCCAATTCCGTAAAAGAAATTTTACGTCTAGCATTTTATAATAGCGGCTTAACTTCAATTAATATTCCAAGTTCTGTTACTTACATTGGAGAACACGCATTTTATAATACTAGATGGTGCAATAATCAGTCTAATGGAATATTGTATTCGAATGACTGGTGTCTTGGATATAAAGGAGACAAACCTACAGGAACATTAGTTATAAATGAAGGAACAAAGGGAATTGCCGCCCACTCATTTTTTAATTGTATTGGAATTACATCGGTAGTAATACCTAATTCTGTAACAAGTATTGGTGAATATGCTTTTAAAGGTTGTAGTCTATCGGAACCTCTTTACAATGATAATTGTTTTGCATATTTTCCATGCGGATATGCAACAGAATACACAATTCCCGATGGAATTAGACAAATTTCAGGAGCTGCTTTTAATAATTGTTCAGACATAATATCTGTAACAATGCCAAATTCTGTAACAAGCATTGACATGTATGCATTTCGGGGATGCACAGGATTAACATCTGTAACCCTGCCAGATTCACTAACGAAGATAGGTTTGAATGCATTTATAAATTGCAGCGGACTGACTTCAGTTACAATTGGCAATTTAGTAGAAAGCATTGGCGAAAGCGCATTTGGTCATTGTGATAATTTAGAGGCAGTCTATTATACAGGTACTATTACACAATGGTGCGAGATAACATTTGATGATAACGATGCAAATCCTCTTTACTATGCGCATAACTTATACATCAACAATAATATTGTTGACGATTTAGTTATTCCTGAGGCGATAACCAAAATTAAACCGTACTCATTTTGGGGGGCTTCGTGCCTGACATCTGTTTCTATTCATAATTCAGTTACAAACATTAGCAATACAGCATTTGTGAATTGCAGTGGAGTTGAAACTATAGTTGTTGAATCGGGAAATACCACTTACGATTCGCGAGATGATTGCAATGCTATAATTGAAACTGCGACAAACATACTTGTCGCCGGTTGTATGAATACGATAATCCCCAATTCGGTGACGGGAATTGGCGAACGGGCATTTTATGGTTGCAGCGGACTGACATCGGTTACAATTCCTAATTTAGTGACAAGCATTGGAGGTCATGCATTTCGTGATTGCAGTGGACTGACATCGGTTACAATCCCCAATTCTGTTACAAACATCGAAAAATTTACATTTTATGGTTGCAGTGGATTGATATCAGTTACAATTCCTAATTCAGTTACAGCCATTGGCAGTCTAGCATTTTATGGTTGCAGCGGACTGACATCAGTTACTATTGGTAATTCTATTGAAGATATTGGGAATGAAGCATTTAATAATTGCAACGGACTTACAGACATATATGCCAATCCTACAACACCGCCATACCAACAAGCTGTTGGCAGTCCATTTTTTACCAATTATGATGCTACATTGTGGGTGCCATGTGGGTCGGTGGCTACATATAGTGCGGCTGATGTTTGGAGCAATTTCAGCGATATACGCGAACACTTTGCGTATGAATTGAATGTATCAAGTGCCAATTCACAACAAGGAACGACAAGCATAACACAGCAACCCAATTGTAGTGATGGTACGGCTATAATACAGGCAAACGCCAACGAAGGTTATCAATTTGTTCAATGGAATGATGGAAGCACGGAAAACCCACACACTATAACTGTAACCGAGGACACTACTTTTATTGCTACTTTTGCATCGGTAACTTCATTACCAGAAACCGAAATTCCCGGAATTTCAATATATCCCAATCCAGCAAACGACATTCTCAATATCACATCTCCCGAAAATATTTCATCGGTTGAGATTGTGAATGTTGTTGGACAAGTGGTAATAAGCGAAGAAACAAATGGCAACAGTGCATCATGCAATATTGAAAAGTTGGAATCTGGATTATATTTTGTAAAAATACATAGCGATTCACAAACAGAACATATCCATAAATTCATAAAGGAATAAACATGAAACTTTGTTTAAAATACATATTGGGTCTATCATTATTTGCCATTATATTTTCAGCATGCCACAGACCAGAAACATATATTATAACCTTCGATGCCAATGGTGGTTATGGCACTATGCAACAGCAAGTGTTTACCGAAGATGAACAACAGGCTCTTACTAGGAATGCATTCAGCCGAGATGGATATACATTTTCTGGTTGGAATGGTAACGGAGTCAATTATATTGACGGACAAATGATTACCATAACTAACGATATGACATTGTATGCACAATGGACATCCAATTCTATCCCAAGTGGAGGGTCGGGAGGTAGTAGCAGCGGTGGCGGATACACGCCATCAAATGGGCAAATATCAGGACACGAATACGTTGACCTAGGACTTCCAAGCGGTACATTGTGGGCAACTTGCAATGTGGGCGCAAATATACCATCGGGAACGGGTTATTACTATGCTTGGGGCGAGACCGCACCTAAAACGCAATACAATTCTGATAATTATTTGTATAACGACAATCCTGTTTTTTTACCAGCAACCGCCGATGCCGCTACCGTCAACTGGGGAAGTGGATGGAGAATGCCTACATACCAAGAAATGCAAGAACTGCTTAGGTGTAGTACTACATGCACAAAGCAAAACGACATGAACGGAATTCTCATTACAGGATACAACGGAAACTCTATTTTCCTACCCGCTGCTGGATGTCAAACATACGATGGATCTGCTAATTGGGATAATCTTTACGGTCGCTATTGGACAAGTTCATGCGAAAATGGTCATGTCCCCGGTCTATATTTTGAACTTCATAATTATAGTTCAGGCATTGAAATTGACGATTTAGAACTTGATTGGTTAACAAGATTCTATGGCATGAGTATCCGACCTGTATGGACATCTAGTAGACCAACCATTACAATTCCAACCGTAACTACCGGGCGTTATTATTACAACTGGGAATTCAGCGGTGACGCTTATGATGTAGACAGAGTTAATATTGATGGGAGCTATTCTGAATATACTGGTGTTTCTACATGGGGGTTCAGATATGGTACAAACTCTGATAATCTTTCTTATAATATTGAAATAGATTTAGATGAAAATAGGGGATACCTATCTGGTCTTGCAGAAAACACAATATACTATTACCAGGCATATGCCACTAATAGCGTAGGTACTGGATATGGTGCGATAAAAAGTTTTACAACAGGAATAACAATAGTGCTTAATAATGCCTCAAACATCACAAGTAGTGAAGCAAACGTTAGTGCATATATTAATAATGAAAATGCAAGCACAATAAGTGCCAAAGGATTTTTATATGGTACAAGCGAATACAATCTTTCGCAAACCATTGAAATTGATCCAAACAATGATTTTTCTGCGACTCTAACAGGACTTACTGCAGGTACTACATATTACTGCAAAGCATATGCAACCAATAGTGCAGGAACAGGATATAGTGAAGTGATTAGTTTCACAACCAGCTCTAGATAATATACTTACAAACCATAAGATTACCAGCAGTCGGCAACTCGTCGGCTGCTGTTTTTTATTTCCTAACTTTCTAAAAACAATCACCAATATTATGATAAATAATCACCTTATTCCACTTGCGAAATTTTTAGCAATAAAATTTCTACACATAACATATTAACTGAAAGAGAATTACCGACACCAATAAAATCTACAATTATCATTTTTCGTATTCTTTAGGATTGCAAAATGCACCTTCCATAATAGCCAAAAGAAAGAACGATAACCATTAGGTATATTTTGCACAAAAAATTTGCTACCCTAAATAAAATTAACGATATTTGCACTCGCAATTGTATATGGGTTTGATTTTACAGGCACATAAACTCTTGAAATCAACGAAATGTACAAATGCCATTTATGTTTTTGTACGATTATAAACAAATTAAAATAAAGGAATTATGTTTCAATTTTTCACAGAAGATCAGAAGATGTTGCAGACGGTTGTCCGCGAATTTGTAGAACAGAAAATAGCTCCACACGCAGCAGAATGGGATGCAGAAGACAAATGCCCAGTTGAACTTTGGCCGGAACTCGGTCAGATGGGTATGCTCGGTTGCTTTGTTCCGCAGCAGTACGGCGGTGTTGGTCTCGGACTTACCGAAAGAGCAATCATAATAGAAGAAGTTTCGCGCTACTCGGCTGGCCTCGGCATAGCAATAATGACTCACGACCTTGGCGTTGCCGCTATCCTCAACTGGGGTACCGAAGAGCAGAAGCAGAAATATTTGCCCGAACTTTGCGCAGGAACAAAGGTTGGTGGTCTTTCGGCAACCGAACCTACTGGCGGTTCAGACCTTGGAAACCAGGGCACTACAATCGACAAGACCGATACAGGCTTTGTTGTTAATGGCCGTAAGTGCTTCATTACCAACTCACACATTGCAAATGTAAATGTAATTATCGGTTGCAGCGGTGTAAACGAAAAGGGACGCAAGATATTGAGCGCAGTAATCGTTCCGCCCGAGACTCCAGGTTTAGCACCAGGTCGCGAAGAGCATAAGCTCGGTCTCAAGGGTTCGGTAACTGGCGAAGTTATCCTCAACGATGTCAAGATTGGTGACGACTGCTTGCTCAGCAAGGTTGGCGACGGAATGAAGGTTGCAATGCACACCATCGGACACTTCGGTCGTTCGGGTATGGCAGCTATCGCAACTGGCGTACTGAAGGCTTGCCTCGAAGACGGCATCAAGTTCGCAAAGGAACGCGTAATCTACGGAAAGCCAATGACAGCATTGCAGGCTATCCAGTTCCTCATCGCCGAGAACAAGGTTGAATACGAAGCAGCAGAGAATATGCTTTTCAACGCAACTGCAATCTACGACCGTGGTACAGAATGTGTTCCCGATGTAGCAGCAGCAAAGTTGTATGCTTCGGAAGCAGCTATCCGCGCAGCAAAGCGCACCATCGAACTTATGGGCGGCTACGGCGTAATCAACGAATACGCAGCCGGCAGATATATGCGCGACGCTCTCGCAATCGTTCCATCGGGTGGTACTTCGGAAATCATGAAGATAATCATCGCTGGAGGTTTGACAAGATAAACTCTACTGGGAGAGGCATTTCGCCTCTCCTATTTTTTACCTTTATCAGAAAAATAATAAGATAACACATTAAAAACAAGATAATATGCTTTTAGACATTACCGAAACCACAATGCCGCTATGGGCAAGCATCCCGTTCGTTCTGATGCTCCTCATGATTGCAGTATGCCCGTTGATACACAAGATGGAACACTGGTGGGAGAAAAACCTTAACAAACTGCTCGTTTCGCTGATTCTCGGAACCCCAGTAGCTATTTTCCTAATAATAAACGGCATGACTCATGGTCTCGAACACCAGTTGCTGTTCGACTACATACCTTTTATTATATTATTAGGTTCTCTGTTTGTGATTACCGGCGGTATCCACCTGAAAGGCGACATCGAAGCAACGCCGAAAGTTAACACCTTGTTTCTCGGACTTGGCGCAATACTGGCATCAATAATGGGAACGACTGGCGCAGCAATGCTTCTCATCCGTCCTGTAATCCGCACAAATGCCGAGCGCAAGTACAAGGTACACACCATATTGTTCTTCATCGCCTGCGTAGCAAACTGCGGTGGACTTCTCACGCCACTTGGCGACCCGCCACTGTTCCTGCTCTACCTGCGCGGTGCCGACTTCACTTGGTTCCTACACCTGGTTCCCGAATGGGCATTCACAAACATTGTGCTGCTGCTCATATATTTCATCCTTGACACACACTACTACAAGAAGGAAAATCCTGCCGACATTATGCTCGACAAGACCTTGAAGCAACCTATCAAACTCGAAGGCAAGCTCAACTTCCTCTGGCTGGCTGGCGTTGTTGCTTCGGTTGCTTTCATCAATGCAGGTACAATCCCCGCAATGGGCGAAGAAGACGCTCCGATGTGGATTAAGTTCCTCCGCGAGTTTGTTCTTGTGGTACTTATAATATTGTCGCTCCTTACAACCAAGAAGCAGGTTCGCACCGATAACAAGTACTCGTGGACACCGATTATCGAGGTCGCAGTATTGTTCCTCGGCATCTTCACCACTATGGTTCCGACAATGATGTACCTGAAGGCAAACGCAGCATCGTGGGGACTCGACTCGCCGTGGCAGTTCTACTACCTCACCGGCGCAATGAGCTCATTCCTCGACAATGCACCTACAGCACTTGCATTCCACGGCGTGGCATCAGGACTTACACCCGATACCGTTGCAGCAATAGGTGGAAATATCGTCGCCGACATTCCCGAAATCCTGTTGAAGGCAATTTCGGTTGGTGCAGTATTCTTCGGTGCAATGACCTACATTGGCAACGGACCTAACTTTATGGTTAAGTCAATCGCAGAGGAAAACGGAATCAAGATGCCGTCGTTCTTCGGATATATGATTAAGTTCTCGTTGATTATCTTATTGCCATGTATTGACTCAGGTAATATTCTTGTGGCTGCTAGCATAAAGAAAACGAAAATAAAATAACAAAAGACACAATCCATTGGGTTGTGTCTTTTTTGTGGGAACTAGCAACTTTTACTCACAACATTTAAGTTCACTGTTCTATTCAGCATCATCATTTTCAACATCCTCAGCTTCCTCCTGAAGCAAGCCTACAGCTTGATCCATCGGCAAACTCTCCACCTCACGAAGCTTACGATTGATGGCACGAGTACGTGTACCCTGCAAAGTTTCTATGTTTTTGGATGCCTGGTCAATATTTTTCTTCACCTTGTCCAACAAATCACCAAATGTGGCAAACTCCGTTTTCACCGCAGCTAATGTTTTCCACACCTCGCTGCTACGCTTTTCTATGGCTAATGTATGGAAGCCCATCTGCAAACTACTCAGCAATGCGCCTAATGTTGTGGGACCTGCCACCATTATATGATATTGGTCACGCAATGT
>CADARW010000024.1 GCA_902790405.1 uncultured Bacteroidia bacterium
ATTCGTAATCGACGAGGAAACTCAGCGCAGACTTGTGATGGCGGTTTCGGCTTGTCCTCACGGAGTACACGCTTGGAGCCCAGCAATAAAGGGCTTGGTCGAGACATCAACCAACCTTGCATCGGTAAAGTTCTACGACGACAAGATTCAAGTTACGACCAGCCAGCGCAGTTCGCTCGAATCGGGCAAGGAAGACATCAACACTATGGTTCGCAACGTGTTCCTGCTTGCAGGAGCAAAGGTTGAGTCTGGCGACGGCTACCCAGGTTGGGCACCAAACACCGATTCGGAAATCTTGAAGATTGTAGTTGCTTCGTACGAACGTCTGTTCGGCAAGACTCCTGTTGTACGTGCAATTCACGCAGGACTTGAGTGCGGTCTGTTCCTCGAGAAGTACCCGAACCTCGACATGGTTTCGTTCGGTCCGACTTTGCGTGGCGTTCACTCGCCCGACGAGAAGGTCGAAATCAAGACCGTGGATATGTGGTACAGACATCTGCTTGATGTACTGAAGAATATTCCGACGAAATAGAAAGTTTATTTCATAAAAGACTTATGCAAGCGGACAAATGTCCGCTTGCTTTTTTTGTAGCTTATCCATAAAACAATAGAAAAGCAATGCCCACACAACAAATATTAACAAAATACGTTTCTATGAATGTATTTAATCATATTTTTGCAAAAAAAAGATTGAAATGAAGTTTAGATGTATATTACTGATTATCAACATATTTATCACCAATATTGCATTCGGTCAGAAGTTTACAATAAGTGGCTATGTACAGGATTCGGCAAGCGGTGAGAAGCTTTTCGGAGCAAATGTGTATGATACACGCTCGCATTTGGGCGTGGCAACCAACGAATACGGATTTTTCAGCCTTACGCTTCCGCAGGACAGCGTGAGCCTCGTGGTTTCGTACATCGGTTACGGAGCCTACAGCCACAATTTCTACATCGACCAGAACATACAACTCAACATAAAGCTCAACTCCGCCAACATGCTCAGCGAGGTCGTCATTACCGAAAGCAAGTCGGACCAGATGGTGAAAGATGTGCAGATGAGCATTGTGCGTCTGCCAGTGGAACAACTGAAAACCCTGCCTGTATTCATGGGCGAAGCGGATGTCATGAAAACATTACAATTGATGCCGGGTGTACAGTCTGGCAACGAAGGCACAAGTGGCATATATGTGCGCGGTGGCGGTCCCGACCAGAACCTGATTCTGCTCGACGGTGTGCCCGTTTACAACGCCAACCACCTTTTCGGATTCTTCTCGGTGTTCAATCCCGACGCAATTTCGAGCATCAACCTCATAAAAGGCGGATTCCCAGCACAATACAGCGGACGACTTTCGTCGGTAATCGACATTAGGTTGAAAGAAGGCAACGACAAGAAGTACGGTGGAGAATTCTCAATCGGCACAATCGCAGCCAAGGTCATGGTGGAAGGTCCAATCTGGAAAGACCACACATCGTTCATTTTCAGTGCAAGGCGCACCTATATAGATGTGCTTGCAGCACCTGTCATCGCATTGATAAACAAATATTCTGGCAATAGCGAAAAACTAAAGGCAGGCTATTATTTCTACGATGCAAACCTAAAATTGAATCACAAGTTCAGCGACAAGGACAGGCTTTTCTTGAGCGGATACTTCGGCCGCGACAAAGCGTACATCAAAAACGAAGAGGAATATTTCTACTACGACACCCTGTATAACGACAAATCCAACATGGGCCTGTACTGGGGCAACATCACCACTTCGATGCGATGGAACCACGTGTTCAACCAGAAGTTATTCTCCAATGTAACGCTCATATATTCGAACTACAAGTTCGACACCTACATGGAATACGACAACTTGGCGAACAAACAGTCGATCGAAAAATATTCGTTCGACTATTTCTCGGGCATCAACGACTACGGTGCAAAGATTGACCTCAACTACTACCCTGCTTCAAAACACGAACTAAAGCTCGGAGCATCAACCACATACCACGTATTCAAACCTGGAGTGTCGGTGCTTAAACAAACGATAGATACAACCGGCCTGGAAACAAAAATGGGCTCTCGCGAAATTTACGGCACCGAAATAAACGTGTACGCATCCGACAACATAACCATAACAGGACGACTGAAAGCCGACATCGGCATAAATTATTCCGGCTTCATAGTGAAGAAAAAATACTACCAGTCGGCAGAACCTCGCGTTTCGGCACGATTCCTGATTACCGAAAACCTGTCGATGAAAGCAGCATACACAAGGATGGCACAGTATGTACACTTGCTCACCAACAGCACAATAGGTCTGCCAACCGACCTTTGGCTTCCGACCACCGATACCATACGTCCGCAACGAAGCAACCAGGTTGCACTCGGATTCGCCTACAACCTCAAGAACAAGTGGGACTTCAGCATCGAAGGCTTTTTCAAAGACATGAAAGGCCTGATTGAATACAAAGAAGGTGCAAGTTTCTTCGGGGTGTCAGACAACTGGGAGTCGAAAATCGAAATGGGACGCGGATGGTCGTATGGAGCAGAGCTGCTTGTTCGCAAGACTACAGGCAAAATCACCGGCTGGATTGGCTATACACTGTCGTGGGCTTGGAGGCAGTTCGACAACCTCAACTTCGGCGAAAAGTTCCCTTACAAGTACGACCGCCGTCACGACATAGCCATCGCCTTGATTTACAACAAGAGCGAAAACTTCGATTTCGGTATGACATGGGTATTCGGCACGGGCAACGCCGTTACACTTGCCTACGGTCGATACTTGGGGCTTGATGGCAGAGAGATTGGTGAATATGGAGGACGAAATTCGTTCAGGGCACCAGCCTACCATCGCTTGGATTTCAACTTTAACTTCAAGAAACAAAACAAGTTGGGCGAAAGAATCTGGAGCCTTGGCGTTTACAATGCCTACAGCCGCCAAAATCCGTTCTACCTATATTTCGGCTACGACAACAGCGGCAACAGATGTCTGAAACAGATAAGCCTGTTCCCGATTATGCCGTCGATAAAATTCTCACAAACATTCTAAAACAGGAAAGACATGAAAAAGCTGATATACATAATTATAGCCTCTACATTGGCACTCGCAGCCTGCGAAAAAACTCTTGATTTCCCGTTCGAGTACAAGCAGCCCAAATTGGTTCTCAATTGCGTGCTTTCAAACACAAGCGAAATAGAATTTACCGTAGGCCGAAGCATGCATATTCTTGACACAAAAGAAATTGTAATGATTTCGGATGCCGACGTGATAATATTCGAGGACGGTAAGCCATTGCAGGTCGTGCCAGTATCAGAAGGCAATGGAGTTTACCATGTAGCATATATCCCCAAAGTTGGACATACCTACAAGTTCCAGGTTTCCAAGGACAAGTTCGAGACAATAGAGGCCGAAGTAAAAATGACAGCACCCACTACCATAAACAGCCTCAGCGGCAAACTAAAATCTACCGACGACGGCTACTACTACGGCGACGAATTTGATGTAAGCCTCAACTTCAACGACATTCCCAACGACGAAAACTATTACATGGTATATGTGACAAGCGATTTCCCTGACGAGATGAAGGAATATTTTGCAGAAAACAATACGTACTACATTGAAGACCTGTTCGACAAAAACTACAAGCTCAACCTTGAATGTAACGACATGTCTGTTAACTCGGGCTATGGAGGAACTTTACTCTACTTGTCCGATGAAATAATGGGCAACGGAAATTATACCATAAAATTTTCCGCACAGGACTATCGCGACATACGAGGCATTTTCTATGGGCTTATGTACGAGGACGATTACTATTATAAAGATGGAGAAGAAGGTGAAAACGAAGGTGGAGATGAAGGAGATGGCGACGACACCAACATCGAAGATCTTCCTTTCTATCGCGAATACGAGTATAGCCTTATTGTTCATCTAAGGTCGATTAGCAAAGACTACTATCAGTACCAGAAATCCTACGATTTATACGTTGAAAACGACGGCAATCCATTTGCCGAGCCAACCCTTGTGAAAACCAACATAAAGAACGGTCTTGGAATTCTTGGCGCAAGCGGCGAAATCTCCGATACAATCAAGTTCACGATAAAGAATCCGTATCTGGAAGAAGAGGAGGAATGATTTTGGTGGGGATTTGAAAATTCGAAGATTTGACGATTTGATTGATTCGATGATTTGTAGCGGCGCGATGCTTCGCGCCGGAATAATAATTGTCTAATATATTGCATATCAACAATTTACAAAATCATCATTTTTTGATGATTATTTTTTGACGAAAATATAAAAAGCATTATTAAATCATTGAATATCAAACTAAAGGAAACAAAATTTAGTATTTAAATACGCTTTTTAAACGTATTATCATAATTTTATGAAATACAAAACTTACACATCTGCATATTTCTATTTTTTTGTAAATTCGCACCCATAAACGAAACATAAAGACAATGACAGAAAAGATCATCATCCTCGACTTTGGTTCACAATATACTCAGTTGATAGCCAGACGAGTACGCGAACTTAACACCTATTGCGAAATACATCCGTACAACAAGATTCCAGCATTGGACGAATCGGTAAAGGGCGTAATTTTGAGCGGAAGCCCCTATTCGGTGCGCGACGAAAAAGCCCTCAAGCCCGACTTATCCAACATAAAAGGCAAAATGCCGCTTCTCGGTGTTTGCTACGGAGCACAATACCTTGCTCATTTCTACGGTGGCGAAGTCGCTCCGTCGAACTCACGCGAATACGGCCGTGCAAACCTCAACTTCGTCAACGCAAACGACGTGCTTATGAAGGATGTACCATCAAATTCGCAGGTGTGGATGTCGCACGGTGATACCATAAAGCAAATTCCTGAAAACTACGAAATTATAGCTTCAACAGCCGATGTAAAGGTCGCAGCCTACAAAATCGGTGGCGAGCAGACCTGGGGCATACAGTTCCATCCCGAAGTTTACCATTCGACCGACGGCAAAACTTTGCTTAAGAACTTCGTAGTAGGCATTTGCGGTTGCTCGCAGTCGTGGACGCCAGATTCGTTTGTCGAAACTACCATCAAGGAACTTCGCGAAAAAATCGGTAGCGACAAGGTTGTTCTTGGACTTTCGGGCGGTGTTGATAGTTCGGTTGCAGCAGTATTGCTCAACAAGGCTATCGGCAGCCAGCTCACCTGTATTTTCGTTGACAACGGTTTGCTTCGCAAGAACGAATTTTCATCGGTGCTCGAATCTTACCGCGGAATGGGGCTTAACGTTATCGGCGTCGATGCAAAGCAGGACTTCTACCGTGAACTTGCAGGCGTAACCGAACCCGAACGCAAGCGCAAGATTATCGGACGCCTCTTCATCGAGACTTTCGACCGCGAAGCAAGCAAGATTAAGGACGTGAAGTGGCTTGCACAAGGAACCATCTATCCCGATGTAATTGAGTCGGCAGGCGTTCTTGGTCCGGCAGCAACAATAAAGTCGCACCACAACGTAGGCGGTTTGCCCGAAAAGATGAACTTGAAGATTGTAGAGCCTTTGCGTCTGCTCTTCAAGGACGAAGTTCGCCGAGTAGGTAAGGCGTTGAATGTCAGCAATAACATACTTGGTCGTCATCCTTTCCCGGGACCGGGACTTGCAATCCGCATAATCGGCGACATCACAGCTCAAAAGGTTGAAATCTTGCAGAATGTTGACGACATTTTCATTCAGGGACTTCGCGAAGACGGACTTTACGACCAGATTTGGCAGGCAGGCGCAATATTGCTTCCTGTGCAGTCGGTTGGCGTTATGGGCGACGAACGCACTTACGAAAATGTTGTGGCACTCCGTGCAGTACACTCCACCGACGGTATGACCGCCGACTGGGTTCACCTGCCATACGAGTTCCTTGCAAAGATTTCGAACAAGATAATAAACAAGGTGAAAGGCGTAAACAGAGTTGTGTATGACATCAGCTCGAAGCCACCTGCAACAATTGAATGGGAATAAGATTATGCCAACGAAACAAAACGAAAACATATCATACGCCGCAGCTCTGGAAGAATTGGAAAAGATTCTTGCCGACATGGAAAGCAACGAACTCGACCTCGACACGCTTAGCGAAAAGGTAAAACGCGCGGCTTTCCTCACGAAATTGTGCAAGACCAAGTTGAGAAGCACTACCGAAGAAATCGACAAGATACTGGAGGACTGGCAGAAGGAATAAATGATTCAATAATTTGATAATTAAAAGATTCGAATGGCTGTACGATTTAAATTATTACTACGGACAATTTGCCTGACGATGACGATAGCTATGGCAACAATCGCATCGGCACAGCATGTGCGACCATCAACCACAGTACTTGACAAGGATAAATATGCAGGTCCAACAAAATGGTCGTGCATCGACAAGCACTACGGATACTATTTTCTAAGCTACGCCATGCCTATTCCTATCGAAAAGAACAATATCGCAAAAGAAGGCTTGTCGGGCAAATTCCGTGTAGGATACATGTACCGCTACAAGATTGCAAAACCTTTCGATATTGGCGTCCAGCTAAACTACTTGCGCCAAAGCACTGGAATTGACCCGACATTATTCGGAACAATGTCAAAAATTTCTGTGATAGAACATTCCATTGAATGTGGGGCTTTTATGCGCTTCAACTTTGGCAAGAGCGACTTCCGTCACATTGGCTGGCACATAGACTTGGGAGCAGACTACAGCTACGACTTTGCTTTTTTAAACAAATATATCAGCTTCTACGATAACCCATCACGACATAGCAAAATAAAAAGGAAAGACCGTATCAAGGATGCAAAATACCGCCACGACTACGGAATCTTTATGCGCATCGGATGGAATTACATCGCATTTACCTGCGAATACAACTTCGGCGATTGGAATGCATACGGTTACGGACGTTCTCCTCTTATGCTGGGACTGCAAATAAATATGTACACAAGGTAAAACATGCGCAGACTTCTTACAATATTACTGGCATTATCAATTTCCGCAGTCACATTCGGACAGATACGAATTGCCCTCGGCAAGTACAGCGGAGGCGGCGACTGGTACGCTAACCCGACTTCGTTGCCCAACCTTATCAAGTTCTGCAACGAGAACCTCGGCACCAACATCGACCCCGAACCTGCAACCGTTGAGTTCGGTAGTACCGACCTGTTCAACTATCCATTTGTACACATTACCGGTCACGGCAATATCATCCTTAGTGACTTCGAAGTCGAAAATCTTCGCAACTACCTCATCGGAGGCGGTTTCCTCCACATCGACGACAACTACGGACTCGATGCCTACGTCCGCGACCAGATGAAAAAAGTTTTCCCCGAACTCGAATTCGTGGAACTTCCCTACACTCACGAGATTTACCATCAGAAATACGACTTCCCGAATGGTCTGCCCAAAGTCCACGAGCACGACAACAAGCCGCCGCAAGGATTCGGCATAATTTACCAGGGACGCTTGGTTGTATTCTACAGCTACGAGTGTGACCTCGGCGACGGCTGGGAATCACAGTCTGTCCACCACGACTCGGAGGAAATCCGCACAAAAGCCCTAAAGATGGGTGCCAACATAATTAACTATGTATTTGAAAATTAAATAAGTAACAGATATGAGAAGAATTGTAACAGTAGTCCTGATGCTTACGATTATGTTCGGAAACGCACAGGCATGGAAGCCTACCAAAGGCGAAGCAAAAAAAATTACCAAGGGGTTAATTTCGGCAGTAATGTCCGGAAATTTGGAGTTATCGCTTGAATATTTTGCTCCAGAATATGTAAGCGAACAGCACGACAGTTTCCTTGAAGGACGTACAGAACAGTTTGTGATGGAGTTCCTCGGTGGTGTACCTGTAACCAAAGATGGTAAACAATTGGATTACATAACTCCAAAACTACATAACATAGCATCTATTAAAATAAAGGATATCGTCATCTTTGAAGAGGCAATGTACTCAATAGTTGAGGTAACACTCAAGGACGGAAGCAAATATACTACCGACCTTAATATCGCAATAGTTGACGAAGAGCTAAAATTCTGGGGAGCGGTTGGGTAAAAAAGTTGAAAATTGAAAGTTGAAAGTTAAAAGTAGGAACGTTGAATTCAACGTTCCTACTTTTTTCGGTACAATATTTGATATTGAAAACACAAAAACACATTGGTTATGAAACGAATATATTTCGCATTTTTCATTTTCGCTGCACTAATGATTGCAGTGCCAAATCTTGAATTGTCGGCACAGACGATTAGTAATTCCAGCTATAGTACTATAGGTCATATCGATAGCGATGGTACAATTCGCAATTCCAGCTATTCGACTATAGGTCATATCGACAGCGACGGCACTATCCGCAATTCAAGCTATTCGGCCATTGGGCATATCGACAACGACGGAACTATCCGCAACTCAAGCTACTCGGCTATTGGGCATATCGACAAAGACGGCACTGTACGCAACTCAAGCTACAGCGCTATTGGGCATATCGACAGCGATGGCACTGTCCGTAACAGCAGCTACTCGAGCATAGGCCATGCCAAAGGCATAAAACGCGAATGGGCTGCGGTATGGTTTTTCTTCGACTTTTTCTAAAGTTCTCACCAAATTGGCTTTAGCAAACTTTTTTTCAGAAAAGGCCTTCTCGGAAAAGGAAGTTTTTTGTGGTCCTGCTAATAAAAAATCATCTTCGTTCACTATACTATCGGTATTTTCCTTATTTTTGTCTTCTAAAATTAGAACAGACAAAATGAGAACATTTTTTGTAATTGCATTTATCGCATTTGGATTATACGCTTCGGCGCAAACTGTTACATATCAGGACATTGTAAACCATGTATCGGCTAAGGATCTTACCGGCAAGAAGGCTGGCGACAACATAACAGCATACACAGCTTCGGACGGCATTACCTACAAAGTCGGCTCCACAATTACATACGGATACCCGACCAATGGCAAATACTATTTGTATTTCAGGGATGTAACATCAAGTGTTTTGGGAACGCTTGCCGAAGACGAAAACACATCTGCTGCTCAAACCGCAGTAAACCAAGAAATTTACGAACGTGTCGAAAACAGAAGCGGCGGTGTTGCTACAATAAAGAAAATACAATGCGTACCTATCGATCCGTTCAACAAAAAAACTAGCGGATGCAAGATATACCTCGTATTGAACAGAGGTGGAATCGCCTGCACAAACTTCGAAGAGGCAATTGCTGTTGGCGAAGTGCAGACAAAAATGAACGATTCGGACGCAGCAATCAATGAATTAAAGAAGTGGAAGGAAAAACTCGACCTCCAGATTATCACGCAGGAAGAGTACGATGCAAAGAAAAAAGAACTAATGCAGTATATCAAGTAATCCTTTAAATATTAGAATAATTCATATAGACAAAAAAAATATAACAATGGAAGAAATAATTACCAAATTACCTTACAAGGTAGCAGACATGTCTCTCGCAGAATGGGGACGCAAGGAAATCGAGATGGCAGAAAAGGAAATGCCAGGATTGATGAGCATACGCCGCAAATACGCAGCCGAAAAGCCATTGAAGGGTGCAAGAATCTCTGGTTCGTTGCACATGACAATCCAGACTGCCGTTCTTATCGAAACATTGGTTGAACTTGGTGCCGACGTGCGCTGGGCAAGCTGCAACATATTCTCTACTCAGGACCACGCAGCAGCAGCAATCGCAAAGGCTGGCGTTCCTGTTTTCGCTTGGAAGGGCGAATCGCTCGAAGAATACTGGTGGTGCACATTGCAGGCATTGTCGTTCCCTGGTGGACTCGGTCCAAACTTGATAGTTGACGATGGTGGCGATGCTACTTTGTTGGTACACAAAGGTTATGCAGCCGAAAACGATGCAAAGACATTGGATTTTGTTCCATCATGTCACGAAGAAAAGGCAATTCAGGAAACCTTGAAGGCTATGCTCGCTGCCGACAACCAGAAATGGCATCGCACAGTTGCCGAACTCAAGGGCGTTTCGGAAGAAACAACCACCGGCGTTCACCGTCTGTACCAGATGATGGCAAAGGGAGAACTTCTTATTCCGGCAATCAACGTTAACGACTCGGTTACAAAGTCGAAGTTTGACAACCTCTACGGCTGCCGCGAATCGTTGGCTGACGGTATCAAGCGTGCTACCGACGTGATGATTGCTGGCAAGACTGTCGTTGTTCTTGGCTACGGCGATGTTGGCAAGGGTTGCGCCCGCTCAATGCACACCTACGGAGCAAGAGTTCTCATTACCGAAATCGACCCGATTTGCGCACTGCAGGCTGCAATGGAAGGCTATGAAGTTACAACAATGGAAGAAGCTGTCAAGGAAGGTAACATTTTCGTTACAACCACCGGCAACTGCGATGTTGTTACTCTTGAACACATGAAGCAAATGAAAGATCAGGCAATAGTCTGCAACATCGGTCACTTCGACAACGAAATTCAGGTCGACCGCCTCGAAAACTGCCCAGGCGTTGTGAAGACCAACATCAAGCCGCAGGTTGACAAATACACCTTCCCGACTGGAAATTCAATCTTCCTGCTTGCCGAAGGTCGTCTCGTAAACCTTGGCTGCGCAACTGGACACTCGTCGTTCGTAATGAGCAACTCGTTCTCGAACCAGACTTTGGCTCAGCTCGACCTTTGGAAGAACAACTACAAGGTCGATGTTTACCGTCTGCCTAAGTACTTGGACGAAGAAGTTGCCCGCCTCCACCTCGACCAGCTTGGCGTTAAGCTCACAAAGCTCACGCAGAAGCAGGCCGACTACATTGGCGTTCCGGTAGAAGGACCATTCAAGGCTGACCACTACAGGTATTAAAAAAGGCTGACAGGCTAAAAGCCTTATAGCCATCGCAATTGTACAGACGCAAAATTTTGCGTCTCAACAGAAACGGCGAAGCCCTCAACGAAATTAAACTTAGAAACAAAAAAACAAATTAACTATGAGACTATTATTAATCAGCAACTCGACGAATGCCGGTGAAGCATATCTCGACTATCCGAAGCACAATATCCACGATTTTCTTGGCGAAAAGTGCATAAAATGTCTGTTCATCCCTTACGCAGGTGTAACCGTGACTTGGGACGACTACGAGAAGAAGGTTAAGAACCGCTTCAACGAAGTAGGGCACGACATCGTTTCTATACATCATTTCGACGATCCAGTAAAGGCTGTCGAGGAGGCAGAATGCATAGTAATTGGCGGTGGTAATACATGGAAGCTCTTGCACGATATGCACGCCAACAAGCTTATCGAGCCTATCCGCAAGAAAGTTCTTGCTGGAACTCCTTACATAGGCTGGAGCGCAGGTTCGAACGTAACTTGTCCTACACTTATGACAACCAACGATATGCCTATAATAGATCCGCTTGGTTTTGATGCCTTGAACCTCATTCCGTTCCAAATTAATCCGCATTATCTTGATAAGAAGGTCGAAGGTCACGGAGGTGAATCGCGCGAAGACAGGATTTTGGAATTCATCGAAGTAAACCGCGAGGTTTATGTTGCAGGTCTTCGCGAAGGCTGCATGTTCGTAGTCGAAGGCGACAAAATGAAAATCATCGGCAAACGCAACTTGCGTCTCTTCAAGTACGGAGAAGAAACCCGCGAAATTGAACCAACAGCAGATTTTACATTCCTGCTGAAGAAATAATTTGGAATACAACTCATTAGAAAGCGGACTCGAAAATCGAATCCGCTTTTTTGTTTTGGCACCTATCACACTCCCATTAATTTTTTGTTAAACTCCATTTTTAATTTGCCTACAAAAAAACGACAACATATTTTTGCACCGAATTTGAGAATTGGTACAAAGATTTAGATTGCCATGCAGAAAACATTGGGAGTAAAGGCCGACATAATGAATGTTGCAGAAAAACTTTTCTGCCGCTTCGGGTTCAACAAGATTTCGATGGACCGCATCGCCAAGGAATCGAAGCACGCGAAGGGAAGCGTTTACTACCATTTTTCGAGCAAGATAAACCTGATGAACTCAATCCTTGAGAGCGAACTTGAGAAAATCCGCACCGACCTGCTCGCAATAATAAACGACAGCAACATGTCGGAACCCGAAAAGATAAAAAAGTATGCTCTGGTCAGGATGGAAAGCATGAACAACAGATATTCGTACCACAATGTATTGAAAAACAGAGTGCTTGAAAGCGGTGACAAGCAACTGATGGAATGCTTCTCGAAAGTTCACGACGCACTGGTGACATGGGAAAAAGAACAACTTACGGCAATCATAGTATCGGGTAAAAACAAAGGCGTTTTCCGTTCGGAAATAGACGCATCAAAGTATGTCAATTCGTTGATTATGATGCTGTCGTCGCTCGAATTCCCGTTCTTTATTTTCAATCTCTACGACAAGTACAAGAACTCGTTCGATTATATGATAGATGAGATAATATTCAAACCACTAGAAACAAATTAGACCGAAATAATAAATTAGTACAAAATGAAAGCAAAAGTTTTAACTGCAATATTGATATTCGGAATTCTCGCAGGCTGCTTTTCGTCGTGCAAGAATAGTCAGCGTCCATATATAGGCGAATACACTTACCAAAGCGACGGCAAGATTAATATAGGTCTAATTACAGGAGGCGTTGATGTGCCGATTACCGACAAGATGGGACAGATGCAGATAATGAAAGGCGAAGAAAAGGGCAAGGTCTCGATAATAAAGACATCGATAACTGGCGACATCAAGCGTTTCAGCGGAAAAGTTTCGGACGGTGAACTTTCAATCGACGAATACACCTACGAAAAGGAAATCAAGCTCGACACCATTATTAATGGAAAAGCAAAAGTAACCTATACGGCTAAAGGAAAACTCCGTGACAACACTATAGTTTTCGACGACAACTATTCGGGTTTCTTCACCGAAAAGGAAACTGGAGCTGTAGGCACAATCAAAAGCGACAACGCAATAACCATAGCAAAACTAAACGACTAAACATGAGAAGATTAGCAGTTATACTAATAGCAATTGCATTGGCATTCCCGTCATTCTCGCAAAGCAACGCCGAGAAAATATGCGGCACCTACCTTGTAATCGAAAAGAGCGAAGTCTCGAAAGTAAAGGTAACTCGCAAGTCAAACGGTGATTTTGAAGGAAAAATAATCTGGATGAAAAATCCGTATTTTGAAGACGGTTCGCCAAAGACCGACATCAAGAACCCCGACCCCAACAAGCGCAACACGCCTGCCGACAAGATTGTGCTTCTGCACAACTTCAAGTACAATGCAAGCGACGACGAGTGGAGTGGCGAAATCTACAATCCCGTCGAAGGCGACATGTACAAGGCATACGCAAAGTTCGAATCGCCAAAGAAGTTGAAGGTACGCGGTTATGTCGGACTGCCGATTTTCGGTCGCAGCATGTATTGGACAAAACTAGACGAGTAATAAAAGTAACAAAGATATGAAGGTCGTAAAGAAACAACGCAATAGTAAATCGTGCATAATCTGTGGAATGGACAATCCGTCGAGCGTAAAGGCTATGTTCTACGAGATGGAAAACGGTGAACTGCGCGGTTTGTTCACATTCAGAAACGAACACCAGAGCTACCCAGGTCGCGTACACGGCGGAATGATAACGGCAATGCTCGATGAACTTATAGGTCGCGTATTGTGGATTAAGGAACCCGAAAGTCTTGCCGTAACGACTACAATCACAGTCAAATATCGCCGTCCAATGCCTATTGGCGAGCAGTTGCGCGGAGTAGCAAGACTGGAACAGGATTCGTCACGCGGATTCGTAGGTATTGGCGAAATATACGATGCAAACGGGAAATTGCTCGCATCGGCAGAAGGCACTTATATGAGACTCCCCAACGCAACCATCGGTGACTTCGACATTCACGAGGAGATGAAATACCTCATTGACGACAATGTTACAGAAATAGAATAATGAAACGGTTAACATTTATATTGATAATAGCCTCGGTTTTGTTCGCTGGTTGCAAGGGCAAGGAAAATACCGCCGAAGAACGCGTGATTTCCGTCAATGCTATGGTTGCCGACACTGAAACTTTCGGAGAAAAACGCACTTATGTTGGCACTATCGAGGCTTCGGAAGCAATAACTTTGAGTTTTGAGGCTGGCGGAAATGTGAAAGATGTGTTCGTGAAGGTTGGCGACAATGTCCATGCAGGGCAACTGCTTGCCCGCCTCGACAAAACCTCTGTACAAAGTTCGTACGATGCAGCCAAATCCACTTTGGAGCAAGCCGAAGACGGATACCGCCGTGCAAAACAGCTTCACGACAACGGAAGCCTTCCCGAAGTGCGCTGGGTAGAAATCCAAACCAAACTTGCTCAGGCACAGTCGATGGAAAAAATATCGAAAGAAGCTCTCCAACATTGCGACCTTTACTCGCCAGCATCGGGCGTTATCGGTAGTCGCAGCATAGAACCGGGAAGCAATGTTTCGCCACTGCAACAGGCTTTCAAGCTAATGAACATCAGGCAGCTGAAAGTAAAAGCATCAATTCCCGAAAACGAAATCTCGAAGATAAACATAGGTAAGAAAGCCATGGTAACTGTACCTGCTGCCGACGACGAAGTATTTGAGGCAGAAGTGATTGAAAAAGGTATTGAGGCAAACATACTTTCGCACAGCTACGATGTAAAGTGCATATTCAAGGGCGACCACAGCAAACTTCTGCCCGGAATGGTCTGCAAGGTTACAATGGACGAGCCCGAAAACACCGGCTATGTTGTTCCGTCGCGTGCAGTGCAGACAATGCAAGGCGGAATCGGCATCTGGAAAATTGAAAATGGCCGTGCAAAACGCTGTATCATAACATCAAACAAATATGTTGCCGACGGCGTGCTTGTCACCGAAGGCATTTCCAAGGGCGACACAATAGTGGTCGAAGGCTACCAGAAACTATACGACAACGCCAAGGTTGAAATAAATAAAATGATTGAATAGATAATGAAAATTGTAGATAATCAATATACTAAAGCAACTATAAGGAAAAAAGGGATAGTCATTCCGCAAGTTAGAACAATAATGCGATACGGAACGGGGAGCATAATATTGTTCAATTGTGCGGAATCTCCTGCTGAAAACGTTTCCATGGGAGATTCCGTACAGACAGGCTCACACGACACGTACCTTAGTCGGTTCGCTTTGTCTTACGGAATGACTGTGAGAGGATAATAATATGTTTAGGAAATGAAGAAGCGCAATCACATAGAGTCGGCAATGCAGCACCACAGCATAATATTTGTTGTGTGCGCCGCTCTTGTTGCGTTTGGAATATTCAGTCTGCCGAACCTTAACAAGGATGAGTTTCCGCAATTCACTATCCGTCAGGGTGTTGTTGCAGCAATATATCCAGGAGCCTCGGCTCAGGAAGTGGAACAGCAGGTTGCAAAACCTCTGGAGCGCTTTTTGTTCACCTATCAGGAAATCGACAAGGACGGCACCTACTCTATTTCCGAAAACGGAATTGTATATGTGTTTGTGGAACTTAAGCCGACAATAAACGACAAGGATGCCGTATGGTCGAAAATCCGCCACGGACTGAAGTTGTTCAAAACTACATCGCTGCCTGCTGGCGTTTTGGAAGTGGTTGTAGTTGACGACTTTGGCAACACCTCGTCGATGCTTCTGGCCGTTGAATCGGAACAGCGCACCCCGCGCGAACTTGAAACCTATTCGGAACAGATTTGCGACCGCCTCAGGTCGATTCGCGAAATGGGCAACCTCAAGACTTTCGGCATACAAAAGGAAGAAATTGCAGTCAGCATCGATGCCGAAAAACTTTCTGCATACGGAATCGACCAGAAAGTATTGCTTGCCGAACTTGCTACCCAAGGCTTCCGCACCATAGGCGGAAATGTAGAGGAAAATTCTGGCAACTCGCAGATACACATTGCAATACCCTACGATTCGGAATATGCAATCGGCGAACAGATTGTGTATGCCGACCCCAGCGGAAATTCAATTCGTCTGCGCGACATTGCCGACATCGAACGCCGCTACGCCGAACCGTCGAGCTACATAGAATATAACGGCAAGAGCTGTGTGATAATATCGATGGAAATGTGCGCTGGCAACAACATTGTGGCTTTCGGCGAAAAGGTTGAAAACATACTCGACGAAATGCGCCACGAGCTGCCTCCCGATGTAAACATGCAACGCATAACCGACCAGCCCAAAGTGGTTAACAAGTCGGTAATCTCCTTCCTGCGCGACCTTGTAGAGTCGATGCTCGTGGTTATTGCCGTTATGCTTCTGCTTTTCCCGTTGCGTACAGCACTTGTGGCAGGTTCGGGTGTTCCAATTTGTACAGCCATCACGCTGGGACTGATGTATTTGTTTGGCATTGAACTTAATACAGTTACACTCGCTGCACTTATAGTTGTTCTCGGCATGATAGTCGATAACTCAATCATTGTAATTGACGGCTACACCGACTATCAGCAAAAGGGGCATTCGCGGTGGTTCTCGGCATCGGTAAGCACAAAGGAACTGTTCGTCCCCACCCTGCTCGCCACCATAGCCATCTGCGCAATGTTCTTCCCGATGACCAAGATTATCAACGGACCTCTTGGCGACTTCGTGAAACTCTTCCCGTGGACAATCTCGTTCGCACTGCTTATTTCGCTGCTCTATGCCGTGTGGATTACTCCATACTTGTGTACCAAATTCATAAGGAAGAAAGATGAAAATGTGAACGCATTCGAAAGAGCGCAAAACAAGTTCTTCGACCTGCTGCAAAACTCGTTCGAAAAACTTCTGAACCTTTGCTTCCGCTTCCCCAAGACTGTGATTCTCATATTCTTCGTGACATTTGCTATCGGCATTTTCCTGTTTACCAGAATGAACATACAGATGCTTCCGAAGGCCGACCGCGACTGCTTTGCCGTCGAAATCCATCTTACCGAAGGTAGCAGTCTGACGCAAACCGCCGAAGTGGTTGACAGCTTGCAAAGAATACTCAATGCCGACAGTCGCGTAAAAGCCGTAACATCGTTTGTAGGCTGCGCATCGCCACGATTCCACGCCACCTACGCCCCGCAGATGGGAAAGAAAAGCTACGCACAGTTCATCGTGAACACCATAAGCGAAAAAGCGACACTCGAAATTCTGAAGGAATACGGAGAGAAATACGAAAACTACTTCCCGAATGCCTATGTCCGCTTCAAGCAGATGGACTATCAGGCAGTGAAAAATCCTATCGAGGTGCGCTTCCGTGGCGACAACCTGCAACAGATGGAAGCCTTGGCCGATACGCTGAAGGCATACATGAACACCTTGCCCGAAGTCACCTGGGTGCATTCCGACTACGACGAATCTACCCCTAATGTAAAAATCCGCCTCAAACCCGACGAAGCCTCGCAACTCGGTATAACCCAAAGCATGCTTTCGATATTCCTGTCGGGAGCACTGGGAGGGCAAACGCTTACATCGGTATGGGAAGGCGACTACAAGATTCCCGTAGTGCTTTATTCGCAGGTTTCCGACACCAGCAAAATTCGGACACTTGAAAATATGCTTGTCCCCACGGCAATGCCAAGTGTGTGGGTGCCACTCCGTCAGGTTGCCGAAATAGAACCCGAATGGCGAAAGTCGTCGATTACACGCTACAACAGCATTCGCACCATAACCGTTGGTTGCGACCTAAAATACGGATGCAGTCAGCCTGTAAGCATGAAGCAAGTCGCCAAATTTGTCGATAACAACATAAAGCCCAACATGCCCGAAGGCATAAAAGTTGAATATGGAGGACTTACAGGAGCCAACAACTCAATGATTCCGCAGATTGTTGTTTCAATTATTGCAGCCGTGCTGGTACTATTCATCTTCCTGCTCTACCATTTTGCAAAAATCGATATGGCAGTGCTTTCGATAGCATCGAGCTTGATATGCATATTCGGTGCGTTCACTGGACTTTGGATGTTCGGTCTCGACTTCAGCATTACGGCAGTGCTTGGAATTGTGAGCCTTATAGGTGTAATTGTGCGAAATGCAATAATAATGTTCGAATATGCCGAATCGCTTCGCCGCGATGGGCACAAGACAGCCAAGGAAGCCGCCTACGAAGCCGGTAAGCGCCGTATGCGACCGATTTTCCTTACATCGGCAACAACTGCCCTTGGCGTTATCCCGATGATAATTGCAGCAACATCGCTTTGGATGCCTATGGGCGTAGTAATCTGCTTCGGCACAATTTTCTCGTTACCACTGATAGTAACTGTACTTCCTGTGGCATACTGGCAAATCTACAAACGCAAAGGAGAATGAAACGATTGACAGCCATATTATCCGCATTGTTGTTCAGCCTCACTCTGTTGGCACAAAATGAGTTCACGACAACCGACACCGACAAGACCGAGGTGACTGTGCAATACCTTTCGCTTGATGAGTGCAAACGCCTTGCCATTGAAAACAACGCAAAGATAAAGAACGCAGAACTCGATATTGAAGCGGCCAAACTTACAAAAAAAGGTGCCTTCACAAAATATTTCCCGCAGGTAAGCGTCAAGGGCGGAGCATTTAAGGCAACCGACCCGCTTCTCGACATGGAAATTGGGAAGGGCAATGCAAATGTTGACTTTGGCAATCTAGCAATGAACAATGT
>CADARW010000025.1 GCA_902790405.1 uncultured Bacteroidia bacterium
TGTAATAAGAAAAAAAAGAAAAAGAAAATTAAAAAGAGACTAATTATATCGCTATAAATTATGTTAATATTACCATTAAATACAAATGAATCATGGTCTTTTGTATGCTCTATCAAATAAAGGCAAATATTCTGTATCTCAATTAATTCAGATTCCCATATTTCTTCCTTGCCATAATTTTCCAACATCGTGTTTTTTTGTGCCGCCTCCCACAATTCTGTATTCGACTTCCATTTGTTCATTTGCCGGATTTTATCTTCCTTTGTCAGTCCAGGAAAATCTAAATTATTATAGTTTATGGCTCCTTCTTGAATTTTAAAGTTCGGATCATTTATGTAACGATATAAACATACATACCTGCTAATTGCATAATGTATTGGAGATTCTTCATCAGCAGAAATTCTAAGATTGTCAATGCCTTCTATCTTTTCAACAACGGCTTTTACTATGTCCATGTCACACGATCCAATTGCTTCCTGCAAGGCACATCTTTTGCCTTGTAACGAATTTTTAATTAAATCTTTAACATCTGATTTCTCTATTATTGTCAAAACAATCTGCTTCAACTCTGCAAGATCCAAATCTAATTGATGCAATTTCAATTTTTTATATTGTTGAATTGCATCACAGGCAATTGTACATCCTTTGTCGGAACACAAACTGAAATCCAAGTTAAAGTTATCCAACCATTCTTTTAGCAATGCAATAAACTTCTTCGCCAAGTCTATGTAACCATATGAATAACAACATTCAACATAACCCAACACCAAAAATATTGGTAAATTCTTGGTTTGAAGTTTCCCCATTAGTCTGCGGCGCTTATTTATGTTGATGTTGGAGAGTTTTTTTAACATTTCAAATTCATTGTTTAAAGAATTATAGTCGGGCATTTTTATTATATTCTTTTCTTTAATAAATTGCTCCACCAACTTTTTGTAAAAGCTGGGATTTTCTAGAAACATTTTTGTTCTAAAATATTTCATAAAATTTTCAACTCTATGAAACACTATCTGATGAATATCTTCTGCTTTTTGCTCAAATATACCAGCTGCATAACCATAATTCCAAAATTTTTTAGCATCAGCAGACAGCGGACTTTTTGAGGTACTATTATCATCTGCTGACTTTCTAACCGTGTCTGCATCGAAATCAAGATAGTTAGACAAGGCAAATGCCTGTTTTATAAATAGTTCAAATTGACATCCTGCAAAACGGCGTGCTTCAAACGCATTTTTATAATATTTTTTCGCTTGTTTTAATTCTCCCTTTGCAACGGATAAATAACCTCTAAACCAATTGCAATAAAACTTGGCGGCTTCTGGACATTGATTTTCTATTTTTTTCAAAATGTCGACTCCTTTTCTTTCGTCATTTTTATATCCGTGATCGTCAAAGAAATATTTGATGCCGTTGTTTATGCTTTTTGTGGCATCATATTGAATGTTAATTATAATATTCGTTTTTACTTTATCATGCAAAGAGTTGTAAATATTAATCATAACATACGCATCAATCAGTAATGCTGTGATTTCTCGGTCGTCTTTTACTTGGTTCAATATTTTTTCCAGATTGCACCACGTAAGATTCTTCCCATGAGCTTCAATTGCGTTTATTATATTTTTTGCATAATCTTCATTTATAATATTCTGGTCATTTAAATGTTCCCTAAATTTTTTCAAAGATCCATATTTGAATGCTATATTATCAAAGGCGGACTTATATTTTTGCTGGGCTTGTTCCATATAGTCTTGGATAGGGAATGAATCGAAATTAGAGCAATAATCCAATATAGGCATGCCATTTTGAGTAAATCTATCGTATAAACTATAAACGAAATCCTTCATAAATTTACAAAGATTCTCGGAAAGGAAATAGGCCTTTTGTAAATCTGGCAAAATCTTTTCAATCACAAACTTAACAATCGATTTTTCATCAGAAAGAGAAAGTGCAGACAAATCTACTTTGTCATCTTCTTTGAATAATCTGCTAAGATATTTATTATATGCTTCATCTTTAACTTTTCCACAAAAATCAAGATACATATCCTTATCTATAAACGAAATCAACATTTTATTTATCTCACCGAGCATTACATTTCCAAATCTTTGTTCCATAAATCAAGTACTTATTATGTATCACAAAAGTAAGATTTTTTACCATTCAAATTTACGCATCAGAAATCTTCAAGCAAAAAAATCTCTCTCCCCTTCTCCATCTCCCTAAAATTTTGTTTCTTTGCAATCTTAAATTTGTAAACTATGCGTAAATTATCATTATTATTAACTGTGGCATTTGCTATATTAATAGCATTGCCAGTCAAATCTCAAAAAAACGTGAACAAAGTAGAACTTAAGACATTGGAAGATTCCGCAGCTTACGCAATCGGAATGCAGTTTGGTCAGGCTATCGCACAGAACGGCCTTGCAAACCTAAACATCGAACTTATAAAAAAAGGTCTCGAAGATGAAGTAAATGGCAAGTCGGCACTCGACCACAACCAGTACGAAGCAACCCTCGAGGCATTCTTCACTCAGAAGCAGAAGGAAGAAAACAAAGAAAAAATCGAAGAGGGTGAAAAGTTCCTCGAAAAGAACGCTAAGCGCAAGGAAGTAAAGACAACCGCCAGCGGTTTGCAGTACGAAGTTATTACCGAAGGCAATGGCGAAAAGCCTTTGGCAACCAACACAGTAAAGGTTCACTACAAAGGTACAACTATCGCCGGTAAGGTATTCGACAGTTCATACGACCGTGGCACACCAGCCGAATTCCCGCTCAACCGCGTAATTGCAGGCTGGACTGAAGGCTTGCAGCTTATGAGCGTAGGTTCGAAGTACAAATTCTATATCCCTTACAACCTTGCATACGGCGAACGTGGTGCTGGTCAGGATATTAAGCCTTTCGAAACACTTATTTTCGAAGTCGAACTTTTGGAAATCAAGAAATAATATAATATAGGTATAAAATGAAAAGGATAAGCGTAATATTATTTGCTGCCGTTGCATCGTTGGCAATGGTATCGTGCAACAACGAAAGCGCAAAAGTTGAACTGAAGACCTTCGACGACTCACTTAGCTACGCAATCGGAATGCGTCTGCACGACATATATATGGGCGACAGACTTAACGAAGAAACCGACTCGACAATTGTAAAAGCTGCTTTTGCCGATATGGTTGGCGGAACAGCAATACTTACTGCAGAACAGGAAGAACAGGTAATTATGGCATTCTTCACCAAGAAGCAGGAAGAACAGCAGAAGGAACAAGCCAAGCAATACGAAAGCACAAAGGCCGAAGGCGAAAATTTCCTCGCAGCTAACGCTAAGCGTCCCGAAGTAAAGACAACCGAAAGCGGTTTGCAGTACGAAGTCATCACCGAAGGCAAAGGACAGAAACCGTCAGAAACCGACGTTGTCAAGGTTCACTACAAAGGCACTCTTATCGACGGCACAGTTTTCGACAGCTCATACGATCGTGGAGAACCTGCCGAATTTCCGCTCAACGGAGTTATCAAAGGTTGGACAGAAGGTTTGCAACTCATGAGTGTCGGTTCGAAATACAAACTTTACATCCCCTATCAGCTTGGCTACGGCGAACGCGGAGCAGGTGGAACAATACAACCTTACTCAGCATTGATTTTTGATGTAGAACTCCTAGAAATAAAGAAGTAGACAAAAAAAAGCCGATTGTATTCGGCTTTTTTATTTGTATAAATTACCTTTGCAAAAAATTCTGGCACAATAATTGTTTTATTGTCATTCGTCATTGTAACACAACACATAAACAGTCTCCGTGTGTTATGGAGCAAAGGCAAAAGATGTTCAGTTTGATAAATCAGGAGACTATTTTTTTAATAAAATGAAAAAGTTTTTATCGATAGTTTTAATTTTAATGCTGAGTGCAGGAATTATTTTTGCTCAGGAAACTGGAACAAAGAAACCAGCTGTTGTAAAAAAGACGACAACGACGACAACCACCTCTTCATCCAATAATGGTGGCAACAACGGTTCTACTGAAACAAAAGGCAACCCAGGCACACAAACCAGTCAGACGACTACAACGAACACAAATACAAGTTCGACGGAGACTCGTACTGCAACCGATACTCCAACTAGCGACATTCCAACAACGGACACAACTAAGTCCACCACAACATCCAATTTTACCCTCGACCACTTCATCATTGGCGGCGGTATCAGTGCTGGTGCTCTGATTTCAACCGACATTATCAGCACCGGTGGCTTGTTGAACGCCGAATTCGAAGTAATGGTACAATTCAAGCATCATCGTTTCGGTATCGGTGGGGACAAGACCTTAATGCTCAACCTCAGAAACTTAGGTACTGTAATAGGAACATTGGGTAAGTCGAACTGCAACCTCAACAAAGTATATTTCATCTACGAATGGACTTTGTTCAAGCGCAGTCCTATCAACTTTACAGCAGGTCTTAAGCTCGGTTCGTTCGATGTAGGTAAATCGGAATACAGAACCGACCAAGAACAAAACAACGAAAAAGTTACAAAGTCTCCTTTCTTTGCATCGGCAGGTATAGCACTGGAAGTTGGTCACCCACGTTTCCTCCTCTATGTTAAGCCTGAAATCGGATTCCACTCATACGACACAGGATCATGGAGAAAGGACCTCTATGTAATGGCAACTGTAGGTTTCCGTTGGAAGACAAAACGTCTCGACAAGTACGACACTTCAAAAACCACAACAACAGAAACTGGTAAAAAATTCGAATAATATTAATTAAAGGATATACTATGAAAAAGTTCATTTTCGCAATTTTGATGGCTTGCATAAGCTTCGCGAGCTTTGCACAGGACAAGAACGCTGCAATGGAAGTAAAATCAACCGTAGCTAGCGGATTTGACAAGTGCGCAATGTACCCTGGTGGAGAAAAAGGCATGAACACATTCATCCACAAGAACATCGACTATCCTATGGCAGCAATAAAGAGCGGCAAGGAAGGTAATGTAACCGTTCAATTCACAGTAAACACCGACGGTACAGTATCGAATGTAAAAGTTGTAAAAGGTCTTGAACCAAGCCTCGATGCAGAAGCAATAAAGGTTGTAAGCAAGATGAAAGGCTGGACTCCTGCAATGAAGGGCGGCAAGGCTGTCCCGATGGACTACCAGGTCAACTGCAACTTCACAAAGTAAAAAAACAAAAAAATCTTGTAAAAGCCTATTGCTCAAGCAGTAGGCTTTTTTTGTTAATTGTTAATAAAAATGCAAAAAACATCGTCAACCATTGAAAATATTTGAATTAAATTTGCAGGCGAAATAAAAACAAAATGCGTAAAGTATTTTTCACATTTATCGTCGCAATAATAGTCCTGTTATCAGCATCATGCGAAAGACAGAACCCTCCTGCTTCATCAAAACTCACAAACCTCAAGGATTCGGCAAGTTACGCAATGGGAATTATCCTTGCCCAGCAATATCTTGACGAACAGATGGACACTCTAATGAACCGTGACCTTACCTTGAACGGCATAACCGACCTGATGAAAAACGACACTTCCCTCCTTTCGCACGACGAGGCCGTTGAGGCAATAAGCACATATTCGCGACAGATTATAGACCTGAAGTATGGCAACATAAAAAAGGAAGGTGAAAAATTCATGCAGCAGAATCTGACGAATACTGGCATAATACAGACCACAAGCGGACTTCAGTACAAAGTTATCGAAGAAGGCGACGGCTCTGCTCACCCGTCTGTTTCTGACAATGTTGTAATAAAATTCGAAGGTAGAAAAATAGATGGCACAGTGTTTGGCAGCACTGGCGACACACCTTCAGAGAACAACCTCATGAGTCTGCCTCGCGGACTTGCCGAAGGAATACTGCTGATGACACCAAAAGCAAAATACAAATTTTTCATTCCGTACTATCTTGCCTTTGGAGAAACAGGCTATCAAACGGTAGAGCCTTATTCAACTGTTATTTTCGATGTTGAACTTTTAGAAATTGTAAAGAAATGATATTTTTAAAACCGAAAGTTTTTTCTTTCGGTTTTTTTTTGATTTGAAACGTAATATTGAAAGAATAAAATAATAGCAAAGATGATGAAAAACAAAAGCTTAATTTCCATCAGCGACTACACAAAAGAGGAATATTTCCGCATCCTCGAAGTCGCAGCAGAATTCGAAAAGAACCCCAACCAGAAACTGTTGGACAACTACGTTGTAGCATCGTTGTTCTTCGAGCCATCGACACGTACACGTCTAAGCTTCGAAACAGCAATCCAGCGTCTGGGCGGACGAGTAATCGGATTCAGCGAAGCCACCAACACCAGCCAGGCTAAAGGCGAATCGTTCAACGACACGATAATGACAATCAGCAAGTATGCCGACCTTATCGTAATGCGTCACCCCATCGAAGGAAGCGCTCGTTATGCAAGCGAAATTTCGCGAGTTCCTATCATCAATGCCGGCGACGGTTCGAACCAGCACCCGACACAGTGTCTGCTCGACCTCTACTCGATCTACAAAACGCAGGGAACACTCGAAAACCTCAAGCTCTGCCTCGTCGGTGACCTCAAGTACGGACGTACAGTTCACTCTTTGCTAATGGCAATGTCGGAATTCAACCCGACCTTCAACTTCATTTCGCCTGCTAGCCTCAGAATGCCGCAGGAATACAAGGACTACCTCGACTCCAAGGGTATCAAGTACAACGAGTACGAAGAACTCGAACCGAACATCAAGGACGCCGACATTGTTTATGTTACCCGCGTACAGCGCGAACGTTTCTCCGACCTGCTCGAATACGAAAAGGTTAAGAACGTTTATGTTCTCAAGAACAAGATGCTCGAAGGCACAAAGGACAACATGAGAGTTTTGCACCCGCTACCACGTGTAAACGAAATCGACACCGACGTCGACTCTAACCCGAAAGCATACTACTTCGAACAAGCCGAAAACGGCGTATATACGAGAATGGCAATCATTGCACTTATTTTAGGTCTTAAATAAATCGTAAAGTCATGAAAGAAGAATTAACAGTAAAGGCTATCGAAAACGGAACCGTTATCGACCACATACAAGCCGACAAATTATATAAAATTTTGTCTATCATTGGAATAGAAAACTTCGACACTCCAGTTTTCTTCGGCAACAACCTTCCTAGCAAGAAGTACGGAACAAAGGCTATCATCAAGATTGCCGACAAGTACCCAAGCGACGACGATGCAAACAAGATTGCACTCATCGACCCGAAGGCTGTAATCAACATCATCAAGGACTTCAAGGTTGTTGACAAGAAGCAGGTTCAGTTACCGGAAAAGATTGAAGGCTTCGTAAAATGCTTCAATCCAAAGTGCATAACCAACCACGAAAAGGTTTCAACCAAGTTCACAGTAGTAAAGAAAGACGGAAAAATCGGTCTCAAGTGCCGCTACTGCGAAAAAATCACCTGGGAAGACAATATCGAGATTATCTAAGGATTTTTTCCAACAACACAAAGGCTTTGCAAACTGCAAGGCCTTTTGTTTTTTCGCCTATCCTATCAAAGCCCTTCCAAACTTTGTCTTCAAGGTAAGCCAAGTCAGCAATACCGACACTATAAAGGTAATTGCAAATCCAACAAAAGGCAAGGCATACGAACCTACAAGAACTGGAAGCTGCGTGTGATAATACAGAAATACCAACAAAAACTGATGATAGACATACACGCCGTAGCACATCGAATTTGATTTAAGCACAAGTTTCGACGGGCAATAATTTGGCTTGGATGAATATTTCAGCACAATCAAGTATAACGCCATAATTCCGCAGCACGAATACAAAAGTTTCAAGCCACTGGAAGCAAAAATCCGAACATAACGCATTGTACCTTCAGCATTTGCCTCCCAACCATAGGGTATAACCCAAATATAGTTGACTAGCAACAGCGCAAAATACAATACGCACAAAACCACAATAAATGGAATATTCTGGCATTTCCCAACAATCTTTTCCTTATTTTCGTACAGATAATAACCTGCGTAACAATAAAATAAGAAATACGAAAGCCTTTGCAATCCAAACGGAAGCGAAACAGGAATTGGCACAATGGAAACTGCCGCCAGCACCAGCAAAAGCCAAATCGACGACAATCTGAACCTATCTATAAGCCAAATGGAAATGAAACACCAGAACAACATAGGCAGGAACCACAAATGTCCAGGTCCCGACAAAATCGACATGATAAAACTGCCCCAGGTAAAGTTTGCCTTGTCGAACTTCAGCAAGAAATAATATATGAGGCCGAAGAACAGCATCGGCAACAGCAAACGCTTTACCTTTTTCCATGCGAACGACTTGAATTCATATTTCCTACCGAGCACAATACTCTGATATGCAAACACATAACCTGCGACTAAGGCAATAGTTTCAACCCTGAATCCTGAAATAAGTTTGCACATCCAATAGTAAACAGGAACGCCATCAATTCCTTCGGGCATTTCCCAGCCTCCACCATATATTGTAAACGAATGGAGTACAACCAGAAGAAAAATTATCAGCGGTCGTATTATCGAAACTTCGTATAGCAGTTTTTTCTCCATACCTATTTGTCGCCAAAGTCAATATTCTTCACGTAGTCGGCCGCCACGCACATTTCGTTGTACCACTCTTCGCCATACTTACGTATCAGAGGTTCTTTAAGATATTCATAAATCTTGATATTGCGTTCATCTCCGAGTTTCACAGCATCCTTGCAAATATTCCACACATCGTAGTTTACGGCTTCAAACGATGCATATTTCTTAGCCCTTATAGGATACAGATGGCACGAAATAGGCTTACGAAAATCAACCAAACCTTCCTCCCACGCCTTTTCTATTTCGCAATATATGATGCCTTCATCGTTACGATTTGCAAAAACGCAGGCACCAGCCTTGCCTATGATTGAAGTCGTAAGCTCACCTTCGATGTCGAGCATCGACACGCCATGCTCGTCAATCACCGATTTTGCTTCTGCGGACAGACGATTGTATATTTTCGGCAGAATCTCTTTCAACTTGTCTTCCTCGGCTTTTTCCAATGGTGCCCCAGAATCGCCTTCGACACAACAAATACCCTTGCATTTGGTAATGTCGCAAGCAAAACATTTACGAAAAACATCAAAATGAACAACCTTATCGTCAATTTCAATCATAACATCAAATTTCAATTTCTAATCCGTCGCGAGCCTCGATAGCATCTGTGAAAATTGTTCTTGCCTCGTTCATTATCTCCATCGACGGGTAACGTGTTGAAAAATGCCCAAGCATCAACTTCTTAACCGACAACGACTTTGCTAGTTCTGCAGCCTGAATTGCCGTAGTATGGCAGGTAAGTTTTGCCAGTTCGGCATCCTTGTCCATAAATGTAGCCTCATGGTAAAGTATATCGACATTCGGTGCAAAATCGGACAGACGTTTCAACGGCAAAGTGTCGGAACAATAAACATAAGTCTTGGGCGAAGGCGGCAATTTGGTTGCATCGTCACTTTTTAACAAGCAACCGTTTTCGAGCATTACGTCCTCGCCCCGTTTCAGACTGACAATCTGCGCAATCGACAGATTGTACTCATCTATGCAATCCTTAATTATATTCCTCTCCTTCTCTACTTCGCGAAAAAGAAATCCCCAAGTTGGTTTCGTATGAACCAAAGGGAAACTATACACTTCGAGATTTTTGTCGCTGTGAATATGCTGGAATCCATCGGATTGCAAATATTTGTAGTTTACCTTGAAACCCAAATCGTGGTCGAGCGAGGCGAACAATGAAGTACAAATTTGCTCCAATTTTTCGGGGCAATAAATATTGAGTTCGGTTTTGCGACCAAGCATCGAAAATGTAGAAAGCAGTCCGAACAACCCGAAAATATGGTCACCGTGTATGTGTGAAATAAAAATATTCCTCAACCTTCCGAAAGGCAAGGAATATTCGCGCATTCTAATTTGTGTAGCCTCGCCACAATCGACGAGGTATGGTGTTCCGTTGTACAGGACTGCTTGAGCCGAAGTCTGCCGCTTAACTGTCGGCAAGGCACTGCTGCTACCAAGTATCCTGACAGAAAAAGACATTATTCTACAGATGTTTTTTCTTCGTCAATGACTTCTGCCTCTGCTTCTATGGTTTCTACCTCAGCATTTTGTCCTTCTGACAGCAAGTTGTTGTTGAAGAACTTTATAACTTTGCGAACCATAAACGACTCGAACAAGAAGAGCAAACCGAGAAGAATCATCAGTATGCCAAGCACGATTGCCATCACCTTGTTGCCAAATTCTGGATCACGAATAAACATGAAACCAAGAATGCCGACAGCGACGAGCACAACAATCGACGAAATCAAGTAAACCAATGAAAGTTTTGAACCTTTTTCGCGATATACCAATGTTAAGATTATCATCATAACGGCACCGAGCAGGATTATTGCACCGAGTATTATAGCGAAAATCCTTGTCAACTGTTCGGCAAAGCAGAACAGCAACACGCCACCGATGAGAGCAAAGGCGAACATTATTATCATCAAAGACTTTTCGAGTTTCGAATCGCCATCCTTACTCTTTGCGATACGCATTACAAGCATAAACAAACTCATCAGGGCAATAGCACCACCAGCAATTTGAATCAGATGCTCGAAAAAGTTTTCACCGCAAACAATAGCCACAACACCAATCAAAGCAAGGACAATACCCGTGATTGTCATCGAATTAGCAACAAATAATGATTTCTTCATCTTTATAATTATCTAACAAGTTATATTCAACGAAAAAAGCCCCAAAGACATAAATCTCGGAGCTATTATCTTTTTCACGCAACAAAGATTAGAATCTCTTTTCTTTGATTCTAGCCTTCTTACCGGTAAGTTCACGCAGATAGTAAATCTTTGCTCTGCGAACCCTACCATACTTATTAACATCAATCGAATCGATAAATGGAGATGCGATCGGGAAAACTCTTTCAACGCCGAAAGTACCCGACATCTTACGTACTGTGAAAGTAGCTGTACGTCCAGTTCCATTAAGCTGTATCACTACGCCTCTGAACTGCTGAATTCTTTCCTTATTACCTTCCTTAATCTTGTAACTTACAGTAATAGTATCACCTGCCTTGAACTTTGGGAACTCTCTTACCTGTTCCAAATTCTGTTCAACAATATTCATTAAATTCATCACGAAAACTTTTTATTATTCCTTAAAATTTTGGACTGCAATATTAGTACATTTTTTTCAAATACAGCAATTTTTCGTCCGCTTTTTTGACTTTTATTACTAACAACAAATTGTTAGAACTAAAAGTTTGTGTATCAATACATTATAACATCTATTTCATAAACTTTATTATCAAAACCTCGCAGATAATAAACAAAAGTGCCAGCAAAACGAAGTATTTCCATAGTGCTTTTCCTTCGGAAATCGCCTTAAAATCTGAAAAAGTTTGCTCAACATCGTCGAACCTGAAGATAGATGCACGTCCCGAAAACCTCTGCGTATTCATAGCTTCGAGGTCCTCCTCCGACAAGTAGTCCTGCATAGATTCGTTGCGGTTGTAGTTGAGGGCAAGCAGCGCGATGGTATCATTGTTTTCAGAAAGGCCATACACGCCTGCCGACTTTAGGTTGGCTGGCATAAAGACATTCAGCAAACCCGAATTGTATCTCACATCGACGAGGTACGACTCGTCTTTCGCTACATATATATTATAGGTATTGCCAATTTCGTAGCTATCTACCCTAGCCTGTGCAATGGTCTCGGTGTTGATTGTCGCATAAAGCGAATTTGCCAGCTGGCTGTTCATAGCCATATTGTACATTGCCGGCGAGAAGACAACGCTCTTTGCAAAATCGGCATTCACATTGTCAATCGGCGATGCAAATACATAAAGTTTCCCATTGCCATAGTCGCCTGCAACAAGTACCGGAGACGAATTTTCGAGCGTCAGCACCGACGAGAATGATGCTCGCGAAAACAAGTTCAACTTATGCGTCAGCTCCATGTTCGGAAGACTGCCCTGCTTTTCCTCTTTCGAGAAGACATTGCGATACAAATTGTTCCTATAGTCTATTCCATAAAGCTTTGTATCGTGCTGCGTCAATCCTTCAAATTTTCCAATGGCGAACAATTCAAGGAAACTGTTGAGCGAAGCATAATTCACCGACGAAGCCGGAATAAGACAAACAGAACCGCCATTGTTTACGAAAATCTTGAGCCTTTCCGCCAATCCCGACGATATTTCCGACACGGAATTTAGCACAACTAGGTCGAAATCGCTTATGTTCATATCCGATTCGTGTCCCTGACGCACCTGCTCGAACTTAAAAGTCTCTTCTTCGTTGCCAAACAAGGCAGTAAGATAGCGACTTTCGTCCTTTGCATTGATTGCCAACACCTTAGTCTTATCAGATATGGCATAACTGAAATACAAAACATTGTCGTAAACAATAGGATAATCGGAAATTTCGAGCCGTGCAGCAACATTTCCTGCGCTTGTGTTCTGATAGTCAACGTTAACCTCGACGGACTCCCCTGCCTCGACATTTAAATTTGTCATTGCCTTGAGCGAATCGTTAAGGTAAAGCTGCATGGGAATGTCGTAGAAGCCCTCGCTCGACTTGTTTGTGATGCGAACCGTGAGATGCTCGTTCTGCCCCACGCGATGCACAGGAGAGTCGAACCAGCAAGTATCAACATACAGGTTGTTTATTTTCACTGGATTAAGCGACATTAGAACGGCATTTATATTTTCAGCCAACTCCGCCTCAACATCCTCGAACATATACTTCTGCATATCAGAAATAATGTAGAGTGAAGCGTTCTTACCATTTTGAGACAAAGCATTTGCCTTTACTATCAAGTCGTTAATCTTCATCGAATTGGCGCTTATCTTGCAGTCATCGATGCTTGTTATGACTTGGTCTCGGTTGAGAGTCGCGCGGAAATCGGAATAGAAGTCGTTGGAAATAAATATGTAGTTCATCGACGGATCGCTTGCATATACCAAGTCCTTTGCAATCTGCTTTGCCTGGTCGAACACCTTGCCCTTCGCAGCGTCGGCATCCATACTGAACGAATTGTCGATGTATATTATCGACAAATCAGATGGCTCGTCGTTTGCCTTTTCGTTGTTGGGAATGAATGGTCCAGCAAACACGAATACCAACATTGCAATCGTCAGCATTCGGGCGATAAGGATGAGAATCTGCTTCAGTTTGGTCTTTGTGCGCGTTTCCTTCTTTATATCCTCGATAAACGATGTGTTGCTGAAATATACGACTTTAGGCTTGCGAAAGTTTATCAGGTGAATTATCACCGGAATAGCCATCGCAAACAAAGCCCAGAGGAAAGATGGATTAAGGAAACTCATTTTGATTTACGATTTTAGATATACGATTTTTTCCTTTTGGTCATGCTGAACTTCAGCATATGTTTCTATTTTTTCATTATCAGATTTTCAACACCACAACTATCGTTAAATGTGCTTATGTCAACGCCGCCGTCAATACCATCGATGTGACCTACATACGAATCGGTCTGCCAGAGAGTATATTTTGCTGTACTTGGAATTGTCGGATTCGACATCCAGAACATATAGTCGGAAAAATCTTTTTTCAGTCGTTTATGATAAACACCTACAGAACAACAAATTATAGGCTTTACACCACAATAATTCTCCACTTTGTCCAAGAACGATTTCAAAGCGGCCGAGAATTCCTCCTTCGACGAACGCTTGAATTCGCATTCGGCATATACAGCAGGTATAAGATCCTGGTCGTCAACTTTTACAGTCTTCTTAAAATTCTTAAACTGGTCATCGGGACTTGAAGTCATTCTGAAATAATGAGCGGAACCGACCTTCAATCCTGCCTTGCGGGCAGCTTTGAGCGATTTTTTGTATTTTGAGTCCTGGACAGATGCTCCGTCAGTAGCCTTTAGGTAAACAAATTGCACAAGCGAATCTTGCGCCACTTTATCCCAGTCGACGACATTGTTTTCGTGCGACAGCACAATACCGTCGTAAATAGTCGAATCGCCCATATAGTTTGGTTCTTCTTCCCTAATTTCAGCGTACGACTTTGTCGTTGTTGTGTTTCCATCCTTAGAACCACCGCACGACATACCGAAAACGGCAAGGCAAACAGCCACAAATACCAATACTTTTTTCATAACAATATTTTTTGCAAATATAAGGCAAAGATATGGATTTGACAAAAAGGAGTGTTCACAAACTTTGATATCAATATCTGCATGATGACCCCATCAGAAATCAGTGCTAATGCCTACTACATTTTATAGAAGACAGCAAATTCATCGGTGGTTCCTTACATAACTAGATGTTGTCCACTCTCCGTTTCACCAACGAGCTGACACTTGAACAATTCGGTTTCATGATGGTCTTGCATTTGTGTCGCTCGATATATGGCACACATGATTTCATAGCATTTCCGAAAAACAATTCCGTAAACGATGTAAGAAGATTAATCCCGATTTAAAATCTAAATAGCATAGCAACTACTTATCATTGAACTTTTTCGGGATATAAAAAAGGATAGTTAGGAGCCTTTGGTCCATTGCTTACTTTGCGAGTGGTTGGATTCAAACCTAATAAGAATTGGCCGATTGCATCTCCATAGGTAATATTATGAATTCTAATCCATTCCACACCTTGCCCGCCTACATACTGCAGGTGATTGTATTTAATAACACAAACTTCGTTATTAGTTACAATTTCTCTTACAACAAGCTTTCCTACAAGTATAGCGCCTCCGAGCGACATATTGCCATAATATGCCTTCATAACATCACCACAATCTAATGTGTCAATACATAAATCTAATTCATACTTTGCTTTTTCTGGAGAATCAACAAATCGAACAGAATGATTGCCTTTTATCGCATACTTGTTTGAATTTTTTATCCCCATATTATGAATTTTGTACATATATTCATTCCATTCAGAAGAATCTCTATCGACAAAACGACCGATAATCTTAACTTCTTTCTTGTTTTTTGGGTCGTATTTTACTTGTACTGCATTGGAAAAATCCAATTTAACATATACGTTTACAGCTTCATCAATAAATTTAGCATCCCCCTTTATCAAAACAGCTTCAGGTTTATATTGTGCACATAATACATTAACAATCAATAATGCGATTGTCAAAAAAAATATTTTCTTCATTGTCTTATGTGCCGGTTATATCCCATCGGCGCATCGGTTTTTAAATTATTAACTAAAACAAAAATATATTTTTTTTACAGCAACAAGAATATTTTTGTTATTTTTTTATTAAATATTTCAATATAAAAAAAAAGCTCTAACCTTTACGACAGATTACGTAGTGACACACCTCTGGGCAGAAACCTTCAAATTCTAAAACCTTAAACATAAACACAGAAGCCAAAGAAACGGCCTTTAGCCATCAAGCCTGTTAGCTCAAAATAAATTCTCAAATCGTCATTCGTAAATCGTAAATTAATTGTATCTTTGCACCGCTAATATTTTATTGGCATTAATTTATTGTAATTCTTTTAATTAGACTGAAAATATATGGCAAGCAGAAGAAAAGAAATGTTTCCGAATGTTACCGATGCAGAATGGAACGACTGGAAATGGCAAGTGAGAAACAGAATCGAGACTCTCGAACAACTGAAAAAATATGTGAAGCTGACTCCAGAAGAGGAAGAAGGCGTTGCAAAGTCGCTGAAGACTCTCCGTATGGCTATCACTCCGTACTACCTGAGCCTCATTAACCCCGACGACCCGAACGATCCTGTCCGCAAGCAGGCTATCCCGACCGCCGCTGAACTTCACCAGTCAGCTGCCGATTTGCTCGACCCGCTTCACGAAGACGAAGATTCACCGGTTCCTGGTCTTACCCACCGCTATCCAGACAGAGTTCTGTTCCTCATCACCGACATGTGCTCTATGTACTGCCGCCACTGCACACGCCGCAGATTCGCCGGTCAGCACGACTGCCAGTCGCCATCGGAACGCATACAGGCAGCTATCGACTACGTAGCACGCACTCCACAGGTTCGCGATGTCCTCCTTTCGGGTGGCGACGCTCTTATGGTCGATGACGCTATGCTCGAATCTATCATTCAGAGACTCAGAGCAATACCTCATGTAGAAATCATCCGTATCGGTTCGAGAACTCCAGTTGTATGCCCGCAGCGTATAACCGACAGCCTCTGCGAAATGCTCAAGAAGTACCACCCGATATGGTTAAATACTCACTTCAACCACCCGAACGAAGTTACCGAAGAATCGGCAGCAGCTTGCGCTCGTCTTGCAAACGCAGGTGTTCCTCTGGGCAACCAGTCGGTATTGCTCCGTGGCATCAACGACAATGTCGATATCATGAAGAAGCTTGTTCACAAGCTCGTTATGATGAGAGTTCGTCCGTACTACATCTACCAGTGCGACCTCTCCATGGGTCTCGAACATTTCCGTACTCCGGTTTCGAAGGGTATCGAAATCATTGAAGGCCTTCGCGGACACACATCGGGCTACGCAGTTCCTACATTTGTAGTTGACGCTCCCGGTGGTGGCGGAAAGATTCCTGTAATGCCTAACTACTTGATTTCGGAAAGCCCGACAAAGGTTATACTCCGCAACTACGAAGGCGTTATCACAACCTACTCGCAGCCAACCGATTATGTTGACAACCAGACTCCTGCAAACGAGGAATCGAAGATTAAGCCAGAAGGCGTTCTCCGTCTGATGAAGGGCGAACAGATGGCTCTCGAACCAAGCAACCTCGCTCGTAAGGAAAGACATGTAAAGAAATAAAACAAAAATATGCTGATTGAATAAAGGCGTGTTAATCACGCCTTTATTTATTCAAACCTAAGCAGATGCCGTTTATCAACGAAATATTGAAGTACAAGTCGTTGTCGATTGTCGGGATGGAAAAGAACACCGGCAAGACGGAGTGCCTTAATTATATTATAGGTAGGTTACGCGACAGCGGAACGAAAATCGCTATAACTTCAATCGGCATCGACGGCGAAAATGTTGACCAGGTAACCAAGACTCACAAGCCCGAAATCGAAATATATCCAGGCACATTGTTCACAACCTCCGAAAACCACTACCACACACGCAAAATCACCTCGGAGATACTGAACATCTCGAAGCAAAGCACATCGCTGGGACGGCTTGTAACGGCACGGGCGCAATCGCAAGGCAAACTGATATTCTCCGGTCCAACCAGCACAATGTGGATTAAGGACATAATCGCCGAAATGCAAGGCTACGGCAGTCAGCTTACCATTATCGACGGGGCATTGTCGCGCAAGTCGTTAGGCTCACCATCTGTTACCGAGTGCATGATACTTTCGACTGGTGCAGCTGTCTCGCACGACTACAAGGAACTCACCCGCAAGACCAAGTTCGTCTATAGCTTAATTAACATCGAAGCCTACGAATCGCCTGTAAACGAACAACTTCTGCGCACCGAACGTGGCATCTGGGCAATAGACGAGAACAACGAAATCCACGACCTTGGCATCGACTCCACCCTATTGCTCGAAAACAAGAAGGACAAGCTTTTCGAGTACGGCACCACCATTTTCGCCAGCGGAATCGTCACCGACAAGGTCTTGAATCTTTTGCGCATTCAAAAGGAAATACAAAACACCACATTGATTGTCAAGGATTTCACAAGGATTTTCGTCACTCCAGAATCACTCTACTCCTACCTGTCGAAAGGTGGCAAAATCAAGGTCCTATTACGCACAAAACTCATTGCCGTCTGCGTAAACCCCACCTCGCCCAGCGGTTACATTTTGAATTCGGAAAGAATCACGACAGAACTTTCCGAAGCACTGAACATACCTGTGTATGATGTATTTAAGGAGAGAATGAAGAATGGACAATTAACAATTAACAATGGATAATGGACAATTGATAATTAAACCTTTTTGCCAATCCGAACCAAAACTATATTTTTGTGACAAAATAAATATCAATGAATAACGAATCACAAAATATAAACTACATTGAAACTTGGGAACATGGCATTGAACTTTGATGTACTGTCGCGGCGCGCCACTACAACTTGAAACATAGAAACCCAGAAACCTGAAACTTAGAAACCTAGAAACTTAGAAACCTAGAAACTTAGACCTAGAAACCTAGAAACCTAGAAACCTAGAAACCTAGAAACCTAGAAACCTAGAAACTTAGAAACCTAGAAACCTAGAAACCTAGAAACCTAGAAACCTAGAAACCTAGAAACCTAGAAACCTAGAAACCTAGAAACCTAGAAACTTAAAAACCTCCCTCCCATGCCCGAAACAATATCAATAACCCACGGTACCATCACCACCATCAAGTTCGACAACGAATCGACGATGAACGCCATGAGCCAGCTTTTCCTAAAGGAATTCCACGAAGCTGTTGAATCTGTCCGCAACGACAAGGAATGCCGAGTACTAATAATCCAAGGCACCGAAAAAGTATTCTCGGCAGGTGGCAACCTGCACGAAATCGCTGGTGCCGACTACGAAAAAGCAGTTCTTATGGCAACCAACGCCCACTACATATACGACGGACTTCTAAACCTTGAAATTCCAGTAATTGCAGCACTTGACGGCATAGTTTATGGTGGCGGACTGGAACTCGCACTGCGCTGCGACATCCGTTTCTGCACTCCAGAAACTCGCATGAAGTTTCCAGAAGTCGATATGGGCATAATCCCTGGTGCTGGCGGAATCTCGTTCCTGTCGAAGTACATCTCCCCTGCCGACATCGCATACTATGTGTATTCGTGCAAGCAAATTACTGTGGACTACGCAAATCTACACGGAATCGTGCAAGATGTTTTCCCACGCAACGAACTGTATGCCAAGGCAGAAGAATTTGCGAAACTGCTTGCATCGAAGCCACGCGAGGCACTACGCGCTGCAAAACACGAAATCGTTTCAACGATGCACAAAGACTTGAAAGAATGCTTAAATATTGAAATTAAGGAATTTGCATCGACTTTACAGACCGACGGCAAAAGGATAATCGCAGAGTGGTTTAATAAGAAAAAGTAACTAAATAGTATTGTACGGATACCTGTCGAAGTGTATCTTTTTCACCATTTCGAATAGCTTGGTCTTGAACTCGTCGATATTCTGCAAGTCCTTGGCCGATACAAAAACACAATCCTCATTCTTGGCAAAATACATATCTTTTAGTTCGTCAAGCGAATAATTGTCACGAGTTTTTGGAGTCAGATCGTCCTCATCCTTCTTTGTATATGTAAAAGCATCTATCTTATTGAACACCACAAGTATAGGCTTGTTTACAATTCCTATATCCTTGAGAGTTTGCTCTACAACCTCCATCTGGTCCCTGAAGCAAGGATGCGAAATATCGACCACATGAATAATAAGGTCTGACTCGCGAGCCTCGTCGAGCGTCGATTTGAACGATTCGATGAGCGTTGTCGGCAACTTGCGTATAAAGCCAACAGTATCGCTAAGCAGGAACGGAAGATTATTTATCACAACCTTGCGCACGGTGGTGTCGAGAGTTGCAAACAACTTGTTCTGCGCCAGCACTTCCGACTTGCTAATAAGGTTCATTATGGTCGATTTGCCAACATTGGTGTAACCAACCAACGAAACCCTTACAATGCCTGTACGATTCTTACGCTGCTGCATCATATTTTTGTCAATCTTCTGCAAGTCGACCTTCAGTTTTGCTATCTTGTCAAGAACGATACGGCGGTCTATTTCGATCTGCGTTTCACCAGGACCACGCATACCTATACCGCCTCGCTGGCGTTCCAAGTGCGTCCACATACCAGCAAGTCGAGGAAGAAGATACTGATACTGAGCCAATTCAACCTGTGCCTTAGCATGTGCAGTACGCGCATTTTGTGCAAAAATATCAAGAATAAGATTTGTTCGGTCGAGAACCTTGACTTGCAATTCACGTTCGATATTGCGAAGCTGAGTAGGTTGCAATTCATCATCGAAAATAACCAATGAAATTTCGTTCTCCTGAATGTACTGCTTGATTTCCTCTAGTTTACCTGTTCCAACGTAAGTACGCGTATTTGGAGAATCGACATTCTGCACGAATCTCTTAACTGGCTCAACACCAGCAGTATTAGCAAGGAAATCTAACTCGGCGAGATACTCATCGACTTGTTCGCGCGTCTGCAGGCGGTTAACAATTCCTACAAGGACAGCCTTCTCAAATTCTTCTTCCTGACAGTCAAACATTTTACTCGGCTATAATTTAAAATTAATAGGTATTGTATACTTAACCTTGACAGGTGCGCCGTCTTTCATTCCCGGTTTCCATGCAGGCATCGACTTGATAACGCGCACAGCTTCCTTGTCGAGCGATTTATCTACGCCCCTGACAGCCACTACATCAGTAACTTTTCCAGTCTTGTCGATTACAAATTGAACATGCACCTTTCCCATTATGTTTTTCTTCAACGCTTTTTTCGGATATTTGATATTTTCTGACAAATATTTTCCAAGACCTTCATTACCATTGGGAAACTCTGGCTGACGATCTAGTTCACTGACGGCATATTCAGCATCTTTTCCAGTTACGGCGTTTACATTCTGCTTGTCCTGAGCATACGCCATAGAGCAGAATGCAATGCAAAATGACAACAATAACAACTTAAAATTCATAATTATCGTCCTTTCTTTCATAAAAAAGCCCTGCCGAATAGCGACAGGGCAAATCATCATTTACACTTTTTAAAATTGAGTTAGTTCAACTTGAAATTGATAGGCACCTGATAAGTTACAGGAACTGCCTTACCTCTCTGAGAACCAGGTTTCCAGTTTGGCATTGCCTTTACAACTCTCAGAGCTTCTGCGTCAAGAGCTGGGTCAACACCACGAAGCACCTTTACCTTGGTAACAGCGCCAGTCTTGTCGATAACGAACTGAACGAACACTCTACCAGAAACGCCATTTTCCTTTGCAATTGGCGGGTATTTAGTGTTTTCTGCCAAATACTTCATAAGAGCAATGTCACCACCAGGATATTCAGGTTTGTTTTCAACTGCAGCAAATGCAACAGGCTCAACTTCTTCCTCCTCTTCTATCTCGATAGTCTCAACGATATGGATTTGGGTCTGAGTCTTTTCATCAGCTTCAGAATTGATATTGATGTCATCAACCTTTACGTCATCTTCTACAATAACAAGTTCTTCAATAACCTGCTCTGGTTCTGGTTCCGGTTCTGGTTCCGGTTCTTCCGGCTGTTCGTCTTCCTGAATTGTATTGTCAATTTCTTCTTCGATAACTTCATCAATTGTCAAATCGCCAAGTGACCCCATCGAAGCGTCATCAGACGACCATTCGAAAGCAACAAGACATGCAGCCAATGCAACAACTGCGCCTATTTCTAAAAAGATGATTCTCAATCTGTCGAGATCAGCTTTTGGTGATTTCTTTACTTGCATAATACAGTCCCTTTCTAATTTATATTTTCGGTTGTAAAGATACGCATTTTATTTTTTACAACAAATTTTTATTCCATTTTTTATTTACAAAAAACATTTAATAGGATTCGCTAGTATAAATCACTGAATTACAATTCCTTTTAATGTTGCAGAACTTGCTTCGGTGATTTTTACTTTTACATAATCGCCCTTTTTCAGCGTCATCCTATCGAAAACAACCATCTTATTTTGCTGAGTTCTTCCGCAAAGCATGTCTGTAGAGCGTTTTGATTCGCCCTCGACGAGCACCTCGAAAATCTTGCCGATGTCGCTTCGGTTTCGCTCCAGCGATATGCGATTCTGTATTTCGATAAGCCTTGCCAACCTTGCCACCTTCTCCTCTTCGGGAACATCGTCGACAAGATTTTTCGATGCAAACGTGCCAGGCCTATTCGAATACTTAAATAAAAAGGCTGAGTCGAATCCCACATTCTCCATCAAATCAACGGTTTGCATATAATCGGACTCAGTCTCACCGCAGAAACCGCAGAATATATCGGTAGAAAGCCCGCAATCGGGAATTATCCGTCTGATAGCGGCAATCCTGTCGAGATACCATTCGCGGGTATATTTGCGGTTCATACGTTCGAGAACCGTATTGCTTCCCGACTGAACTGGCAAATGTATATGATTGCAAATGTTCGGATTACGAGCTATTGCCTCAAGCAATTCATCAGATATGTCCTTAGGATGCGATGTGGTAAACCTGACGCGCATTTCTGGCACTCTGCGAGCAACGGTTTCTATCAGTTTCGGGAAATTATATTCACCGCATATATATGAATTCACATTCTGACCAAGCAATGTAAGTTCCTTGTAACCATTTGCTTGCAAATTTTCCGATTCCCTGATTATATCGTCAGCACTACGGCTGCGCTCGCGACCTCGGGTATATGGCACAATGCAATACGAGCAAAAATTGTTGCACCCGCGAGTGATCGAAACAAAGCCTGAAATGCTTTCTCTGTCGAGACGCAAAGGTTCGATGCCTGCATAAGTCTCAGTTATATCAAAGTCTGTATCAGCCACTGGTTTAAGATCTGTTTCTTCAACAAGTGCAGGAATATGACGATAAGCATCGGGACCTGCTACAAAGTCAACTGCTCCGCTGTCGAACAGCTTGTCGCCAACACGCTGGGCCATGCAACCTATTACACCGACTTTCAGATTCTTTATTTATCACAACTACGTCGGCAGTCTGAATATCGTCGGTAGTTTCGTAGCCATTCGATTTCATTATGGCAGCAACCATCTCTGAATCAGCAACATTCATCTGACAGCCGTAAGTTTCAAAATATATTTTTCTATCCTTCATTGCAGAGATTTGAAATGAGGTGCAAAGATACAATAATTTGATGATTTGATAATTTGATAATTTTATGAGATTATTACAATTTACATCCTGCATCAACAGAACAGAGCAGCCCTCAACGAAGTTAACCTTTAGCTCAACGAAGTTAAACGGCGTCAGCCATTGAAACCCAGAAACGGGCGAAGCACATTCAAACGCCGCAGGCATTCAAACAGCGAAGCGAGAACGGCGCAGCCCTCAACGAAGTTAACCTTTAGCTCGGCGTTAGCCAACCTTTAGCTCAACGAAGTTAAACGGCGTCAGCCATTCAAACCCAGAAACGGGCGAAGCACATTCAAACGCCGCAGGCATTCAAACAGCGAAGCGTAGAAACGTGCGAAGCACATAGAACGGCGAAGCTATTGCGCCGCTACTTCAGGCCCTTCTTCATATTGAAATCTGTACTGCCAGGTATTTTAACAGAATTCCTTACAGCATGAAGAATCTCCGACAAGCGCACAAGATTGTTGTCGTACGAAATATCTATCAGAAACCGACAAAAACCCTTGTTGCTGAACTTTGAAACATTTTGGGTCCACGAAACTGGATTTTTATCCGTCACGATTGTAAATCCCTGTTTATTAACACAATCGTACTTATGCTTAGCATCATCGTAAAATTCAGTTTCGGATATTGGCTGACGCGAATAGAACAAGTCGGGATGGAAATAAATCGGGATAATTCCGCCCCTGTCCCTGCCCGAAATCAGATTCGGATAATCGCTTTCACTTGGATAAGTGTAATACCTCACACCTTGCGACTTTATGAAATTTACAGCAATGTCGTTCATCAGATAGACATTCTCGTTTGTTGCAAGAATGCAAGTTTTGGGAACTAGCGGCAACTGAGAAATATTAGACAGCACAAACCGTGTATAACCGGCTGAACACAAATGTGATATGACATTGCGCCACACATCGATCCGAAGTTCCGAAATATACTTCGGCAACTCGATAAAAATTTTCTGCTTTGTCTCCCTTGGAATTGGCATTGATGCAAGAGCATCGGCATCGCTCACAGAAAGTTTTGCAAAAACAGCCTCGAATTTATTGGGGTTCAACGATTTAAGAATTTTAGAATCGGACACGCGCAAGAACAACCGCAATTCGCCGCCACGTGAACCTACTGCCGGAAATGCCCTACGGATGCTCTCAACCTTTTGCGGAGACGGGAAAAAAATCTTCTTCGACACTGGGCGACGGAACTTTGTAGCAAAAGGATGATTCTCGTATCCAACAAGATACACAGCCTGACCTACAGAATATCCTTCGGCATTGCAATAGATACGATGCTTGCCTTCAGAACTTTCAATTCGGCGTATTTTTATGAATTCGGCATCAGTATCGCTGGCATTTCGGCAACGGAGCTTTGCATTGTCGGACAATTTTACATCCGAAGCGAGAACAATGCAATCGTTTTCAACCTTTTCGATAGAACCGACAAGCAAACCTGTTTCCGAATTATGAGTGACAGCATTCTTAACATCGTGTCCCATAAACCATTGCGTCTTCTCGCGGGCAAAATCCGACGCAAGAATTTCCTTTGCTTCGTCGATGCGCGAATGATCGTCGATAGCCATACGATAAGCACGTGCCACATTGTAAACATAGTCGGGCGTTTTCATCCTGCCCTCAACCTTGAGCGACGAAACTTTCAGCCGAGCGAAATCGGGAATCAGGTCGACAAGCTGAAAATCCTTCATGCTGAACAGCGGAACAGAGCCGTTTACGGTCTTGAAATTTCGGCGGCAAACCTGAGTGCATAGTCCCCTATTGGCCGAATTTCCTCCCAGATAACTGCTAAACAGACATTGTCCCGACACCGAATAGCACAAGGCACCATGTATAAATATCTCTGTTTCAACATTTACCGACTTCATCAACTGCGACAGTTCGTGCATAGTTAGTTCGCGAGCCAGCACCACACGCGAAAAGCCGCATTCTTTCAAATAGTTGCTCGAAAGCGAATTGTGCACCGACATCTGCGTGCTTGCATGAATCTGCAAATCGGGGAAAAATCGTCGGACAATGTTTGCAACTGCCAAATCCTGAATTATTAGCGCATCGGGACGGCACTGCGAAAGTGCCGACAAAGTCTCGACAAGTTCCGAAAGTTCAGTATTCTTAATCAGCGTGTTAAGTGTAACATACACCTTTCTTCCCCGCGAATGAGCCTCCGCTACAACATTGACAAGGTCGGCGTACGAGAAGTTGCGTGCGCGGTTGCGTGCATTGAACTTTTTGAGTCCCAGATACACCGCATCGGCGCCACCTTCCATGGCTGCAAAGAACGAATCGAGCGTGCCAGCCGGTAAAAGCAATTCAGGTTTGAACATAAACGAAATTTGGCGCAAAGATAAAGTTTATTTACGATTTACGATTGCTTTGGGGCAAGCCTTTTGCTCTGCGATGCTAAATCTAAAATCGTAATTCGTAATTTTTTTTGTATCTTCGCACCATAAATTTAAAAACGATATTGACATGATTTACGATTTCACTTACGAAAACCCGACCAGAATTCATTTTGGCAAAAGTGCATTGGAGCACCTTCCGGAAGAACTCAACAAATTTGGCAAAAACATATTGCTTGTTTACGGCAAAAATTCAATCAAGGCTACTGGCTTGTACGACAAGATTTTATCCATGCTCAACGGCTGTGGCAAAAAAGTAACCGAACTTGCTGGCATCAACTCAAATCCGCGCTATTCGCAGGTAATGGAAGGCTGCAGACTTGTGCGCAAAAACGACATTGACCTCATTCTTGCCGTTGGTGGCGGCAGCGTTGTCGACTGCTCGAAAGGCATTGCAGCTTCGGCATACTACAATGGCGACGCCTGGACACACTACTGGGAACAGCAAGGTCCAATCGAAAACAAGGTTGTCGCAGTTGCGTCGGTGCTTACAATGACAGGAACAGCATCGGAAATGAATACAGGTTCGGTCATCACCAATGAGGACAAGAAGCTGAAACTCGGACGCGTATTCCCATTCCCCGACCTATGCCCGAAATTCTCCATACTGAACCCCGAACTCACCTATACAGTTCCTAAAAACCAGATGGTCAGCGGTATAGCCGACATTTTCTCTCACCTCATGGAACAATATTTCGGTGGCGACGACGACTGCACAAGCGACTATCTGCTCGAAGGCGTAATGCTGTCGCTCATAAACTCGTCGCGCAAGGCAATCGTCGATCCGCACGACTACGAAGCACGAAGCAACATAATGTGGTGTGCTACAATGGGTTTGAACAAAATCCTCGCACTCTCGAAAATGCAGGACTGGGAAGTTCACATGATTGAGCATCAGCTCGGTGCATATACCGACTGTCCTCACGGCATAGGTCTGGCAATTATTTCTCCAGCATATTACCGATACATATATAAATATGGTCTGCCGAAGTTTGTCCGCTTTGCAAAGAACATCTGGCATGTCGAAACCTCCGGCAAAACCGACGAACAGGTTGCCCTCGAAGGCATCGCCCGCCTCGAATCGTTCTTCCGCGAACTTGGTATTCCAGCAACACTCCGCGAAGTCGGTGCAACCGAGGAAATGCTTCCGCTGATTGCAAAATCGACAATTCCTGGCGGCGGCTACAAGAAAATGGAAGCTGACGACATACTGGTAGTTTTAAAGAATTGCTTCTAAAACACTAAATATGAAGAATATAACTTTTGCATTAATAGCAGCCATAACGTTTTTGGCATCGTGCTCGGGGAATAGCGACAAACCAGCCACAACGGAGACCGTCGAACCCGAAATTCAGAAGAAAGACACCCTGATTGCAATACAGGACTGCCAGCACAAAATGCCGACATACATTTTTGCAGGTCAGAACGACAAACTTTTACATGAAATTTTGCCAGATGACTACATCGACAACTCGATAAATGTGTTTCTGCTGGAACGTGGCGACAAGAATATTCTCTTTGATGCAGGACTTGGCACATCGCAAAACGGCCGTCTGCTCGAAAAACTGGACTCTATAGGTCTTCAGCCTGACGACATTACCGACATTTGCATAACCCATTTCCACGGCGACCATATTGGCGGACTTCTTACTGCCGACGGCGAGGCAGTTTTCAAAAATGCCAAGTTGCACTTTTCCGACTTGGAATTGGAAGTTTGGACTGTAGGTGTATTAAAAGACAACGAAACAGTTGACAAGATGCTTAAGGCATACGATGGCAGATACGAAACGTTTCAGGCTGGCGACACAATTATCGATGGGATTGTAACCATTGCAGCTTACGGACATACGCCAGGCCATACCATGTACGACATTGGCGAAACTCTAATTGTGGGCGACATCATGCACGCTATTGACCTGCAAATCGAACATCCGGAAATTTCCGCCATATACGACTTTAACCCAGTAGAAGCCAGAGAAACACGAATTTCGGTATTAGAAACAGCACGCAAAAACCACAAGCCAATGGCAGGAATGCACTTCCCCGCCCCTCACATCATAAAGTTATAGCACATGGACAAGAACGAAAAACAGCAGAAATACGAAACCCTTATCGAGCAGGTAAAGGCATTTTCCGAATCGGAACGCGACGAAATCGCACTTATGGCCAATGTGGCGGCAATCGTACACGAAGCCTTCCATTTCTGGTGGACTGGCTTTTACCGCGTTGCAGGGCAAGAACTTGTGCTTGGTCCATTTCAAGGGCCAGTGGCTTGTACGAGGATAAAATTCGGTCGTGGTGTGTGCGGAACAGCGTGGAAGGAAAAACGTACGATTGTAGTTGACGATGTCGAGGAATTTCCCGGACACATTGCCTGCAGCAGCGCATCGCGAAGCGAAATTGTAGTGCCCATTTTCAGTAACGGCGAAGTTGTTGCCGAACTCGACATCGACAGCGAGAATCTTGCCACCTTCGACGAAATTGACAAACTGTATCTGGAAAAGATTGTGGAGGACTTACGGCTAACAGCATAAAAAAACTAAAATTGCGTGCTATATATAAAATGTTAATAACATGAGGAAATACATTTACAATGATTTACAATAAATCCAAGTAAAACCCGTTAATAGTTATAGTATTATTTATGAGAATTTATTTCAAAGCATAAAAGGCACAAGAAGAGGCAATTTAAATAAGGATCAACAAATTAATGATATTATGAGTAGATTATTCTTGTTAATGTTGACAATTATTCCCGTTTTTGCGTATTCGCAGAAAAACGAGATTCTATTGCCGTCGGGTTTAGTGATTGCTCCAGCTGACGAAAATGGGATATTCACATGGGAGGAAGCAAAGAAGAAATGCGAATCCAAAGGTGCAGGCTGGGCTTTACCGACAAAAGAAGAACTAACTGTGATGTACGAAAACAAGGAAGTGATAACCAACATAACCAGTAGTTGGTACTGGAGTCTCTCGCAAGACGAATCATGTCATTACAACGACTTCTTGCCAAACAGCGGCTACGCCTGGAACATGATGTTCGACAATGGAATATTAGTTTCCAATTTGAAAACATATAAGATCAAAGCACGCTGTGTAAAACATAAATAGATGGCATCATACGACAATAAGATTATCTTTTGGTGTAGCTAAAGCATGTGCACCGTTAGCTGCTGCTGGTGGTTTAGGTGCCCTAGCATGTATCGCTGTTTATACTGGCATTTATACTTGGGCGGTATGCGAGGCACAAAGTCAATATAACCGTGATGTAGAATTATGTAATTACAAATATGGTAGAAATTAATTAAATTGTTTATGGATACTTTTTTTATAGTTTTTGTAATTTGTGGTGCAATATTGGGCGTCGTGTCATTTTTCGTAGGTCGGTACTTTTTCAAAAAAATGAATGTATCAAAACGCGCCAAATCGATAATTATTTCGGCACAAATAACAATTGCGTTGGTAATATTTACAATGTATTTATGCTTTATTCGACGAGGTGTTAAGTGGGGTGGTATAATTTTATGTTTAATAGGTATTGGCTTTACGATATATGTACTTGTCACAAATATTATTGCATTAAAGAAATCGCATAATGAAAAATAGTTATAATTGAAAACAATTATAATGTCGGAGCAGAAATCTTTGCCCCGACATTATATTTATCCACTATGCTATTTCCTATAATTAGCGACGCAAAGCATTGCGGCGCCATAAAATTTCCACACCTCATTCCTTGCTTAAATAAACCAAAATAGTTATTATTGCATCGAATTTATAAATATGATAATATGAACCGAATCTCATTATTGGCTATTTTGCTATCTGTTACACTTTTTTCGTGCATGGACAACAAGCAAACCGACAAGTTTGTTTTCGATTATGAAGTATATAAGACCCAGGACATTATTCTTGCAGAAGAAGACAGAGGCGGATATTTAAACTTTTACTCCCAAATAGTAAACATTGATGGCAAAGATGTAATAATAAAAATAAATGGACAACACCTGTCATTTTATGAGTTGGAAAATGGAGAAAAAACACACGATATATTTATCGATTCTTTAAGCTATATATGGAGCTGCGATTATGTTGGAAAGGATAGCATTTTTATCAGTTGCTCTAAACTGGAACGCGACATTGAACTCGAGTCTCCTCAGGCACTGCGTCTTATCGACTGGGATGGCAATGTGAAAAAAATATATGGATACGACATTGACCAAGAGGAACTGAATAATTACAAATATGACGCCAATAAACTTGTTCCACCGCAAGACGAATTTGTCTTCTGCAATGGAAGTGTAATTTTTAACAGCACATATTCTTTTTCATACGGTTTATTAGGTACAAAAGAGTCTGTAGAGAATCCTCTGCCACTTGGAATCCGTATGGATACAAAGGAAAACAAATACCACGTGTCCAAGCACAGAAAATATTCATACATTAAGCAAGGCATGTATTACCCTACATATCACAATATAATAGTAACTAAATCAGCGAACAATTTGCCATTATTCAGATATCCGTACTCATCATCTGTATTTGAGTGGGACTTTGAGCAGGACAATGTCATTGAACATTATTTCAAATCCGCTTTAGTTGACAGCATAATGCCGCTTCAACACCCGACCGAACGTGGTTATGAGGTTCCGTGCTTTTATGCTTGGGATAAATATGACAAATACAATCAAGTATATGTATGTGGAATATATTTCAACGAAAAAATATATGGCGAAAATAAACACGGACTAATATTTGCCGATAAAAATTTCCAATATTTAGGAGAAATGTATGACAACAAGCATTATCCGTCAATATCCAACAATGATATGGCACTCAGCGTACATAGAAAGAATGATTCAATTATTACGATAAGCTATCTTAAATTAATCAAGACAAAACGCGACTATAATAAATATATTGACTCGTGCAAGAATGAACTACAGGTAATGATGCAAAATGTAGAAGATAGAAAAAATGCATTGTTAAACGGATGCCCTTCAATCAACTTTGTTAAGTCACAAATGGAAATAAAGGAATCCTCATACAAGATCCTAACTCTATATGGAGAAGGTTGCATAGGATGTGACATGGTCACATTACAAACCTTATACGACAATCGTGAGGTGTTAAACAAAGTGCCATTATACATCATAGTTTCAAATACAAATCCAAGTGAATATATGCAAAATTACGAGCTGACCTACTACGACAAAGTTGTAATTGACTCTACATGCATAATGAAAAACATAGCAAACACCAGCAGTCTTTTGAATCCGAGGATAACTATAGTAGAAGAAGGTGAGGTAACCCTCGATACCATATATCAAGCATTGGATATCGAAGACAAGCTTTTGCCACAAATTACTGGTCCAAACGAATATATGAAATATGCACTCGATGAAGACGGAGAAGTGATTATTACTACAAAACAGTAAGAATCTTCACCCATAAATCTACATAATACATAAAGTTTTTCCGCCGCAGCTACCAACTGCGGCGTTTTTTTGTAGCGGCGCAAAGCATTGCGTCGCTACAAAATTTTCATAACAGCGATTGCACATTCACAATAAATGTTTACCTTTACGGCAAATTTTTCATCAGGAATGAAAAGGTTTGTTTTGGCAATAGTATTTCTGGCAATCGCTGCCGTGGCACTCGCACAGGACGGCAAGCTGTCTCTGTACGAACCCGACTCATTATCA
>CADARW010000026.1 GCA_902790405.1 uncultured Bacteroidia bacterium
GCTTACCGACTGGTAAGTTGATATTACAAGGCGCTTCAATCCGTACTTTTTCAACGGAGCAAGCGCAACCATAAGTTGTATTGTGCTGCAATTCGGGTTAGCAATAATATGGTCGTCGGCAGTAAGTTCCGAAATGTTTACCTCGGGAACAATGAGTTTCTTGTCGGGATACATTCGCCAAGCCGACGAATTATCGACAACGTATGTTCCTGTTTCGGCAAATTTTGGTGCCCACTCGAGCGAAACATCCTTGCCTGCGGAGAAAATTGCGAGGTCGGGACGCGAAGCAACAGCATCCGCCAAGCCAACAACCTTGTATTCCTTGCCCTTGCAGGTTATTGTTCGTCCAACCGAGCGTTCCGATGCCACGGGAACAAGTTCATCGAACTGAAAGTTGAGTTCCTCGAGAACCCTGAATATCTGTGTGCCGACCATTCCGGTGGCTCCTACTACTGCGAGTTTCATATTTCTAAATCAATTTTAGTTATACAATGTCTTTTCCATCAACTACGCTCGGGGGAAATGATTACAATCCCAACTTTGCCGAAACATCAAGCATCCTCTTTATCGGACGGTAGGCCTTCTCGCGAACATCCTCGGGAATGGTAATTTCGGGCATTTCGTATTTCAGGCAGTTGTAAAGTTTTTCCAAAGTATTAAGTTTCATAAAGTTGCAATCGTTGCATCCGCAGGTTGAATCCAATGCAGGTGCTGGAATCAAGGTCTTTTCGGGAACTGCCTTGCGCATCTGGTGCAGAATGCCCGATTCGGTAACGACGATAAATTCCTTCGCATCGTTGTTCTTGACATACTTCAGCAAGCCAGCCGTACTTGCAACGAAATCGGCGACAATGACAACTGGCTTTTCGCACTCGGGATGAGCAATAATCTTTGCTCCAGGATGCTCCTCCTTGAGTTTCAGGATTGCCTCAAGGTCGAAACGGCGATGCACATGGCAGGCTCCATTCCACAGCACCATATTTCTGCTGGTCTGCGCGTTGATGTAACCGCCAAGATTCTTATCGGGACCGAAGATTATCTTCTCGTCGGCAGGCAGACTATCGACAATCTGCTTTGCGTTGGAGGAAGTCACTGTAATGTCGGTCATCGACTTTATGGCTGCCGTGGTGTTGATGTACGAAACAACAGTATGTCCCGGATGTTCGGCGATGAACTTTGCAAACTCGTCGGCAGGACAAGAATCGGCAAGCGAGCAGCCCGCATTGAGGTCGGGAATTATAACTTTCTTGTCGGGGCAGATGATTTTTGCCGTCTCACCCATAAAGTTAACGCCAAGGAACACAATTATTTCGGCATCGGTCTTTGCTGCCATCTGAGCCAACTGGAGGCTATCGCCAACATAATCGCTGATGTCCTGCAATTCCGAAGTGATATAGAAATGCCCCAGAATCACGGCGTTCTTTTCCTTTTTCATACGGAGAATCTCCGATTTCAAGTCGATATTGCTGTCGATTGGCTGGTTTACATAGCCAAATTTCTTTACATCTTCTTGTGCTGTCATCATTTAAACTGATTTATCTGTAGTTCTTTGTTTTCGAATGCGTTGCCGACGACTACAATATCGGCTCCCGCCTCGTATTTTTGATTTATAGTTTCAATATTTCTAAGTCCGCCACCGACAATCAGCGGAGTTTTTGTCGTTTTGCGCACCGCCGCCACCATCTTGTCGGTCACTGGATTGAGCGCACCGCTGCCAGCCTCCAAGTAAGTCATCTTAAGACCGAGCATTTCGCCAGCCACGGCAGTTGCAACGGCAAGTTCGGGCTTGTCGGCAGGAATTGGGCGCGTATTGCTTACATATTCCACAGATGTTGTTCTGCCTCCATCGACAAGAATGTAACCTGTGCTTATGACCTCGATGTCCATCTGCATAAGCAAAGCCGCCGCAACCACATGGTTTCCAATGAGAAACTCTGGATTTCGTCCCGAAATGAGCGAGAGCAGAAGAATGGCATCAGCCTTTTCGGAAATGTGGCTTGCGTGTCCAGGGAAAATTATAACTGGTTTCTGGGTGTTGTCCTTGATGGCTTCGATGCATTTGTCGAGGTTTCCGAGCATATAGCTGCTACCCACAAACACATAATCGGCACTCGAAGCCTCAATTTTTCGTGCAAACGCTGCAGTTTCGCTCGCCGACTGCTTGTCGGGGTCTATCAAAACTGCGAGTTGTCGCTTGTGCTGCAAGCAGTTATGCAAAATTGCCTTATATGTTGGACCATTTAGAATCATTGGTGCGAAGATAGGAATTATTATAGATTTATGCGACAGCATCGCATTTTTTTACACAATTATTGTCCATTATCACATTTACATGCATCAATTTTCTGGCGAGCAAACCGCACGCACAGACATTCCATAAAAACGATATATATCGTATACGTAACAGCTGGTTGGACTAAAATTGAAAGAACTTGCATAAGGCGGATAATCACCGAGTGTACCAGTCCAGTATCCTCCTTCATCCCCAGCATGATATAGTTGGTTTTCATAGCGATGACCTGCATAAGGAAGGAAAATAGTATTGCCATTTCTGCCCATAAGCAACAATCCGTTATCTGTGAAAGTACGATAACAATTTTCTAATAATTCCTGCATCTCTTCCTGCGTCGGCATACGCCAGCCATCACCCCAGTTGGCTGTCGCAACATCATCACCGGCTTCCAAAACCGTCAAATTATCGGTAAATCCGTTGCTGCCATAGGTCGGGCTATTGCAATACTTGGTCAGCGTATTGGCACTTCCGTTGCAATATCGGTAGTAATTCCAGTCGTAAATAGCCTTGGGTGCAACTTCGCCCCACGCATAATAGTTCCCATAACCTTCGGGCGAGGAAGCACCAACATTGCAGGTTGCCCAACGAGTACCGGAAGGCAGACCGAGGTCAACCCAGTCGTGTCCATTCAGAGTTCCCTGCCCGGGATAATAAAAATTCAATACCAAATCCTGATTTTCTTGCTGACGCTGCACAACTACCATACTCGACACAGATACACCGCCAATTGTCGCATAACCTACATAGCGCATATTGTCACCTACATGAAATTCATTGCTGGAAGTTAATTTTGATATGACATTGCCAGACAATCCAGCATATTCGATGCCACAAGAACCGCCATATCCGACATTTACCATCTTTATCGAATATGACTTCACGCCAACAATTGCATTAAGCATATATGTCTGCGGCTTGGCCACCGTGACAAGAAAAGAGTGCGTTCCCTCGTTCAGCTTGCCATCGTATTGGGCATAAACTTTTCCAGAAATATCAAGCAAGCGCATACTTACATTTTCACAATGTAAAATAGAGAGTTCAATGTGGGTTTCTCCGTTAAACGGATTGGGTACATTTTGCAACAAGCCTTGACATTCGGCAATCACGACATCACTTCCAGTTGTGGCAGCAAGAACTATGATCGAATCGGGATATACTACCGTTTCAGACCAATGGCTATCGAGGTTTGTAACCACAACGCTATCCAAACGACAATATTCAATGCCGTTAAGTTTTCCCGAAAAGCGAACTGTTATTTCCTGAGCAAATGCGCCTGCGTATACTGCAAGCAAAAATACTATAGAATATAATTTCCTCATCGCCATATTGTTTTCAAGGGCGAAGATAGAAAAATATTTTGAAAATAGTTGTTTTTACTGCAATATCTTTACAGAGGTGTATTTCCCCTATCCTTCTCAAAAAGTTCGAGGTTCTTCACGACACCATTTTCAATATCAAACCTTACGCAAGTCATGGTGCGATGTATGCCCATGCGACCTGCCGCACCTGGATTTATGTGCAGAAGATTGTATTTCTTGTCGTTTACTATCTTTAGGATGTGCGAATGTCCCGAAATGAAAAGTTTTGGAGGCAAAACCTTCATAATCTCGTTTATCTTGTACTCGTAGCGACCTGGATAACCGCCAATGTGAGTCATCAGCACATCGAGGCCTTCAACCGTGAAACGTTCTATTTCGGTAGTGCGCATTCGTATCCCCCAACCGTCACAATTACCGAAAACGGCACGCACAGGCTTGCGGGCTTCCAAAGCATCGAGAACATCTTCGGTACCAATGTCGCCTGCATGCCAAACCTCATCGACAGGCTCTAGGAAATCGAGCACATCATAGTCCAGATATCCATGTGTATCTGACAGCAATCCAATCTTTTTCATATATACACAAAAAATCTTGAGTGATACGGGGAATACCACTCAAGACCAATTAAAACCTTTATTATGAAAAATTTATTAAGATCCTTATTCAGTCACTTCTTCAACGAAAGGAAGAACCGAAACATACGACTTGTTGTCTCTCTTCTTCTGGAACTTTACTTCACCGTCGCAAAGAGCATAAAGCGTATGATCTCTACCCATACCTACATTATTACCCGGACGATGAACAGTACCACGCTGACGAACTATAATGTTGCCTGCGATAGCAATCTGACCGCCATAAACCTTAACGCCTAATCTTTTACTTTCGGAATCACGACCGTTGCGCGAACTACCAACACCTTTTTTATGTGCCATAATTTTACTGTTTTATGCGTTAATACTTTCAATTTCAATCTGAGTCAAAGCCTGTCTGTGACCGTTGAGAGTCTGATAGCCTTTTCTTCTCTTCTTCTTGAATACCAGCACGGTTTCGCCTTTGCAATGCTTGATAACCTTTGCCGATACCGATGCGTTTTCTACTACTGGAGCGCCAACTTTAACGCTACCTTCATTGTCAACCAAAAGAACTCGGTCCAACTTGACACTGCTGCCTTCTTCGCTTGCCATACGGTTTACGAAAAGCTTTGTGCCCTTTTCAACCTTGAACTGTTGACCTAAAATTTCTACTACTGCGTACATTTCTCTATTTCTTAAAAATTTGGACTGCAAAAGTAATGCTTTCTATCCACATGGCAAAAATTTTTCAACACTTTTTTGCACAAAAGCCAATATCGCGCACTAACATCTCTGAAAAGCAGCGAATTACACCATTTTTCATATTAGTTTTCGGCTACTCCTTTCAGATGCTTCTCGTACTCCCTAAGTATCGCACCGAAAAGCAAGTCGCCTTCCAAAATATAACCATCGCTAGTAAAATGAATTCTGTCGGTATTGGCGAGTCCGTGCTTCTGCCATGTGTAAATCGATTTGCTACCACCCATTACAGAGTAAAGATTCCACAAAGATGCGTGATAACGATTACAAAGATCTTTCATTGCCTCGACCACCAATGGCTGGTTATGGTTGTGCCCTGTACGGTAACCGCAGAAGTCGTTGTTGCTGACGAAAATAATCGCACAATCTGGATTCGCGTCGAGTATGGCATCTACTATTTTGCGATAGTTCTGCACGAACCTTCCCTTGTCAAAATTCTTTCCAGAAGCATCGTTTACGCCAAGAGCAACAATAGCTAGGTCGGGATTTACTGCATTCATCTGCTTGAGCAAGAGCTTTTCCCTGACATACGACTCGGTTGAAGCTCCATTGGTTCCTATTGTCACAAAATTTACATTCGGCAACGAATCATCAACCAGCACACCATGTATATGTATTGGTTCAGCAGAACGGGAATCGACATTGCGTACAAACCTGAATACCAGCGAGTCGAACGAATGCGAGTAAACCATCTCGGTATAGCCTTCGGTAAAATCGGTTGTGCAATCGACCATCAGCGAATCCACATTGGTAAATATGTCGTAGCAGGTGTCGTTGGCATCGTGGATTAGCTTTACTCTAGTGAACTCGTGCAACTCCTTCATAGAGCGCTTCGGAAAGGCAAATGTAAGGCCAGCAATGCTATCCTTTGTAAAAGCGACAAATCCCGAAAGTCCTATAGGTGTGCCTGTTACATTCTTTATTATCCTCTCGAACTCCCAATTTCCAGAATTCCGCGACACATAAAAGTATGGGTGATTGTTCTTTGGAGCGATTGAAAGCGGAGCAAGTAGTCCAAAATCGCCATGCGAATCGTGGCAAAGGCTTTCGAAATGCCTGCGCAGACACCACGAAACCACTCCAGCCTGAATGTGCGAATCGCCAAGATGCAACACGGTAAACCCCTCATCGCCATCGAAATAGAAATGGTCGAGTTTGCCGAAGAATGTTTCGAGGTTGGGATTGCCAGCAGGTGTGTAAAGTACCGACGAATCATAGTTTACGAAGTCGTATTTGCGTTCGGGATATGGAAAAGACAACGACTGGGCTACACCGACAAGCGAAATGCCCATTAGCACAAGCATCAAAAACAACTTTTCCGTGCAATCCCTGAAAGTCATACCTATTTATTTCTCTGTAAATAGTTGGTGTATTCCACTATTATCGCATTGTAAAGCATATTGGAGATGACCTGCGCTCCCTGTGGCGAGAAGTGTGTGTAGTCCTTTGCAGCAAGCGGCGGGTCGGCCTCAACCCACTTGGGCATCGAATTGCGACCGCCCATAGCCTTGTAGGTATCCCAGAATGCACAGTTGTTACGCTGGGCGGCATCGCGAAGCATATTGACCATGGTATCGAGGATTGGATACGATTCATATACATCCTTGTTCTTCACCGACATGTCGTTTGGTCCGACAATCATAATCGACGCGTTTGGACACATTGCCCTGATGGTGCGCACCTGCGACATAAAAAGGTTCACAAAATACGATGCTCCTTTCGAATCCTTGGTGTTTGGTACAGCGTTGGCACCGAACTGCAAAATGAACAAATCGGCACCGAGTTTCGAGTACGAAGCCGACAAAAGCGAACGGTCGGTACCTGTGAAAACCTCGCCGCTACAGCCGCGCATCGCTATGTTATCCACTTGTATGCCATGGTCATCCTCAAGCGAAACGCAGTAGAAGTCGGGACTGTCGAATGCCTCAAATTCAAGAGTTACGTCGCTAATGTAGTCGGGCGACTTGTAGGCATATACGTTCAAACCTTCCGAAATTGGCATGCGGCCTTCGTTTACCACCGCTCCGCCGACCTTGACGGTTACATTTACCTCCTCGGTACAATTACCATAATATATATATACATTCTTGAACTTGCGTGTGTTGGCGTAGCCCATCGACGACTTTGTGAAGCTTATCCAAGCCTTGTATGGTTCTTCGGGACGCTCCCACAACGAATCGCGGATTGGCGAGAAGCGGTTGAATGCCATCATCGGACCATATTTCCTATGTGTGATGGCAGGATTGCGCTTGCCGAATCCCGGACAGCGAATCCAACCTTCGGAAGCATCCTGTTTCATGCTGTACTGGGCATAAATGGCTACTGGAGAGCACATTCCCACACCGTTACCACCAAAACGTCCCTGCAATTTGTATCTTATATATGCAGTTATGCGGTCGCCTTCGAGCTGACTGTCACCGTAGTGCAGAACTCTGATTTTTTCGTATTCTCCGTGATGTGCCAACTTACGGAAGAAATTGTCGAGGGCAGTACTGTTGCCTGCCGGCATTTCGAGCGGATTCACAGCCGACTTTATGTCCTCGATGTTGTAGTTGGATGCGTCATCGGTTACGACATTGTCGGAAGTCGGGTCGGGCTGCTCTACATATTCGGGCATATCCTTCAGTTTGGCTGGCGTTTTTTCGGGAATATGCTCGTCGATGTTTATCTGGCTCGAAAGCAGCGAGTCGAGGTCAACCGAGCTCTCATCCTTTGCCGACGAAGACCAAAAATCCTCAAACGACGGGCACTTAAGCACAAAACTATCACCAATCCTGATGCCGTCTTTCGGAAAAACAGCCATCACACCTGCAATCACAGCAAATATTATCAATATGAATATCAATGTATTCCTAACTTTCATCGTATAAAATTTTGAGGGTACAAATGTAGAGTTTTTTTGTTAGTTAGGTAGAAAAACCAAACAAAAAAAAGCCTCGCAACTGCGAAGCTTTTTTATGTTCTTTCTGCGAGAATCGCCTTAGTCGTTGTGATGCTTGCAACCTTCGTGATGCTGGCAGCCTTCGTGCTTTTCGCCGCACTTGTGCTCACCATCCTTGCAGCACTTGTGTTCGCCTTCTTTGCAGCACTTGCCTTCGCCATGGTGGCAACCGTGACCTTTGTGGCACTTGCCGCAGCAAGGCATATTGTCGAACAATGCTTTCTTTTCATCAAGGCTCAAGTTATCCCAGTTAGCCATTCCTTCTTCGAAAGCAGCTTTCTTAGCAGCCATTTCTTCTTCTCTGGCCTTCTTTTCAGCAACCATCTTGTCGTAGCATTCCTTACGCTTGTTAAGGAGTTCTGCCTTCTTTTCGTCGGTCTGGTTTGCCCAGTCTTCCCAAGCAGCCATATCGGCTTTCTGCTCTTCGCTCATTTCGTGGCAGCACTTGTGTTCTCCATCCTTGCAGCACTTGTGTTCGCCTTCTTTGTTGCAGCATTTCTGTTCGCCTTCTGCAGCGGCGTCCTGCTTAGGTTCGTTATTGCAGCAAGCAACCAACAAGAATGCAGGAACTAAAAGAAAAAGTAATTTCTTCATATTCGTATTAATTTAAATTTTACTTCGCAAAGATAATGCTTTTTAGAAAAATCAGTTGTTTTTTCAAAAAATATCTAAGCCATGACGACCTACGACACAAAATGTCGCAACTATACCTGAACTTTGTTCCCGGATTAAAAACTAAAAAACATGAAAAAAATTGACAGAAACTATTCACAACTTGAAAGACGCATCCTCGAAACCGCCAACGGACAAATTTTCATCGACAAGACAGTACTGCTGGGCAAAGTGCTAAAAATGCCGAAAAACACTGGCATAACCGAAGCCGATGTGGAAAATTGTCTGCAAAAACTTACCGAACAGAACTCCCTATCTCTCCACACGTGCTACACATTGGAGGACAGAAGCATCACAAACGAATTTATTTTCAGAGTTGCAAAGATTATGACTCCAATAGTAATATTGACAGCAATACTAATACAAATATACCTTATGTTATTTATATAGCAATTCTACCTGTGGTCGCGAAGCAGGTCGCAGTGACGCTTCTCGCTGCCGACGAACTTGGTCTTTGAGTAGGCTCCGACAAGGTTGCGGTAGTACTGCCACCTGTGCGAATCGTCCAAATCGATGAATCCGCGCATATATTGGCAACGAGCCAGCAACTCGCTGTTTTTTGTAAGTTTCTCGGCATTGCCGAGGCTTGCATACACCTTGTTGTAACGTTCCTGCAGCATGTACGACCGCGACGACATGTAATCCCAGCCATTGTCATCGGTTTGCAAGTTGTTGATGCTCTGGAACAACCCTCCGTTCCAATCGTCGCTGCTCTTGGCATACTGTGTTAGTGCCCAGCACCACTTTTCGGCTTGCACAAGACCTACAGCGTATGCATAATTTAGCACTGCGCACTCCTCATTGTCGGTCAGGCTGTGAATCTTGTCGTCCAGCATCTTCATTATTATGCAGAACTGCAACTTAGTTGACGAAGTCGCATACATGGTCATAGGTTTGAAATCGCCGTAAATGCTAGCCTTCTCATTCTTTGCAGTAATCCAATCTTCCTCAAACGGATTGCGCTTCAAGTAATCGGTAATGTTCTGCTTCTTGAGGAAGGCAGGACTTACCTTCTGGAGATAATCGATGGCCTTGGCATAATCGTGCAAACGCATATACTTGGTGCCGATAAGCTCGTTCATCATGCTTTCGTTCACATAGCCGAACGAAATAAGCGACTTTTCCAAGTTAGTCTTGCCTTTCGACTTTACAAACGCAAGAAAATCCTTTACATTTTCTACCGATGTTGTGTCGAGATAATTGAAATAAAATGTGGAATAATCCCAGCTTCCTGTTTCGTTTGGATTGCTGCGCAACTCGGCACGATGTTGCTTGTTGTAGCAAAACTGTTCGTCGTAGGCATTGAGTATTGCTGCCGCCATATTGTGATTGCCAGTGTCAACATAATGAGGGAATGCATAAACAAAAACTACGCGACGCAGAATATTGATAAAATGTGCATACCCGTTTCCGTTTTTCGAATAATATTCATCGGTTTCGTTCACTTTCTTCAACAACCAAGGCAAATCGACATATAGCAGGTCGTCGTAGTTGGATGCCTTAGTGTCGGCAGCATGATAGACAAGCCTGAGAAAACGTGCATTATCCTTGACAATCTGGTCGCCACCCATACTGCAGGCTTTTTCAATCATTTCGATAGCCTTGGCATAGTCGCCGTCGATGAAAGCAATGTGAGCAATTGCAGCCTGCCACATAGCCGGATTGTCGGTTTTCTTTTCCTTCAGAACCTGCTTGCAGAAATCTGTAAACTTCTTGACATCCACATTCTTGCCATCCTGATACGAATTTTCGTAATTCTGCACGAAAAACATTAATGCCTTCGACCTTGGATTGTAATTGTACAGTTCCTGCATAAACTCCAGCTTACCTTTGAAAAATCGCAAGCTGTTCCAGTCGCTGCATTCGCCGTAAATGTCGGCAGCCTTGCAAAGTTCGCCAGTGTAGAACAAGGCTCCAGCGTAGTACAAACGCCCTTGCTTTCTCAGCACAGTATCCTGCCACTGCTCGCCTCCATTCTCCCACGCCTTACGGCATTGCTTATACTCGTTAAGCGCAAACATTATACGTATATATTGGTATGCAAAACGTTCCTTAAGTCTAGCATCATCGCATTTTCTACCAGCAACTTCGAGCGTTTTTGCCATCTCACGCATAGCAGCGCTATCAACACTCTCGGCATAGTCCCATTCGTCGCCAGTAAGGTCCTGAAAAGCTAATACAGTTTCCCAGTATGTCAACGCATCAACATCGTGCTTGCGTTTCAGAAAAGCGAAAAATGCATTCTTACCATCCTCAATATCAATAGCATGACATTTATTTAGTGCAGCCCACACTTCCGAACGTGGCACTTCCTTGTTTGCATACTGATACCAGAATCCAACATTATAGAAATTGGCATCCTCCTTATATTGCAGATAGGGAGCAATGTCGTATGTCTTGAACATATATGTACTCGACGCATCGGGTTCGCAATAACCGCAGGCGAAACTCGACGAAACTGCCGCAACAAGCAGCGCACTAACGATAAATCTTTTCCACCTCATCGCTTGAAAATTTAGAAAGGTTAACAGAATCGAGCTGATACAAAACCATCTGCAAAGGTTTGTCCGACATTTTTGACACAACCATATCCTTGACTTCGAGAATGTCCTTCAGCGAAACTTCCTCGTGGCGGACATAGCATGGTGTCCAGTAGTCGTAGTACGAGTCGCGCTCCTTGTCCTTGTCGATTTCGTACTTGTTTTCCGAAATCTTGCTGAAACGCTTATCGGAAAAATCGTAGCTGTTGTATTCTATGCCGAGCAAATTCTTCTCGCCGCCAAACGTGACATCCCACGAGAAACAGGGCAAAGCCACCGAAAGCGGCAACTTGTAATCTGACAACTTGCTTACATACGGCTTCACATCCTTGAGGTCGAGTATTGAATTGTTGGTTTCCCAGTCCTTTAGATTACCCGTATTGTAGCACATAAGCACGCCGTAGTCGGCTTCGGGAGCTTCGTAGCCGAGCTGGAACATACGTACCGTAGCCGAAAGGTCAATTCCTTTTGGTTCGAGAATTGTCCTCAGCTGCTTCATAAATGCGAAATATTGCTCCGAAGTGCTTTCTGTCCAGTCGCAGTCGATCTGAATCTCGCTGTACTTGACACCATTTGCCGAAGCCATATCCTCCACACGCTTGTACATCTTGTCGATGAACTCCGGATATTTGGCAACTGCTTCCGAGGTTATGAAAACGGTAGGCACAATCGTCACATCCTTGGGAATGGAATCGATAAAAATTGTCGTTCCGACAGGCATAATTTTCCCGTCCCAATTTTCTACAATGTCGAAAAATTTCAAATACATCTTGGTGACGTTGTGCTCCTTCAGGAAATTGCGCTCGTAGTCGTTCATCCTAAAAGTTGTGCGCCAATAATAAACAGCGTTGCCTTCCGGAACAACGTCCTTCTTCTTGTTGTTGCAGCCCGACATAAAGACGCATGCAACAGCTATCAATATGCAAACCAGCCAGTTAATTTTTTTATTCATTATCAAAAAAGTCATTGTCAAACGTGACAAAGATAGACAAAAATGAGGACCTGGATATCTTTGAATCTTTAAAATTTCGAACAGCCTCAAATCAATCGTCAATCGTACTTCGTAAATCGTAAATCTTTTTTATCTTTGCACCCTAAAATTTATCGGTATGATTGAGTACAAGGACAATGTTGAGGCTGCAAATGCCTTGAGGTCGAAATACGACGAGATGCTTGTCGAAATTGGCAAGAAGATTTACGGTCAGGATCAGGTTGTGAAGGAAGTGCTGATTTCAATTTTCAGTCGTGGACACTGCCTGCTTGTTGGTGTGCCGGGACTTGCAAAAACCTTGTTGGTAAACACCATAGCCGAAGTTCTCGGTTTAAAGAACAAGCGTATCCAGTTTACACCAGACCTTATGCCATCCGACATCATCGGTAGCGAAATTCTTGGCGAAGACCGCCAGTTCAAGTTCATAAAAGGACCTATTTTCGCAAACTTCATCCTTGCCGACGAAATCAACCGTACCCCACCTAAGACTCAGGCCGCACTGCTCGAAGCCATGCAGGAACGTTCGGTAACCGCTTCAGGTACAATCTACAAGCTCGACGAACCATTTTTCGTCATGGCTACCCAAAACCCGATTGAGCAGGAAGGTACATATCCGCTTCCCGAAGCTCAGCTTGACCGTTTTATGTTCAACATAAATGTCGGCTACCCGAGCCTCGACGACGAAATCCGCATAGTGAAGAACACCACTGCCGACAAGAATTTCGAAATCAAACAGATTTTGAGCGCAGAGGAAATCATTTATTTCCAGAACCTTATCCGTAAGATTCCTATTAACGACAATGTACTCGAATATGCAGTTCGCCTTGTAAACAAGACTCGTCCCGATTCGGATATTGCACCCGAAATCACCCGCAAGTTCATACACTGGGGTGCTGGTCCGCGTGCTTCGCAATACCTTGTCATCGGAGCAAAGACAGTGGCAGTGCTTGGTGGAAAGTATTCTCCCGACATCGAAGATGTTCAGGCTGTTGCAAAGATTGTTTTGCGCCACAGGGTTGTTAAGAACTACAAAGCCGAAGCCGAAGGTCTTTCCATCGAGGACATCATCGACGAACTGGTTAAGGACTAAGTTTCACCAAACAAACGGCAAATGAAATTCCGTGTTGCGCTGACATTGATTCTCGTTTTTGCGACTTTGCTTGCATTGGCGCAAAAGAAAGTGGAGATTCTTCACGCAAACACTTTGGAATACAGCAAGAAGTCGGGCATAGAGGCTAAGCGTTTGCTCGGCGATGTGGTATTCCGCCACGACGAAATCTATATGTTCTGCGACTCGGCATATTTCTACGACGAGACCAACTCGGTGCAGGCATATAACAATGTGCGCTTCAAGCAGGGCGACACCATTCTGCTCATCGGCAAGTACGCCGAATACGACGGCGACATCCGCATGGCCAAAATGCGTGATTCGGTGATTATGCAACACAACAAGTCGTACCTCATAACCGATTCGCTCGACTACGACCGTGACCAGAACCTTATCTACTACTTCGAGGGCGGACGAATGTACGATGGTGACAACCGTCTGCGTAGCCAGTGGGGATATTACTACACAGAGACTTACGACTATTATGCCGTCGAAGGCGTAGTGCTGAAAAATCCCGACTATTCCATTACTAGCGATACGCTCAGATACAATACCGAAAGCGAAATTGCCGACTTTTTCGGTCCTACCGAGATAGTTTCCGACTCAAACTACCTGTACTGCGAATACGGTCGCTACAATACCGTCACCGACGAGGCCAACCTGACAAAGAATGCCTGGTTACAGTCGGGAAGCAACTATCTCTACGGCGACAGCCTCTACTACGACCGCAAAATCCGCTATGGCGAAGGGTTCCGCAACGTGTCAATTGTGGACACTTCCAACAATATGATTGCCAGCGGTAACTACGGCTATTTCTACGAAGATCCCGAAAAGGCGTTTATGACCGACAGCACATTGCTTACATACGTAATGGACGGTGATTCGCTGTTCATTCACGCCGACACAATATTCATTACCACCGAAAAGCAGGGCGACACATTGAATTTCAAGTTGATGCGTGCATTTCATAAAGTACTGGCGTTCAAGTCCGACGGACAGGCACGCTGCGACTCCATAGCCTTCCACTCCAACGACTCCATTGCCGAGCTATTCTATAGTCCCATAATGTGGAGCGACAACATGCAGGCCACCGCCGAGTACATTTCGGTGAAGTTCGTCAACAAGGAACCCGATTCGTTTGTGATGAAAAACTCGTCGTTCCTGTGCCAGCACATCGAGGACGACTACTACAACCAGATAAACTGCAAGAACATCAACGGCTACCTCAAGGACAAGAAGCTTTACCGCACCGACTTGTTTTCCGACTGCCAGACCATATATTATATAGAGGACGAGGAAGCAAATGAATTTGTGGCGCAGAACAAGCTTCTCAGCAGTAACATGCGCGTATTCTACGAGGACAAGACCATAAAGGATATTATGTTCTTCGAGAAACCCGACGGCCTTGCCCTGCCAATGGACCAGATAACCGACGACAAGTTGTTCCTCAAGAACTTCAAGTGGTTCGACAGCGTGCGTCCCAAGGAGAAGAATGATATTTTCGTGTGGAAGGAGATAGAAGGTGCGCAGAGAAAAGAAATAGCAGAATAATATCATCCAAAACATATTTCTAATTAGAAAAAACTTCAATGCACCTAGTTGTTTTATAAACAATTTGATTAATAATCAACAACTTACAGCATCGCAATCTTTTCCTCAAAAAATATGAACAAAATTTTGTGGATTAAAAAATTAGCAGTACTTTTGCAGTCCGATTTTTACGGAAAAGAAACTTAATTGTAAAACATAAAAATATTATAAGGCGATGAAAAGAACATTTCAACCTTCACAGAGGAAAAGAAGAAACAAACACGGTTTCAGAGAAAGAATGTCAACCGTTGAAGGACGCAAGGTTTTGGCAAGAAGAAGAGCTAAGGGAAGAAAGAAACTCACAGTTTCTGACGAACCAAGACACAAGAGAAGATAGTAATAATAGTTTTATTGTTTTTTGTCGAGCATAATTATCCATTCGGTTGGATGATTGTGTTCTTTTTTGCATATAGTCAAAGTATAAGTTATGGGAAAACTGAAGAAGCTGGTCGGCGATACCGCCATTTACGGGCTTAGCAGCATAATAGGTCGATTTCTAAACTACCTGCTCGTCCCTCTCTACACTTACAAGATTGCAGCCGAATCGGGCGGATACGGGGTCGTAACAAACATTTACGCCTATACTGCACTTATCCTTGTAATTCTGACTTTCGGAATGGAAACCACCTTCTTCCGTTTTGCCAACAAGGAAGGCGTAAATCCGCTCAAGGCTTTCTCCACTTCGCTGATTTCGGTAGGCGGTGTTGCTCTTATATTCATTGCATTATGCACTGTTTGTCTGCCTTGGATTTCAGATGCTCTTGGCTACGCCGACCATCCCGAATACATCGAAATGATGGCGATTGTGGTGGCAATAGACGCATTCCAAGCCATACTGTTCGCCTACCTGCGCTACCAGAAACGACCAATCAAGTTTGCATTTCTAAAACTTCTGTTCATATTCCTAAATATAGGTATGAACCTCTTCATATTCCTGCTTGCGCCAAAAATGTGCGAATGGTGTCCGTCGCTTATGGGATGGTACAATCCGAGCTACCAGGTAGGTTACATTTTCGTAGTGAACCTAATATGTACTTCGTTGATTACCTTTGGTTTCCTGTCCGAACTCAAGGCTCTGCGCAACGGTTTCGACACCAAGTTGATGAAGGAAATGTGGAAATACACATGGCCATTGCTCATTTTTGGAATCATAGGCATAATGAACCAGGTTGCCGACAAGATTTGCTACCGCTTCATCGTTCCCGGACAGGAAGGTGAAACACAGCTCGGCATTTATGGTGCTTGCGTGAAGATTGCAATGATTATGGCGATGATAACACAGGCATTCCGCTACGCCTACGAACCGTTTGTCTTCGGCGAAAACCGCGAGGAAGCCAAGAAGAGCAAGGATATGCAGGCAAAGGTGATGAAGTATTTTGTCATCTTCACGCTGCTGGCATTCGTGGCGGTAATGTCGTACATTGATGTCTTGAAGTTCATCATCAGCAGCGACTACTGGGAAGGCCTTGCCGCAGTTCCTATTGTGATGCTGGCCGAAATATTCATGGGCATATACTTCAACTTGTCGTTCTGGTACAAACTTACCGACCAGACATATTGGGGAGCAATAATTTCGGCAATCGGATGTGCCGTGTTGTTAGCAATCAACTTCCTGCTTGTGCCGCAAATCGGTTATATGGCTTGCGCGTGGGGCGGATTTGCTGGTTACGGAATCTGCATGGTGCTGTCGTACCTGATTGGACGCAAGAAAAATCCTGTGCCTTACAAACTTATGCCAATTTTCGGATACTTTGCACTGGCAGTTGGAATTTTCCTCGCCGAAAAGTATATGAGAGAGTTCCTGTACCCCGAAAGCACAGTTATTGCAATCATTGTCAACACATTGCTTATGCTGGTATATCTTGCAGTTGTAATGTATAACGAGCGTGTACTTGTAAAACAAGTCGTCTCTGGAGTAAAACGGAAATTATTAAAAAGATAATACAATGAAGATCAGAATAGTAAACAAATCGACCAATGCTTTGCCGCAGTACGCAACCTCGCAGTCGGCAGGCATCGACCTTCGTGCAAACCTTGCAGAACCAGTAATCCTGAAGCCAATGGAGCGCAAGTTGATACCGACAGGACTTTTCATCGAACTGCCCGAAGGATACGAAGCGCAGATTCGTCCACGCAGTGGTCTTGCACTAAAGCATGGAATCACAGTTCTCAACACTCCCGGCACCATCGATGCCGACTATCGTGGCGAAATTGGCGTAATCCTCATCAACCTTTCGACCGAAGATTTCAAGATTGAGCATGGCGAACGCATCTGCCAAATGGTCATTGCCCGTCACGAGCAAGCCGAATGGATACAGGTTGAGGAACTCAACGAAACCGAGCGCGGAGCAGGCGGATTCGGACATACGGGTAAAAAATAAAAATGGGCGAAAAATTTCGCCCATTTTTACCTGATCAAGCTTAGTAAACATCTCAGCGGACGGAAGTCCGGTATGACCGGAGATAACGCTGTGAGTGGAGCTGCCGCCTACAGGAAGGGATGTATTATTCAGGCATCCGCAGCCCTTTTGCAGCACCTCATCAGATGTACCATAATACACCGGAAGATAGATATTCTGAGATGGTATATCTACATAGCACACAAGTCCTTCACTGTCACAAAGACATCTTTCAAGGCTATGGTCATATTTACCTTCTGCAAGACCAGCATTATACTGATCTGCCAGCCTGAATTTATCGTTAATTTCGCTGTCGGGCATCTGCTCCACAGTTTTCTTATAATCTGTAATAACAGATTTTGAAGTTATCAGAGAATAAACATTACTGACCATCGGATAAAGTATTGCTGAAATACCTGCAAAATACAGGACACCAATCAATACAAAAATAAAAATATGTTTTGTTTTTACGGCCTTCAATATAAATGTTCCTTTCGGTATAAGCTGCTTACAGCCGTATTTTCATATAGTCGTAAAGACTTTTCAAAAGGCTTGCCCGACCGCGTCTGGCGGGCAAGCCCTTTGAAAAGCCTGCTCTCACGGGGAGAGCAGGACTATTATGTTTTCAGTCAAAGACGAAGGAAATTATTCCTCGTTCTTTCTTCTTCTCATGTATACAACGAACATAGCGCCTGCGAGGAGAACGATAGCTGCGCCGCCTACTGTGAAGAGAACTGTACCCATTCCGCCTGTACCGGGGAGTGTAGCACCAG
>CADARW010000027.1 GCA_902790405.1 uncultured Bacteroidia bacterium
GGCCTCGTGAAGCTCCCCTACTAAAATCCCAGTCTCCTAGAAACATAGAAACCTAGAAACGCCGCAGGCTTATTTATTTGCCAGCAACTCGTCGTACAGATTCTTCATGTCGTTCACGAGACGGGTGTAATGGAATTTGTCGCGGACAAAAATCCAACCGTCTTCCGACATCTGCTTGCGCATCTCGTCGTTTTCGATAAGCGTAAGTAAATTGTCGCTGAAGGCTTCAACATTCTGGGTAGGAGAGAGCAGTGCGGTTTTCCCTTCCATAACTACATCCCTGATGCCTCCGACAATAGTGCTTACAACTGGCACATTCGCGGCCTGCGATTCGATTATGGAGACAGGTGTGCCTTCGTTGAGCGAGGTTAACGCAGAGATTTCAGAGCCTGCAAACACATAGTCGGCATCCTTTATCCACGAAGTAAATATAAGGTCGGAATACGGTACTTTGTGCTCAGGCGTTGAAATTGTAAGTCCATGAGAAGTTGCATATTCCATGAGAGTGTTGCGTAAGTCGCCATCTCCGACGATTATTCCGCGGACCTTTCGGTTAGTTTTCGTTTTTACATCCTTGATGACATCGATAAACATCTTGTGGTTTTTCACAGGAACAAGACGTCCGACTATCGAAACAGCAATCTCGTCGTCGGCAATGCCGTACTGCTTACGGAAAGCATCGCGCTTCATGGTCTTGTTTTCCTGGAAGCGGTTGAGGTCGAATCCCAAAGGTATTACCCTGAATTTTTCGGCGGGTGCAATCTTGTATATTTCGGAAAGTTCGTATTTCTGTATGTCGCTAATGGCAACAATAGCAGACGATTTTTTTGCGTAGTGCTGTTCTATCTTGCGGAAAGTTTCTGTTACATACTTGTTGAAGTACGAGTTGAAAATATGTCCGTGAAAAGTGTGTACAATCACTGGTACTCCGCAGCTTATGGCAGCCTGTCGTCCAAGTACGCCGGCTTTTGAAGCGTGGGTGTGGACTATGTCTGGCTTGTAGCGCTTGATGATATTTTTTATCTTTTCGTATGCTACAACATCGTTGTATCCGTTGATGCTACGAATCATTTCGCTTATTTTAAGCGAGTGTATCCCAAGCTTTTGCACTATGTAGTCAGAACAAGCTTCCGACTTGTCGTTCATTCCCCCAACCAACAAGACCACCAAGATTGAACCTGTTTATTATTCTTAATACTTTTGGCATTAGTTTATTAATGAGATTAGGGTTGCTTTTTTTGCCTTTTTGCTCTTAATCAATATCAAATTAGCAACAATTAAGGTAAGAGCAATGCCGACAAAACTGAGGCAAATGCCAGTTATTATTAAAAAAAGTAGCAGCGCCCAGTGTCTCATATTTAGGACGCTGCTTACCTTTATGCCTTTTTTCTTTTCTTCAACAATGTGCAGAATAGATCCGTCGTAAACATAAATATCACCCTTTCTAATCACGGTCTTGTTGTATTTCTCCTTGATTAGATCGAATAACTCTTGTTTTCTTTGCGACAGTTCTGCCATTCTTTTCTAATGGTTCTGCTTGTAAATTTCGAGACGCTTTTCGAGCAATTCCATCTTGTCGGGCGTAATCTGCGATACGCAGGCGCGAAGTCCGTACTTCTTGCTTCCTGTGTTGTCGAGGGTGATTGCGCTGATTCCGTAATGCAGAAGTTCTTCCAATAATTTGTCTCCTGTCCAATCCTTATAGGTAATGGTGAAGTAGAAGCCATCTGCCAAGTCCTTGTCGATGTCCTTGTCGTACACGATGTTGAATCCTGCATCGATGAAAAGTTTCTTCATCTTTTCGGCACGTGTTCCGTACTCTTCGATGTCCTTGATGAAGTAGACCATACTGTGCCGAGTGGCAAACTCCAGAACTCAATGCGTAAATTATTCGTATTACGAATGTTGCACCGAACTGGTCTCTGCCGAAACGCTTTTGCAGGTTAGGATATGAGCGGTGGAACACCTTGTCGGAAATTGCCACAACTGCCACGCGCTGACCTGCATAGCTGAAAGCCTTTGATCCTGAAATCATCAAGATGTAGTTGTCGGTGTAGTTTGCAACAGATGCCTGGTAGGGCGGGAATCCGGGATGATAGGTGTCGTCGCGGAAGTCCATGCGGAAGTATGCAAGGTCTTCGATTACTATTGCATCGTACTTGTCAGCAACCTCGGCGATTATTTTCAGTTCGTCGTCGGTGAAGCAAATCCAGCTCGGGTTGTTGGGGTTGGAGTAGATTATCGAGTTGATGTTGCCTTTCGAGAGGTATGATTCCAGCTTGTCGCGAAGTTTTTCGCCGCGGTAATCGTAAACATCAAAGCTTTCGTACTTGTGTCCCATCACATTGAACTGCTGTTTCTGTACGGGGAATCCAGGGTCTATGAAAAGGGCAGTGTCCTTCTGCGGGTCGAGGTTCGAGCAGGTGAGGAAGGTAGCGTAACCGCCTTGCATTGAGCCTACTGTCGGTATGCAGCATTCTGGCGATATGTCAACGCCGATGAAATTCTTCACAAACCTTGATGCTTCCTTCTTGAGTTCTGGAACACCGTCAACCATTGGGTATATTGCTGCGACGCCGTCGTTGAGAGCCTTGATTTCGGCATCGGTGCCGACCTTTGGCGGTTTGAGGCTCGGTACGCCCATCTCCATTCTGACGAATTTTTCGCCAGTTTCCTTCTCTATACAGTTTACTAATCCGACAATTTCTCTGATTGTCGATTTGCCTATGTTGTTGATTCCCAACTTACGGCATTGTTCGTTGATAACTGTGTCACAAATTGGTGTGTTTGCCATATCTATTTGATTTTAAAATTTCACAATGTTAATAAAATTTTCTTATGTGGAAAAATGTTTTTTAACATTGTTTCTGTGGCTACAAAAAAGATTTGAAAACTTTTTTTGAATTGGAAAAAATGTATTTTTGTGATCAAAATGACATAAGTCAAGGTTTGGGTTATGGGTTCTGCCTGTACTGAGACTGCTAAAATGGAATTATAGAACCCTCTTAATACATCAAAAGATGAAAAACATATACATTATTACATTAGCAATGTTACTGATGCCTTGTATTTCTTTTGCACAGAGCAATAATCCTCAGGACATTTTTAATAAAACAATAAGGACATCCGCGAAAAACGCTCAAATGTTGGACATTTCTCCGGACAATAGGTATATTATATACACAGAAGAAACAAAATCTGATATTAATAACAATGCAAATTTGTTTGAAGGAGATATGTCGCACAATACCCTCATGTTATATGATTGCGTTACTAATAAGAAAACGATAATTGCAACATCCGATGATCCGTTTGAAATTGAAGGATTTGGAAAATCTATTGACGTTAATGTATCAAATGCTCAATACCTCAAGGGTAAGGTTATATTTGTTACTCCTGCTTGGATGACCAGTAATGCTATAATGATATATGACATAGCAACTCAAAACATCAAATTATTAAGCCCTGGTTTTGATTATTCAGTCACATCATCAGGAAGCATAAAAATCGAATCAACAACAGTTCTTGAAAATCGCGGTCGTGTTGGATATGACATCTACTATGATGTTGATGGCAATGTTATTTGTAAAAGCGATTATTACGATTTTAAGTAGTTTTTGCCTGAATAAAAAATCATGAATGCTTTATTTTATCATTTTGCAACTACAAGCAAAGTGTCTGAGTACTCGAACTTTAGCCCTGAAATTTCTTCAAATTCCTTGCCGCTGTCGAGAATGTCCTCGTCGTCGGCTTCGTAGTGCCAAACGATTGTAATGCCCTCATTACCTTTGAGTTTCTTGAAAAAGTTGTACAGAAACTTCGCAGAACTCGTGTTGAAATACCCAAGAGAAAAGTGAATTCTGAGTTTGTGGTTCTCTGCGTATTTTGTTGATACTATGTTGTTTAGCTTTGCAAATATTTCCGTTGGATTTTCCGGTATGATGACACCCCATACGCAGAGGTCGCCGTTTTCCTCGTAAATATGTGGCGTTTTTCCTGTTGCTTCTACTAGTACTTTCATTTTCTATCTGTTGAATGTTAAGTTTATTTCAAATGTTTCGTCGGAGAACATGGTCTCGATGTCAGAGTCCGATTTCAAGCGGCAGAGGATAAGTCCGTTTCCTGTGCCTTGTTCTAAATTTTCAGAGCTAAGATTTTTCTTGAATAATTCCTTTAAATTATCAGAGCCAATATTGTTAACTTCTTGGATTTTATTGTTTAGAAAGTTTGCGCTTTTTTCGTCAAGTTTCCTTGCTGTTTTTAGTTTAATGCAGTCGTTCGTTTCGATGACGGAAATGTCTATTCCGTTGCCGTGGTTGTGGATGGAATTGTTCTGCAAAAGCTCTATTGCACAGGATATTATCCGTTTCCGCAGGGGCTTGTCGATTTCCTGAAGTTTACTCTCCAAAGTTTCGACTATGTTTTCGCAGTCGCTTCCTGCGGAAATATGTAAGGATAATATTGTTTTTGTGCTTGGCAAATTATTTGAAACTTATCGGTTTGGGTATTGTTATCTGTTTCATCGCTTCAAGTGCGAAAACATCGGTCATTCCCGAAATGTAGTCGGTGATGATGTTGATTTCGGTTTCGTTGCGCGAAGTGTAGAAGTGGTCCATGGTGTTGATGTACTGACCGAAATATCTGTCAAGTTCGATTGATGATTGAGCGTATTTGTCGTAGTCCTTTTTGTTCTTGGTGTAAATGTCGTGAAGATAGTCGAACAGATTGTTGATAATCTTGTGGCAGAAGCGGTCGTATTCGTTGAGAATCTTGTTGCTGTAGATTTTCTCGTAGTTGAATTTTTTCAGCTTTGTAACCACTTCGTAGGTGTCGTCGGAGAAGCCAATCATGTCGCGGTTCTTCGAATTTTCAATAAGGTCGAGAATCAATGAGTTGATAATCTGACCGTTGTGATTGCCAAGCATTTCCTTTACATCGTCAGGAACATCGTCTTCGGTTATGAATCCGGCTACGAAGGCATCTTCGAGGTCGCGGCCGAGATAGGCAATCTTATCGGAGAAACGCATTATGCAACCTTCGTAGGATGAAGGCATTACGGAGCGGTCTTTTATTGCGTCGAGGTCGTTGACGGTCTTGTTCGGGTAGGCGTACTGCTCGTCGCGTTCACCGTTGTGGCAGATGATGCCGTCCATGACGCCGTAGCATAGGTTAAGTCCGTTGCCGTGGTTGGCCAGATATGCTACCTGTCGGTAGGAGTTGACCTCGTGGACGAAATGCCCGTGTCCTGTGTTTGAGAGGATTACGTCGAGCGACTTCTCGCCGGCGTGACCGAAAGGCGTGTGTCCGAGGTCGTGTCCGAGACCTATTGCGTATGCCATTTCATCGTTAAGTTCCCAGCCGACCTTGTTCAAGCCCTTGCAGATAGTCGATGCGATTGTTGCAACGTGCAACACATGTTCGATACGTGTGCAAATATGGTCATTTTCAGGCGCAAAGAATACCTGGGTTTTCTTTTTCAGCCTGCGGAACGGCGTGGAATGGATTATTGCGGTCTGGTCGCGGAAATAGTCGCCGCGTATGTCGGTTTCCCTGTAAGTCTTTCTTTTTGAATATACTTCGTCTGGTAGCGGGTTTCTCATATCTATTCTTTTAGGTATTTGTCGTAAACGTGTGTGGGTTTGTAGTTCTTGAGGTACTCGACTGCTTCTTCGGGTGTTTCGCAGACGTAATAAGTTGTCCTGTAGTTGCTTATTGTAAATCCTTCGTCGAAGAACTTGTCCATTTGCCTTAGCATGTCGTCGAAGAAATGGTTGAAGTTGAGAATGACAATCGCCTTGTTGTGGTACTTCAACTGCTTGAGCGTCAATATCTCAAACATTTCGTCCATTGTGCCGAAGGCGCCGGGCATTATGGCGAACGAGTCGGCGTGTTCGCGTAGGTACGACTTGCGTTCCTTCATGTCTTCGGTCACAACAAGTTCTTGCATTTCGTCGGACACAATGCCTTCACGATGAAGCTTTTCGGGCACTACACCAATTATTTTTGCACCGCCTTGTTCGTATGCACCGCGCATCATCGCGCCCATAAGACCGATGATTCCTCCGCCGTGGTATATGGTGAAATTATTCTCGGCCAAGATTTTGCCGAAACGCTCAGCGAAGTCGTAATATTCTTTCCGCAAGTCCTCGCTCGAACTGCAGAATACGCAAACCGATTTTGTCATTTCTTAAATTTTTGACAAAAATAATAATAGAAGACGAGTTGCGGAAATTTTGACGGAAAATTTTCATTTTGCAGAAAAAGTCGTTTGAAAAAGTGTGTAATTTGTTTAAAAAGTCGTTTGAAAAAGTGTGTAATTTGTTTAAAAAGTCGTTTGAAAAAGGGTATAATTTGTTCGAAAAGTCGCTTGAAAAAGTGTGTAATTTGTTTAAAAAGTCGCTTGAAAAAGTGTAAAATATTGTTTTAATCGCTTGTGTATAAATAATTTAGTGTTTTAAGATAAAATTGGCGATATAAATTGGAAATAATTTTGTTGGTAATTTTATTTGTTGTATTTTTGTGCTTGAAGTAAAAGATGTTTTTATGTCGTTGATGAAGCGTAAAATAATTCAGGAATTGTTGGAGTGGAAAAATTCGCCTGACCATAAGCCAGTTGTCGTGCGAGGATGTCGCCAGTGTGGAAAGACATTTTCCGTATTGGAATTTGCTCGGGAGAACTACAAGAATGTTGTTTACTTGGACTTTTTCCGCAAGCCGGAATATGCAGAGTTCTTTTCGGGGTCGCTAGATGTTGACGACATGGTGATGTATATGTCGTCGCACGAGTCGTTGAAAGCGAAGTTTGAACCGGGCAATACTTGTTTGGTTTTGGACGAGATTCAGGAATGTCCCAATGCAAGGACTGCCTTGAAGTTTTTTTGTATTGATGGTCGCTATGATGTCATTTGTACCGGTTCGTTGCTTGGCATGAGAGGTTATCGCAATTTGGACGAAATGAGGGCGGTGCCAGTCGGTTACGAAACTTCGCTGTTGATGTATCCGATGGATTTCGAGGAGTTTCTGTGGGCCAATGGCATAGACGATACGCATATCGCAAAGATTCAGGAACATTTAGGCGCAGAAACTCCTGTACCGTTGCCTTTGCATCACAGGTTCAGGCAGTTGCTGTTGCAGTATGTGGTCGTAGGTGGAATGCCCGAGGCTGTGAAGACTTTTATTGAAACAAAGGACATGTCAAAGGTTTTGCGTAAGCAAAAGGATATTTTGCGCGGATATTCCGACGATATGGTAAAGTATGCCGATAAGAAGGACAAGTCCGTTATTCATGAGTGCTTTGAGTCGATTCCAATGCAACTGAGCAAGGAAAACAAGAAATTCCAGTATTCGCTGGTTCGAAAAAAGGGCAGGGCGGATATGTTTATGGGAAGCTTGCAGTGGATAGAGGATGCTGGAATAATAAACCGTTGCTACAATTTGTCGATAACGGAGCTGCCTTTGGATGGCAATGCTGAGAAAGATGTCTTCAAGGTATATATGGCCGATACTGGCTTGTTTGTAAGCATGTTGGAGGCTGGTACACAATTGGATGTTTTGCAAGGTAACCTGTATGGCTACAAAGGTGCGATATTCGAGAATCTTGTAGCCGACATAATGGGGAAAATGGGGCGGAAATTGTATTATTTCCACAAGGATTCTGGCTTGGAAATCGACTTCGTGATGCGATATAATGGCAAATGTACTTTGTTGGAAGTCAAGGCAAATAACGGTAATGCCAAAAGCATGAAGACCGTACTTTCTCATCCTGAAAAGTACCATGTATATAATGCAATAAAACTGGGTGACTGCAATGTTGGACGGGATGGAAATGTGCTGACTTTGCCGTTGTATATGTGCTTCCTGCTGCGGAAATATTGATTTTTCCTTGCTTTGTTATTCACATTGTAAAAACGAATATGGTTAATATCTTGTTGCGATATTTCTGCGGCAAGATTTTCGCGCTGTTTACATTTGCAATTTGTATAGAGAAATTGGGATTGAAATGTCTGAAGGAGTGCAAATTGCTTGTAATCAGGAATATTATGTAGCCAAGATATTTGGTTGCAACGACTTTCGCAAAAAGATAGAAGGTTTCGGCATCGAGGTCGGAAAGAAGATTGTAGCGCTGAAATCGGATGCAGATGGCAACCTTGTATTTTCGGTTGAGGGGCGCAAGCGAAATTGTGCATTCCCCAAATCATATCTTTCCCATTTGTCGTTGGTTGAGACTTCCGACCCGCAATGTCAGGATTATATAATCAACGAACTGAATACCGTAAATGTTTCGTTGTTCCAGACAAAAGAATCGTACCCAACGACATTGTTCGGCGGTGAAAATAAGGCCAAGTTCGACAATTATGACATAAATATAATCAGTCTGCCTCAGGTCGATTATATCTTTGGCGACGACTATGCTAATAAGCGTTTCCGCAATCTGGTGCTTGCCGAAAAGACAGATGTCTTTGTGGCTGTGGTCGATTTCCATAAGCTTGAAACCGAACTTGTGCCTGTCGTCCAGTTGATGGATTTGGGTGTGAAAATTGTGCTTGTCGTCAGAGGTTACTGCGAAGAGAATGAGGATGGTCTGCATATCGACCTCGATAAGATGTCGAAGTTGCTTGGCATTCCGATTGTTCATTTCAACGAAGCCGATGAGACAGGCGAGAGCCGAGAAAATGTCGTTCGGACTATCTTGTCGGCATACACGGGTGACAATCAAAATTTGCGCTATGTACATGTGAATTACGGTCGTCAGGTTGAACGGCATATCCGTATGATACAGAAGGAACTGGAGGCTAAAAAAGGCTACGACTTCAATGCTTCGTCGCGCTATATGGCGATTAGTCTGATGGAGGACGACAGGATTGTCCATAGTTTCAACACTCCGTGTAAGTCGTGTAACACCGTAAAATGTTTTGTAAAAAGACATTCGGCGGTGTTGGGCAAGCAGTACAGCAATCATGTATATTATGTGCTCAAACAGGCTCGTCGGTCGTATATCGACGGACTGATTTCGATGTGCTCTGGTGTGCGTAAGGTACAGTGGGATGCCGAGAAGGCCGATTCTATTCTTTTGCACAAGACATGGGGATTTCCGCTATTCCTGCTTATGATGGCTGCAATTTTCTGTGCCACATTCGAACTTGGCAAATTCCCGATGGAGTGGATTTCAAATGCTATGGCTTCGCTTTCCGATTCGGTGAGGACGTCGGTTGGTGGTGCATTTGGCGGCTTCCTTGCCGATGGACTTATTGGCGGAATAGGCGCTGTCTTGTCGTTTGTGCCAATTCTTTTCATTTTCTATCTTCTGGTCGGACTGCTAGAAAATTCGGGTTATATGTCGCGTGCCGCATATTGCGCCGACGGCTTTTTGCACAAACTTGGATTGCAGAACAAGTCGTTGGTTCCGTTGATATTAGGATTCGGGTGCTCGATTCCTGCAATAATGAGTGCGCGTCATATAGAAAGCATAAAAGATCGCAGACTTGTTTCGATGGTAATTCCTTTTTTGCCTTGTGCTGTTAAAATTCCATTATGCTTGATTCTGGTTTCGGCTTTCTTCCCGAAATTTCCAGCCTTGATAATGTTTGTGTTCTATCTGGTTGGAATCTTGTTGACTATTGCGTTTGCAAAAATATATAGCAAAACATTGTGCAAGCAGGATGAGTATCCATTTGTAGCGGAATTGTCATCGTATAGGAAGCCAACACTTTTTGTTTCATTGAGTTATATGTGGTCGTATCTAGAAAAATTTGGCAATTCCATCGAACCTGCTTTCCGTCCGCTTGGCTTCGACTGGAAAATGTCGGTTGCTGCTATTTCTGGTTTTGCAAGCAAAGAGTTGACAATAAGCACAATGCCAATCCTAAAACCATGCACCGATGCTGAAAATGACTCGACACGAGGCATTGCTGCCTTGGCATTTGTTTTCTTTGTTCTGATATGTTTCCCATGTTTGGGAGCAACCTCGGCAATACGCAAGATTTCTGGTTTCAAGTGGGCTGCACTGACGGCAGGCGTGTCGGTCGTGCTGGCGTGGCTTGTGGCGTTCGGTGTGTATCAGTTGGGAATCTTAATGGTATAATAATCGGTTATACCATATTTCTTTCCTTTTTAATTCTTTCGTAGGCTTCGTTTATGGCTTGGAACTTCTCGGTTGCCTTGCGTGTGACTTCTTCGCCCATGCCTGCAACTTTGTCGGGATGATGTTTCATGGCCATTTTCTTGTATGCCTTCTTAACCTCGTCGTTTGTTGCGTCCTTGGTAATGCCAAGTATTTCGTAGTCAGAGTCTTTGCCGACAACAATGAACATCGATTTTATTGAGTTGAAGTCGTAGTCGCTGATACCGATTCCGTATGCAATGCGCTTTAGGACGTCAAGTTCTTCCTTTACAATCTCGTTGTCGGCGTTGGCGATTCCGAAAAGGTAGTGCAGAAGCTGCAACTTGAGCGAATTGTTCATGTTGTATCTAATCTGGCGGCATACGTCGTCGAGAGGGATGTCGGCGTTCAACATTGGCTTTAGTATCTGTAAAGCCTTGAGAGTCTTTTCTTTGCCAAAATTCTGAACGAGGAAGCTTTTTACATAGTCGAGTTCGCTTTTCTTTACAATGTTGTCGGCTTTCATTACGGCTGCCGAAAGTGTGAGCAGCACGACCATGAAGTCGCCTTGTTCGGTGCGCCTTGTGCGGTTTGTATAAGTGTTAGAACTTGACGAAGTGTCGATGGAACTAATTCCGTCGATAGCAGAGCCTATAAAGAAGCCTATAAGTCCGCCGAGTGGACCTGTAAGTACCCAGGTTAAACCGCCAAGTATCCATTTCCATTTTCCCATGTCTTATTTGTTTAGATCGTTAATAAATTTTTCTGACTGTTCTATCAGCGAGTGGTTTCTATCGTTGATGAATATGTAATCGCATTTTTCGCGTCCCGAATTCTTTCTTTGCATTCTTATTTTGCTAATTGCGACATCTTCTGAGACCTTGTCCCTTAGGCAGATCCGTCCGACCATTACGTCTTCGGGTGCATCTACGAATATTATGTGGTCGAGGATGTCTTCGAGCTTGGCATCGAACAGTATTGCCGATTCAATGGCTGTGATTTTTGTACCTATATTTTGTTGCCACTCGATGAAATCTCGTTTTACGGCTGGATGAACAATTGAATTTACTAGTCTTCTGTTTTCTTCGTTGCCAAAAACTATTTTCCTGAGATATTCCTTGTTGATTGCACCGTTGGTGTATGTGTCTTCTCCGAAATTTCCAATCAATGCCTCTTTTATTTGAACATTGTTGTTCATTAATAATTTGGCTTTGCTGTCGGCGTCGTATACAGGTATATCCATTGAACGGAAAACCTGGCTTAGCATTGATTTCCCGGATCCGATAATTCCTGTTATCCCAATGCTAATCATTTCTTTTCTAGTACGAAGGTGCAAATTTGTGGAGTTGTACGTATAATCTTTGCTTTGCTGTAGCTTGTAGCCACCTTAATTTCAATGTTGTTTCCTGCGGCTTGCGTATAGTCTACTGTTGCCGAGAAATCGTATTCCTGGACTTTGTCGTAGTGGGAGAGAGGTGTTGTGTATGTTACAGTTACGTATTCGGGGAAAATTGTGTAATTGTATTCGCTAGGAAAATTTGTAGCTTTAATTTTTACTTTTTTGCTCGTTTCTGTAAACATTTCAGCTTCGTAAGTTATGTTTACGCTGCTGTATGATGCGGTTACTCCTTCAGGAAGGTCGAGTTCTATGTTATATTGCTTTTGTTTCTTTATTGAGCCTATATCCGTAGGTTGTACCTTTATTTTTTCTATGCTGTCGATACTCGACTTCTGTCCTATGATTTTTACAGAGTCGGGAACAATCATTGTTTTTGTGATTTTCTGACCGTCTTTCAATTCGTATTTGATATCGGCTATGTCTATTGGAACCATTTTTTCCTTGACGTTTATTATGTCGAAGAATAATGTGTCGGGACTAATATCCCCAATGGTTATTTTGTCGCCTATTTTTTTTCTAATCAATGGCTTAATATCGTTGGATACTATGTATGCCTTGCCTCTGTCGTTTGCATATTTAAGCAGAGGGCGATTGTCTTGAGCCTTGGCTTCGAGGTCGATATTAAGCGGTATATTTCTTGACTTTATGCTTTCTTGCAGCAGGTTGTAGCCTTGTCCGGTGGCGTTTACTGCAAGTTCGCCGCCGTGCATGTCGTCGGATTTTATTGTTCTAGGGATGTTTTTGAATTTGTATTTCAGTGTGATTTCGCTAGAAAGGTTCTTGTTTAGGTAGTTGAGAAACCATAAAAAAAATGACAGGACAACAAAAGCTATAAATACCAGAAAGTTTCTGTTGTTTACCAGTTTTACGACTGGATTCTTCTTGGTGCTAGGCTCCTGCTGTTCTGCCATCAATGATAATGTTAGCTATTCTTATTTCTTTTCGGCTGTGTCGTTGTTTTGAGCATCAGCTTCGGTATAGCTTACGATCGAATTCTTGTCTATCTTGATTCTCACGCCGTTTGCGATTTCAAGAAGTACATAGGTGTCGCTTATTTCGTCGATAATTCCATATACTCCGCCGGCTGTAATAACCTTGCTACCTTTCTTGAGGCTTTCTTTGAATTTCTGTGCTTCCTTGTTGCGCTTTGAAGCTGGTCTAATCATAAAGAAATAGATTACAGCTATTAAAAGCACCCAAAAAATTACGTTCATCCAGATGTTCGACTTTGGAGCTTCCTGGCCTGCCTGTGCAGCCTGCAATAAAATAAATGATAAGTTTTGCATATAAATGATATTAAATTAGTTAACTATTTGGTTACTACATCGCATCTTATATACAGCACATTTTCGTTTGGTATTGTGTTGGATGAAATGCGAACGTTTTTGTTTTGTATTCCTTTTTTGTTTGAGCTGTCGAATGTGAGTTCGATGTATCCTTCCTCGCCTGGTTTTACTGGTTCGCGTGTCCATTTCGGAGATCTGCATCCACACGATGGCTTTACGCTGGAAATGACAAGGTTGCCGTCACCTTTGTTCTTGAATATGAACTTGTGTGAAACTTTTTCGCCTTGTATTACCGTGCCAAAATTGTATTCGGTTTCGGAGAAGGCGATTATTGGCATTCCGTCGTTGGGTATAATATCATCGTTTACATTGTCGGCCGAAATGGGGTTGTCGATTCCGTAGGTAGCGCCTCCCGTCTTTGGGGTTTCCTTGCACGATATTGTGGCAAGTGTCACGATGGCGATTAATATGATTGATAATTTTTTCATTTCAGTTTCTATGTTTCACGTTTCTAAGTTTCAAGTTGCATCGTGGCGCACCGCGACCTTACGTTTTTCAATAATTATAAAAGTCCCATTCCTATCTTGTTTAGGGATTTGTCATCCTTGCTTTGATTGTATATCTTGTCGAGTATGCCGTTGACAAAAGTTCCGCTCTTTTCGGTGCTGTAGCCTTTGGCAATGTCGATGTATTCGTTTATGGTGACCCTGACTGGTAATTCGGGGAACTGAGTCATTTCGCAAAGAGCCAGGTGCAATATAACCCTGTCCATGAATGCTATGCGCTGCAATTCCCATTTCTGCAGGTTCTTTTCTATCAGTTCGTCAAACTTTTGGTGGTACAGACAGGTACTTTTTATCAATGTCTTGGCGAATTCGAGGTCTTCTTGGTTCCTGAACATTGCGGGCAACCTGAAGTTCTCAATGTTGTCGTCGTTGAGTTTCTTGATGGTCTGTATCAAGTTGCTAAGCGAGAATTCAAGGTCGTCGTTCCAGAAAATGCTTTCGCTTTCGAGTATTTCGTCAAGGTCTGAGTTGTCGACCAGATACTTGTTGACAATCTTGCAGATGACGTCGGCATCCTGTTTTATACTTTGGCTTTCGTCCTCCATATACTTTTTGTAGAATTCAGCGTTTGCCATCTTGTTGAATATTCCGCGGACAAACTCGTAGTGTTCCGACCAGTTTGAACTGGCGCTTTCCATATATTTTTTTATGGTTGGTTCTGAGCGGAATGCCTGTATTATCTTGTTGTCAACAAATTTGCGGTTAGGATTCAAATCTTCTTCCGTCGGAAGCAGCTTGTTGCGGTTGAATTCTATCTTGTATTCGGCGTGGTCGGCAATGGCTACGATGAGACAGAACATTTCTACAAATAGTTCGTACGACTTCTCTAAACTTATTTCCAATGCTTCCTGTACTTTTTCGAGTGAACCGTCATAATTCCCTTGTGTAAAAGCATAATAAGTTTGCACTGCCTTGATTCTAACCAATCTTCTGCTAATCATTGTCAATTTATTTTATAACTCGCAAATTTAGTTATTTTATTAAAGACCACAGAATCTTTTGGCGATAAATTTTCTTTTTTTTCATATAGTCCACCAGAAAAATCGACTGCCAAAAAAAATACATAAAAAACCTTGTTGTTTCTACAAGTTTTATATATTTGTGAAAAATAATTTATTATGGATTTTATTGAGAAAAATAAAAGAATCGTAAAGTCGTCTTCGGTGAAGATTGGAAAAAGAACTTATTTCTTTGATGTAAAATCGACTACAAATGGTGATTATTATTTGGTAATAACCGAAAGTGTCCGTACACAAGATGGTGGGTTCGATAAACATAAGATTTTCTTGTATAAAGAGGACTTTTATAAGTTTGTTTCGGCATACGGCGAAATTATGGACTTCATGAAATCGGAAAAGCCCGATTACTTTGAGGAACGTGATTTCTCATCAGATGCTGATGTTGAGGAGTAGCAAAAATCTACGATTTTAACTGATGTAATTATTCTCGCATTGATATATGCGGGAATTAAATCTATTTAATAGTATCAGCGATTATAAATGATAAAAAAATGAAAAAGGGAAGCCAAAGCTTCCCTTTTCTTATTGATGTGAGATCTAATTACTTGCAAGAGCATTTGCAGTTCTTGATTGCAGCCTGAGCAGCAGCAAGACGAGCAACAGGAACTCTGAACGGTGAGCATGATACGTAAGTCATACCAGCCTTGTAGAAGAATTCTACTGATGCAGGGTCACCACCGTGTTCGCCGCAAACACCAACTTTCAGCTTTTCGCGAGTTGAACGGCCTCTTTCAACGCCAAGCTTTACAAGCTGACCAACGCCTTCCTGATCCAATGTGTTGAATGGGTCGGCTGGTATAATCTTGTTGTCAACATAGGTGTGAACGATTTCGTTAACGTCGTCACGCGAGAAACCGAGAGTCATCTGGGTGAGGTCGTTGGTGCCGAATGAGAAGAATTCAGCAACTTCTGCAATCTGGTCGGCAACCAAGGTAGCACGTGGAATTTCAATCATTGTTCCGTACATGTAGTTGATTGTTACACCCATCTTCTTTTCTACTTCGGCCTTAACTCTGTTGGCGATTTCCTTCTGGTGCTTCAATTCCTTAACATTGATTGTCAACGGAACCATGATTTCCAGATGCGGATCGAAACCTTCCTTCATAAGTTCTGCAGTTGCTTCGAACAACGCGCGGAACTGAGTTTCGGTGATTTCGGGGTAAACGATGCCAAGACGAACACCACGGAGACCCATCATCGGGTTAACTTCGTGCAATGCTTCGATACGGCTCTTGAGTTCTGCCAAGTCCATACCGCGTTCCTTAGCAACTTCGCGCTGCTTTTCTTCGGTATGAGGAACGAATTCGTGCAGAGGCGGGTCCATAAGTCTGAATGTCAAAGGTTTGCCATTCATAACCTTCAATGTGCCCTTTGCAGCTTCCTTGATGTATGGTTCGAGTTCGTTGAGAGCAGCAACGCGTTCTGCAGTTGTGTTCGAAAGAATCATGTTGCGGAGCTTTTCCAACGGCTTTTCGCTGTTCTTGCCGTAGAACATGTGCTCGATACGGAACAGACCGATACCTTCAGCGCCGAAGTTGATAGCGTTCTGAGCATCTTCTGGGTTATCAGCATTTGTGCGAACACCCATAGTTCTGTATTTGTCAACGAGCTTCATGAATTCCTGGAAGAGAGGATTTTCGGTAGCGTCGATCATCTTAACTTCTTCGGCGTAAACCCAACCCTTCGAACCATTGAGGCTCAATGTATCACCTTCCTTGAAGGTCTTGTCACCAATGTGAACTTCGCCCTTTGCAAAGTCGATCTTAACGTCTTCGCAACCTACGATGCAGCACTTACCCCAGCCACGTGCAACAAGAGCAGCGTGTGAAGTCATACCACCACGAGCGGTAAGGATACCGTCGGCAGCACGCATACCTTCAACGTCTTCTGGGTTGGTTTCTTCTCTTACGAGAACGCATTTAACCTTTGCCTTGTTGTACTGCATTGCCTTTTCGCTTGTGAGGGCAACCTTTCCAACTGCACCACCAGGACCAGCGGGAAGACCCTTAGCGATAACGGTGTGCTTCTTTTCGTCGGCAGCATCAAGAATCGGGTGGAGGAGTTCGTCGAGTTGAGCAGGAGTGAGGCGCATTACAACTTCCTTCTCGTCGATAAGACCTTCGTGGAGCATATCGAGAGCCATTGTCAATGCAGCAACACCAGTTCTCTTACCAACACGGCACTGGAGCATATAGAGTTTTCCGTCTTGGATAGTGAATTCGATATCAAGCATATCGTGGAAGTTCTTTTCGAGGATGTTGCGGATGTCGCAGAGTTCCTTGTAGGTCTGCGGCATGAGTTCCTGCATCGACTTCATATGCTTGTTCTGTTCGTTCTTTGTGTCGTCGTTCAGTGGGTTTGGGGTGCGGATACCTGCAACTACATCTTCGCCCTGAGCGTTGATAAGCCATTCGCCGTAGAACTGGTTGTCGCCGGTAGCTGGGTTACGGGTGAAAGCAACACCTGTAGCAGAGTTGTCGCCCATGTTACCGAATACCATTGCCTGAACGTTTACTGCTGTACCCCAGTCGTCTGGAATACCTTCGATACGACGGTAGGAGATAGCCTTCTTTCCGTTCCATGACTTGAAAACGGCCTTGATACCGCCTTCCATCTGAGCGCGTGCGTCATCCGGGAATTCGGTTCCGAGAACTTCCTTAACCTTAGCCTTGAATTCTTCGGCAAGTTGCTTAAGTTCGTCAGCAGTAATTTCGGTATCTGACTTGTATCCCTTGTTGTGCTTGAATTCGTCGAGCATATCGTCGAGGATCTTGCGGATTCCCTTGCCGTCGGCAGGTTCAATACCTTCAGCCTTTTCCATTACGACATCGGCGTACATCATAATAAGACGACGATATGAGTCGTAAACGAAACGTGGGTTGTTAGTCTTCTTAATGAGGCCAGGGATTGTCTTCGAGCACAAACCTATATTCAAAACTGTATCCATCATACCAGGCATAGAGCTGCGAGCTCCCGAACGGCACGATACCAAAAGAGGATTTTCGGTGTCGCCATATTTCATGCCCATGATGTTTTCAACATTCTTCATTCCTTCCCATACATCTTCCATCAATGTGTCGGGGAGATTGCAGTTGTTTGCGTAGTAAGCTGTACAACATTCAGTTGTGATTGTCAAACCAGCGGGAACCGGAAGTCCCAGCAAACACATTTCGGCAAGGTTGGCACCTTTGCCGCCCAACAAGTTTTTCATGTCGGCTTTACCTTCAGCTGTCTTTCCACCAAAGGTGTAAACATACTTTACTTTACTCATTTAACAGTAAATTTAAATTTATAATTCCTTAAAACGGGCGCAAAATTAATAAAAAAAATTATACCTTATTATATATAACATCAATTTGTTGATAAAAAATGAATTGCTGCAGAATCGCCTGGTTTTTGGCGATTTATAAGGTAATGTAGCATTATTTGACAAAAAAAGCGGCTAATCAGCCGCTTCCTTCTGGTGGAGTATATCGGGGTCGAACCGATGACCTCATGGCTGCCAGCCATGCACTCTAGCCAACTGAGCTAATACCCCAATCCGTTAGATTAATTCTTGGCAAAATTACCATTTATTTCTTTATCGCCGCACGAAATTCTGAAAAAATAATTTCCATTTCGCAAGGTGCTAACATTAATGCTGTTGTGTGTGCCGTTTATCTTTTCTTCCTTTACAAGCGAACCGTTAACCGAGAAAATGCTGATTGTTCCATCTGTCAAATCTTCGATTTCGATGTTGAGGAAATCTGTTGTCGGGTTAGGGTAGATGTTTGCCGAAATCTTTTGGATTTCTGCGCACACTTCATTTTCACCATATCTAACAGCAAGTCTTTTTACTGCGCTAGCATCTTCATTGGTTGTCATTTCGACAATTGGATAATTGTCGTTTGCAATCCAGTAGTTGAGCGTTGTGCTGGTCGACGACATCGGGAAGCTTATACCCATAAAGTTGCCCATTGCTTGGCCAAGGTTTATTGTGTTGGTTCCCAACAAAAATGTCAACATGTCGTTTGTTAGCGTACAATCGTTAATATTGGTGAATTCTGTACTGTTTATTCTGTGCAGGTACATGTTAGTAACGTACGAGAACTGCCTGTTTTCACGCAAATATTCGTAGTTGCCCTGTTGCATTCTGTTGCCGGTAAGTGACAGGTTGCCGCTTTCATTGAATGTGGAAGTGTAGGTTACTGCCATGTCGATTTTTATAGAATCGTACTCTGCTATAAGCATTTGGTAAATATATGGACCGTATTGCATTCCGTCGAATGACGACTGCATTGTGCTTATGTGCTTCAGGTATAGTCCATGAGCAGTGCTGTTGGTCTGCGAGTTCAATTGAGCAGGGAATGTTATAATATCCATTGGCTCGTCGAATTCAAGTTCCATGTTGTCGTCGAGACCAAAACGCGATAAAGCACCGCTTATACCGAGGCAAACGGCCTTTTCGTCGGTAACTTTTATGTGAGTTGTCATTCCGTTTTCGTCGGCGTATGAGCACGTCTCTTCGGTAAATTCACCATCAGTCAGAGGCTCGTTGTATACAGCTGTGTCTATTATTCCGTATGCGCCGAACATGTTTTCTAGCGAATTGCCAAGTTCAAAAGGACTGCTGACAATGTTGGCAATAGGAACAATGTCAGTCTCGTCGTTTTCTACTATATATAAGTCCCGCGCTACATTTCCTGGTGTGTAGTAGTTACTTGACGTTATTACAACTTGTCCAAAAGCATATGCGCCAAAGACTACAAATGCTATTACCAAAAACGCTTTTTTCATGGCAGAATCCTAGTTGAATACAGTTTGTTCGTTTATTTCGATTGTTACCTCTGCGGTCTTGTCGTTTTCGAGAACAAGAACGCCCATGCCACGCCTTATCTGATGGTTTTTGTCGGCTTTCTTTGTTGCTTCAACCTTCAGGATGGATTCGTACTTGAATTCATATTCGATAACACCGTCCGACTTTGTGTACTGGGTGTCGGCAATCGACTTGGTTTCGTCTTTCAGATACACCATTGTATGGGCGCTGTCAGAATTATTTGCCTTAACGATAACCATCGCACCTTCAACAGGTTGCTTGTCGGTGTCGACAATTGTAACTATAGCTTTGGGTGCTTTTGGTTGTCTGCATCCCGACATTAAACTCATGGCTCCTAGCACTATTGCCAAAGCCAAAATAATTGCAATATTTTTTTTCATACTCATCGTGAAATTTTTGCTAATTTTACGCCCACAATATTAATAAAAAAAACAATATAAATTATTTATTTGTGAAAAAAATATTGCGGATACTACTAGTTGTGCTATTTGTCTCAGGATTATTACAGTCCTGCAGCGTGATTCGTAATCCGCTTAAAATAAAGAATTACGTTGAAATAGAGACGACTGAAGGCAATTTCGTCGTAGGATTATATCAGGGGACGCCTAAGCACCGAGACAATTTTATTGATAGGTGTTCGTCGCATTCATACGATGAAACTACGTTGTATAAGTCGGTGCGAAACAGCGAATATTCGTTAGGTTTGCGCAAAGGTTATGACGAAGGCAACGTAATGCAAACCGACCTTGTCAACGATGCTGTTCTTCCGTCTGAATTTAATTCTAAGATTCTTCCCAAACGTGGCGCTGTAGCAATGAAAAGACTTCCGGATTCACAGAATCCTGACAAAAAGTCGGATGCATCTTTGTTTTTTATTGTCGATGGCGGAAAAAAGATAACCGCTAACGAAATAAAGATTGCTGTTGCCCTAAAGAATCGAGATACCTATAAAATATATATAGACGAGTTTTTGTCTCATCCCGAAAATAAATCGCTGAAGGATAGCCTTGACGCATTGTGTTCAATGAAAACTATGAAGCAATACAACGAGATATATGCCCGCGTCATGGAGATGGTAAAGCCGCAAATTGAGAAGGATGGAGTAGAGTTGTTCTCGGTTTCCGAAAAGAATATCGAAAAGTACCTTGAAACTGGCGGAGTTCCGATGTTCGAAGGCGTTTATACTGTCTTTGGCGAAATCGTCGTCGGTATGGATATGCTCGAAAAGTTCTCCAGATTGGAAACATCTCTCGACTATACTCCCAAAAAGGACGTGTCGATAGTTTCTACTGTTGTGTTGAAGAAAAAAGATTTTAAGAAAAAATATAAACATATTGAAAATGAATAAGTTATTGTACTTGATTGTCGCGATTTTATGCGGTTCGGTCGTATTCTCGCAGAAGAATAAAAGTCTAGAAGTGGTAAATTATGAACTGCCTAATGGCTTGAGCGTATATCTCAACGAAGACCCGAATGCTTCGGTTGTTCTTGGCGCTATTGCTATTAAGACTGGTGGAAAATACGATCCGGCCGACCATACGGGCACTTCGCATTACCTTGAACACATGATGTTCAAGGGAACTGACGAGATTGGAACAATCGATTACAAGGCCGAAAAGGTTTACCTCGACAGCATTGTAATGAAGTACGATGAACTTGCCGCTACTACCGACGATGCTCGCCGCAAGGAAATCCAAAAAGAAATAAATGCTTTGTCGCTGAAGGCAGGCAAATATGCTATTCCAAACGAGTTGGATAAACTGCTCGACGGTATGGGGGCAACTATGGTGAATGCCTTTACTTCCGACGAGGTTGTGGCATATTTCAACGCTTTCCCTGTTGGTCAGATGGAAAAATGGATGGAATTGTACTCGCACCGCTTCAAACATCCAGTTTTCAGATTGTTCCAGTCTGAATTGGAAACAGTTTTCGAAGAAAAGAACATGTATGCTGATGAATTCAGTTCTAACCTTATGGAGTCGTTCATGTCGTATTTCTATAAGAAACATCCATATGGAACTCAGACTGTTATCGGTAAGGCCGATCATATAAAGAATCCTTCGCTTTCAACCATGCAGAAGATGTACGACACATATTATGTTGCTAACAACATGGCTCTGATAATGACTGGTAATTTTAAGGTTTCGGAAGTTAAACCATTGATTGAGAAGTATTTCGGAGAATGGCGCAAGGGTAAGGTTCCTCAGTATCCAAAGTACGAGGAAAAGCCTTTCAATGGCGTTGAGTCTGTAGAGGTGGCTCTCACTCCTGTAAGGATGGGCGTGCTCGGTTATCGTACTGTAACAATGAACGACAAGGACAAATATGCACTTTCGATTTGCCAGACCTTACTGAATAATTCGTCGTCTACAGGTTATCTCGACAAGCTTATGAACGACAGAAAGTTACTTGCAGCAATGGCAATCGACTACGAACATCTCGACCACGGTGGAATGATGATATTGTATGTGCCAAAAATTCTCGGTCAGAAGTTCGAAGATGCAGAAGCACTGGTTGTCAACGAGATAAACCGTCTGCATACCGAAGAAGTTGACAAGGAATGGCTTGAGTCGATAAAGCTTGAAATGATAAAGGATTTCGAGTCGGAAATGGAAGATCCCGAAATGCGAGCCTACAAAATGGGCGAGTGCTTCTTGTCGGGTAAAAAATGGGATGAAGTCCTTGAATATCCAAAAATTATTGGAAGTATAACTCCTGCCGACATAAAGAAGGTTGCAGAAAAATATTTAAACGAGAACTACTTGTCATATCATTCCAAGATGGGATTCCCGAAGAAGGATAAACTTGACAAGCCAGGATTCGATCCTGTAGTCCCCGAAAACGCTGAGGTTTCGTCGGAATATGCAAAGAAGTTCGAGGAAATGCCCGTCAAGTCGATGACCCCAAAGTTTGTGAAGGAAGGTGATGATTATGAATATGTTGAGATTAACAAAGGCGTCGACTTGTATTACTCTAAGTTCGGGCAGAACGATATTTTCAATTTGGAAATAAAGTTCAAGACCGGTTTGAAGGATAATCCAAAATACGAGCAGTTGGCTTCTTATCTCCAATACATTGGCACGTCGAAATATACAAATGACGAGCTGAACAAGGAGCTGCAAAAATATGCGGCATCGTATTCAGTATCGGCCAACGACAATTATTTTACTGTTTATGTTGATGGTTTCAACAAATATTTCAAGGAGTCGGTCGGTCTTGTCTTGAGTTTGCTTAACGATGCAAAAGCCGATGATTCAAAGTTGGAACGCATTGTAGAGGAAGATGCCATGGATCGCAAGATGGAGCGCGAATCGACAGATGATATTGCATCGGCTTTATTGCAATACGGTATTTTTGGTGAAAATTCGAAGTATTTGCGTCGTGCAAGTGCAAAAGAGGTGTCGAAAATGACTTCCGACGATATGATGAATGCACTAAAACAAGTAAAGTCGTATCCGTTTACGGTGCATTATTCTGGACGTCTAGGAATTGATGAGATTTTGTCATTTGTTAAGAATATTACAGGAAGTTCTGTGACTAAAAAGAATGTGACACCGAAGATAATCCCGACAAAACTGGACGAGGAGTTCCCGAAGATTCTGCCAACAAAGGAATATGCCGAAAATACAATACTTTTCCTCAACGACTCGAAGGCTTTGCAGAGCAAGATTTACTTCTATATCCAAGGCGATGTGCTTGACGAAAAGCAGATGGCAAGTCAAGATGCGTTTAACCAGTATTTTGGCACAGGAATGTCGTCGATTGTGTTCCAGGAAATCAGGGAGTTCCGCTCTATGGCTTACACGGCGTATGCTGTTAGCCGAACTGGATTGACCAAGAAGGAGAAGTCCAAATTCTTGGCTTTCGTCGGCACACAGAGCGACAAGACAATTGATGCAATATCGGTTATGGCAGGACTCATCAACGACATGCCTATTAAGGAACAGCGTATGCGTGGCGTAAAGGATTATTTGATGCAGTCGCTTCTGACTTCTTCGCCAAGTAAGCGTGAAATAACCGAAACCGTTGAAAGATGGAAACTTTTCGGATACAGCGAAGACCCACGTATTGTGCAATACGACATTTATAATTCGTTAGATTTTGCCCATATTGTAGATTTTTATAAGCAGAATATTCATGGTCGCCCGATGCTTATTACCATTGTCGGTAATAAGAAGAAAATCAACATGAAGGAACTTGCAAAGTATGGCAAAATTATTGAAGTAAAGCAGAAAACAATAATGAATTAATTCGGTATATGCGTATTAGGTTCGAAATATTATTGTTGGCACTTGTTGCTTTTTCGCTGTCCGTCTTTTCGCAGGGCAGGATAAAGGTGATGAGTTACAACTTGTTGAATTTCAATAATCTTACAAGTTATTGTACGGCAGAAAACAATTCATACCAAACTAAGGCTGGCTATCTGGCGACCATTGTCGCCAATCAGCAGCCAGACATACTTTGTTGCTGCGAAGTAGGCAAAAGTCATCAATCATTGGCATATACAATTTCGTATATACTAGGCAACTCGCTGAATGTCAATGGAGTTAATCGTTGGGCATCGGCATCGGCATCGGGAAACGAATATCTTAATAATGCTCTTTTTTACGACAAAAAGAAACTGATACTTGTTGCCCAAACCAAAGTCAATACCGATATTCGCGAGATAAACATCTACAAACTGAAACATATTTCAACTGGTGACACTTTAAAGGTTGCAATTGCTCATCTAAAGGCTGGTGATGAATATCATTGTTCAGAATGTCCTGCGCAACGCGGAACAGAAATTCAAGATTTTATGAACTATCTGGTTACACAGGGCAACAACGACAATTTTATTGTCTGTGGCGACTTCAATGTTTATAAGGCATCGGAGCCTGCGTTCCAAAATCTAGTGAATCCATCGTATATGCCCATTGCATTCTACGATCCTGTAAACCAAATGGGAGATTGGACCATTAATAGTAATTTTAGCGAATACCATACGCAATCTACTCATAGTGGCAGCACCGACTGTTTTTCTGGTGGCGGTATGGACGACCGTTTCGACTTCATACTTATGTCGGGTAGCATAATCAACGGAACCAAAGGTATAACATATCATCCTAATTCGTATTGGGCTGTGGGACAGGACGGAAATAGGTTCAATGGTGCTATCAATTCGCCTCAGAACAATACTTTGCCGTCAAATGTAATCGATGCGTTATACAACATGAGCGACCATCTTCCTGTGGTCGCAGAATTCGATTTTGGTGATGTCGGCTTTGCTTCGGAATCGACCGATGCTGGTTTCCTGTCGATAGTGCAGAACCCAGTATCCGATGTGTTGACCATGAGGATTAGAACAGAAAAACCTCGTGAGGTGTCGGTGGATATATATTCTTCACTTGGTGTATTGTTGCGTCATTACCAAGAGAATGTACTAGCTGACGAGGTACTCGAATACGATGTTGCCGACTTGCCCAACGGTGCATATATTGTGAATGTAAGGTCGGAAGGCGTATCGGTTTCGCATAGGGTGATAAAAGCTGAATAAATATGGAAGGCGAATATGCAGAACTGATGAAGCGCCTGAAACGTCTCGACGGCAAGAAACTTGACGCGTTGTTTCATCGTCTGCACGACGAGGAATCGCAAAAAATCGATTGCCTGCAATGCGCCAATTGCTGTCGTAGTCTTGGCCCTCGCTTTATTCAGAACGACATAGCCCGTATGGCTACTCACTTGAAAATGAAAGAGTCGGCTTTTATTAACCAGTATCTCCGCATCGATGAAGATGGAGATTATGTTTTCAAAGAAATGCCTTGTCCTTTCCTTATGCCCGACAATTATTGCATGCTCTATAATTCACGCACAAAGGCTTGCCGCGAATATCCGCACACCGATTCAAAGAATATCAAAGGCATATTGAAAATCTGTGAGTTGAATACTCAGACTTGTCCAATTGTGAAAAATATTTTCGAAAGGATGTGCAAAAACGATTATGAACTTCTTAGGCGTTTGTAGTTGAAGCCCGTTTTACCATATCGTTGGCAATTCTAAGGTAAACACCTTTTTCGCCAAGTCGCCCAAATAGTTCCTTGTAGTCGTTTTCGATGGTGACGCGCTTTTCTCCGCTTGCTATTATTTTGCTTAGTTCGTCGGTTGCATTTTGAACCGTAAGGTCGTCTTGTATGAGTTCGCGCACGCAAGGCTTGTCGAGTATAAGGTTTACCAGCGATATGTATTTGACGCCCGAAAAACGAGATACTTGTCGTGCTATGAATACCGAAAACGCATCGGCCTTGTAGCATACGACCTGCGGAACGCCAAACAATGCGGCTTCGAGGGTTGCTGTGCCTGAGGTTACAAGTCCTGCTTCGGCGTGGGAGAGAATTTCGTAGGTGCTGTTGAACAGAAGTTCAACGTTTTCTGGCTTTTGTGTGAGAAATTGCTCGTAATATTCCTTGTCGATGGCAGGCGCACCTGTGATAAGGAACTCGTATTGAGGAAATTTCTTTGCTGTTTCGAGCATTACGGGCAACATACGGCTGATTTCCTGCTTGCGGCTTCCTGCCATGGTGGCTATTATCGGCTTGTCGGGAAGGTTGTGCATCTGGCGGAATTCTTCAGTGCTTTTTGCTTTGTACGAGGAAGTTACATCGACAAGCGGATGCCCGTAGTACTCGACGTCGATGTTGTATTTTGCATAGAATGCCTTTTCGAAAGGAAGAATCGTGTACATGCGGTCGGTATTGTCGCGAACCTTATACACACGGTTAGCCTTCCATGCCCAAACGTTTGGCGATATGAAATACAGCACCTTGAAGCCTTGTTTTTTTGCCCATTTTGCAATGCGGAAGTTGAATCCCGGGTAGTCGACAAGAACAAGAGCATCGGGCTTGAAATCGGTAATCTGCTGTTTTACAAGCTTTATATTAGCAAAAATTGTCGATAGGTTTTTGGCAACTTCGACGAATCCCATAAATGCCAGATCGCGAATATGCTTGTGCAGTTTTACGCCTTGTGCAGCCATAAGGTCGCCACCCCAGCCTTCAATATTGGCTTCGGAATCGGCAATTTTTATTTGTTCTACTAGGAACGAACCGTGTAAATCGCCAGAGGCTTCTCCTGCTATTACAAAGTACCTCATTTCATGAATGTGAGTACAACAAATATCAGCGTGTAGATTACCAACGAGAATACCAGTCCTTTAACAGCGTACCAGTAGTCCAACTTCTTGAAAATGAAGTAGGGGATAAGGTCGGCGAAAACGCAAAGACTTGGTGGCAATATCGACTTTATTTCGATAAGCCTGTTTATGAAATCGACAAATCCCCATCCGTACATTATGTGTTCGATAAGGAAATAAATGAAAAAGGCGATTATCGGTACAATTATACCAATCAACAATCCGAAAATCGGTTTGTTGAATCTTTTTATCATGTTAGGTCTTGCTTCCATATTATAAATTCCAATTTTTTAGTTCGTCAATCATTTTGTATTCGGTAAAATCGGCTCGGACAGGCACTATTGCTGCGTAGTTTTCTGCAAGTGCATATTCGTCGCATTCGGTATTTTCGGGTTCCATATTAATAATATGTCCGCGCTGGTAATATGCCAAATTCCCGAATCGGATGCATTGCTGCTTTTGGCACTTGCAATCCTGTTTTCTGCATGCGGGCAGGAACGCTTTCAGGCTGCGCCCACCAAAATTACAGATTTCAAGGGGAAACTTCTTGACGGAAGTATTTCGACTTATCAAGCCGAAAAAGGGACCGTCACCCTAAT
>CADARW010000028.1 GCA_902790405.1 uncultured Bacteroidia bacterium
ATTTTCGGCTACAGCACAGCAATGGCAATACATTGCATAGGCGAAAATGCAATAGAGCAGGTGCTACGCTGCCTCGAAAATGTCATGCGACACTCGCCCGACAGATTCATTCGTCTGGAACACACGCAGTTCATCACCGAAAAGCAGGCCATGAAAGCTCGCGACCTAAATCTAACTCTGAGCATGCAGCCAAATTTCAACATGGACAGCATCGACTATGCCGACCGTCTTACCAAAGCATACTGTGAGCGCAACGACCCGTTCCGTATGCTCATCGACAAGGCAGGATTCAAGCCTGGCGAAAACCTTGTGCTCGGTTCGGACGGAATGCCGACAGGTGTGTTCGGTTCGCTTCAGGCAAGCCTTTTCCCGCCAGTGCCAGGGCAACGCCTAAGCCTCGACGAATACGTTGCAGGTTATTGCACCGACAACTTCGACAAGGGATACATAGAAGTGGAAATTGACCAGAATAATAGGAAGGTCGACGCAACTGTAAAGATAAACGAAGCCGCAAAAAGCACAAAATAAAGTCTAAACGACAATTTATGACAACATTTTTGCCACTTTATTTTTGGCTTATACCTATATATAATATTTCAACTTTTATTTTGTGACAGCAATATTTTTTTAATACAGCAGCAAAAATCTTTTATAACTTTGCACCCGATTAAATTTTTCAGAAAATGCTTACATTAAAGTTAATCCGCGACGACAAGGATTTCGTCATCAACCGTCTGAAAATAAAGAATTTCGACGCAACAGAACTAGTAGAAAAAATAATAGCATGCGACGACCGCCGCAAGGAATGCCAATTTACAAAGGACAACATACTCAAGGAATTGAACAACATAGCCAAGCAAGTTGGACAACTTTTCGCTCAAGGCAAGAAAGACGAAGCCGAACAAGCCAAGTCGAAGACCGCTGAAATGAAGGAGCAAGTAAGAGAACTTGAAGCAAAGCAGGCCGAAGCCGAAAAGGAACTCAACGGCTACATGTTGCTTCTGCCAAACACTCCGCACGAATCGGTTCCATGCGGCAAGGGCGAAGACGACAACGTAGTTGAAAAGATGGGCGGAACTATCCCCGAACTCAAGTTCAAGAAACCGCATTGGGAAATTATCAAGGACCTGAACATCATCAACTTCGACCTCGGCACTAAGATTACCGGAGCAGGTTTTCCAGTATATCTGGGCAAGGGTGCAAAATTGCAGCGCGCACTCATAACCTTCTTCCTCGACGAAGCCGAAAAGGCTGGCTACGCCGAAGTGCTTCCCCCACTGATGGTGAACGAAGACAGCGGTTACGGAACAGGTCAGCTTCCCGACAAGGAAGGACAGATGTACCATGCAACTTTGGACAACTACTACCTCATCCCGACCGCCGAAGTTCCTGTAACCAACCTTTACCGCGATGTCATCCTCAACGAAAAGGACTTCCCGATAAAGAACGTTGCTTACTCGGCATGTTTCCGCCGCGAGGCTGGTTCTTGGGGCGCCAACGTACGCGGACTCAACCGTCTGCACGAATTCGACAAAGTTGAAATCGTCCAGATACGTAAGCCCGAAGATTCGTACCAGGCATTGGAAGAAATGAAGGCTCACGTAGAAGGTCTGCTCATTAAGTTGGGACTCCCCTACCGTGTATTGCGTCTCTGCGGTGGCGACATAAGCTTCACATCGTCGCTCACATTCGACTTCGAGGTATTCTCGGCAGCACAGGAAAAGTGGCTTGAAGTAAGTTCGGTTTCCAACTTCGAAGATTTCCAGGCCAACCGTCTGAAACTTAGATACCGCACCGCTGACAAGAAGACACAACTTTGCCACACTTTGAACGGTAGCGCATTGGCATTGCCGAGAATCATGGCAGCAATAATCGAAAACTACCAGACCGAAGATGGAATAATTGTGCCGGAAGTATTGAGAAAATACACTGGATTTGACAAGATATAACCACAATGTGGGTTTCAATGGCTTCGCCGTTTCATGGCTAAAGCCGTTTGAATGTTGCACATTTCTGGGTTGACGACAAGATGCAAAACAATAGACAAAAAGGCAAAAGACAACCAACCTATAAACGGGCGAAGCCCATAGAAACCAAGAAACTTAGAAACTATTTGTTGGATTGTTCACAAAAAAGTCGGAAATATTTCCGACTTTTTTTATTTTTAATATTATTTTTACCGCCTAAAAAAAATTACAATGACGGAAAAGCTTTGGACGGTTAAGGAATGTGACGACAAAGAATCGGTGGAAAGGCTGATGAAAGAAGTTGGCGTTGACAAATTGGTTGCGACTTTGTTAGTCCAGCGCGGAATACACAACTACGACGAAGCCAAGCGATTTTTCCGTCCACAGCTTGCCGACCTCTACGACCCTTTCCTGATGAAGGACATGGACAAGGCAGTTGACCGTCTTACCCGCGCAATAGACAACAAAGAGAAAATTCTGATTTTTGGCGACTACGATGTCGACGGCACCACAGCAACCGCACTTATGCTACGTTACTTGAAAAGCCGCAACGCAAACGTCGATTTCTACATCCCCGACCGTTACCTTGAAGGCTACGGGCTATCGACACAGGGGATAGACTACGCCGCCGAAATCGGCACGACGCTGCTAATTACAGTCGACTGCGGCATAAAGGGCAACGAAAAAATCGACTACGCCAACAGCAAGGGCATGGATGTGATTGTATGCGACCACCACACCGTGGGCGAAGAACTGCCCAAGGCTTTCGCAGTGCTCGACCCGAAACGTCCAGACTGCAGATACCCGTTCAACGAACTATCAGGCTGCGGCGTAGCATTCAAGCTCCTACAAGGATACATACAGAAGCATAATTTCGACCTCGAGGACATCACACGTTATCTTGATCTTGTTGCCGTGAGCATAGGTTCCGACATTGTACCGATAATCGATGAAAACCGCATACTGGCATACTACGGGCTACAGGAACTGAACACCTCTCCGTGCACAGGCCTCGAAAGCATCATCGACCTTACCGACCTAAGCAACAAGGAGATACAGATAAACGACATAGTCTTTAAGATTGGGCCTCGAATAAATGCAGCAGGACGTATCGACACCGGCAAGACCGCCGTCGAACTGCTGACAACCACCGACCGCGATTTTGCCTTGCAAATCGGAAATTCGATCGACGGCATGAACAGCTACCGCAAGGAAATCGACCGCAACATTACCGAGGAAGCAATTGCGCAGATTGAAAGCGACGAAAACCTGAAAAATGCTTATTCGACGGTAGTTTTCTCGCCAAACTGGCATAAAGGCGTAGTGGGAATCGTAGCATCGCGGCTTACCGAATCGTACTACCGTCCAACAATCGTGCTAACCGAAAACAACGGACTTGTAGTAGGCTCGGCACGTTCGGTGGAAGGCTTCGACCTGTATAGTGCCGTAACAGCCTGCGGCGACCTGCTCGAAAGCTTCGGTGGACACACCTACGCGGCAGGACTTACCATGAAGAAGGAAAACTTTGAGCATTTCAAGAAAAGATTCGAGGAATATGTCAGAGCCAACATAACCGAAGACCAGCGTAGGCCAGTAATCCGCATCGACACCGAAATCCTGATAAAGGAAATCACGCCGAAGACCTTCCGCATACTGAAGCAGTTTGCGCCTTTCGGACCTGGAAACATGTCGCCGGTGTTCGCATCACGACAAATCTACGACAATGGCATGGGACGCCAAATCGGCAAGAACCTCGAGCACCTGAAACTGAAAATAGTACAGCAGGTCGGCGACAACAACTGCATCGACGGAGTAGGTTTCGGATTTGGCAACTGCTACGACAAAATCTCAGATTACAAGCCGTTCGACATCTGCTACCATTTGGTAGAAAACAACTTCATGAACCAAACCTCGCTGCAGATACAACTGCTTGATTTGAAGGGATGATGAAGAGTTCCAACAGGGTAAACTTATTTAGCAACTAAAAGCTATACCAACGCGAAAAGACAACCTTTTATGGAGGTAAATTTTACACGTAAAAATACCTATTGAAAAAAGTATATAAAATCTTTTGTCGGTACGATTATATTTTATACATTTGCCGAGAATGAGAATTGTTTTTTATTTATACATCTTAATATAAAAGAAGTATGAGACCTATATTAGTACCGCACGATTTTACAGAAGTAGGCGCGTATGCACTAGAACACGCCTTTATGATTGGTAAAACTCACAACAATCCGATTAATGTAATTCATATCGTATCTAAGAGTGATGAAATAGAACCTGCTAAAGCAAAGTTGCAGGGTATAATCGACGAATTCAAGAAAGACAAGCCGAATCTTGACGTTACAGTTGAAGTTAGAAAAGGTGACGTAGACAAGGAAATTTACAAGTATGGAACAGAAATCGACGCACTCCTTGCAGTAATGGGAACTCATGGAGTAAAGAATCTGAAGAAGGCAATGAAGATTGTCGAGAAGTTTGTTACAATACCATTCATACTTGTTCAGAATCCGCCAATCTATGGTGAATACGACCGTATCCTCATTCCAATCGATGCTGACAAGTCTTCGAGAATCAGAGTCAACTGGGTAAGATTCTTGAATACTCTTTTCGAAAGCAAGGTTTACATCATATCATACCAAGACAGCGATGGATTCAGCAGAAAGGACATCAGAAACACTATTACTTTCGCAGAGAACTTGTTCAACGACAATCTTATCGACTACGACATAAAGTTCCTCGAAAGCAAGAAGAACTTCTCGGACGAAATGTACAAGTACGCCAACGAAGCAGAATGCGACCTTGTTATCTTCATGACCGACCAGTACAAGTCGTACATCAAGGACATCAAGAATCCAGAGAACGAAGCCTTAGCTGCTCAGATTCCTGTAATGTGCGTAAACAAGCGCATCGACATCATCAAACTTGGAGGTTTTAATTAAAATTTGATAATCATATCATGTAAACAGCGGAGATAATCCGCTGTTTCTTTAAATACCGCACAATAATTCCGCAAATAATTAGTTTGATATATGATGAAAAAACTAATTTCCATATTGCTAATGCTAGTTTCGACGCTTGCTGGATTTTCGCAAGTTGAGCCTAACGAATACCAGCAGGGAGGCTTCTGCTCGTTCAACGGTCAATTTTATCCTGTAGAAAAGGGAATGTCGATATCGCTTGGCGGCAACTGCGGATTCATAATAAAGGACTTCAGACTTGGCGCATACTACGAAGGCATGACCAATTCGGTCAAAATTGTTGGAACCGACTCGGAACCGCATAACATGAGGCAAAGCCATGGCGGAATATATTTCGGATATCCTTTTTTCAACGACCATTCATTTCACCTAGTTACCGACATAAAAATTGGTTACGGGGCATCATTACTGATAAATTCAGTTAGCCGAAAAGGCTACGACAAAGCTGGATTTGTGGCTATTGTACCATCGGCAGCCGTGGAATACTCAATAACCGACATCCTGAAAATTTCGTTGGGCATCAACTACCAGTTCCACATCAACGTAAAGAAACCCGAACTTTACAACCAGTCGATACTGAACGCTCCAGGAGTTTATCTTGCTCTCACTCTTGGACTTTTCTAAGCCTAAAATTTTAAGTAATAATCCTTTGTCAGCGACTTGTATTTTTCGCTGAAGTCGTGCCGTGCACCATTTTCAATGAAAAGCGAATCATTTTCTGGCGGGCATTGTTTTCGGCTCAATTCAAGAATGGTTCGTATGGGTGGCACATCGGGACGCGACGAGACATACAACCTGCGGAGAGCAAATAATCCGAGCTTTGAAGCTTCTGTTTCGAACAAGGCTGCCTGTTCGGTGGGATAAATCACGTAGCAACGTCCATCATCGGACAAAAGCCTATCTACCGAAACCGCCAGTTCGGAAATGTTGAGGCTAAGGTCATGACGGGCCAGCGCCCTGCCCTTCTCGGGAGCAACGACATCGGTGGTATAAAATGGCGGATTCGAGACAATAAGGTCATATTTTTCCTCTGACACGAAATCCTGCACCGACAACTGGAAAACCGTTATTCTATCACTCCACTTGCTCTGCTCGACATTGAACCTAGCAACTTCTACAGCCTCGTCGTTTATGTCGATTCCGTGAATTTGCGCATCGCATTTCTGCGCCAGCATAAGGCAAAGCAAGCCTGTGCCAGTGCCAATGTCAAGGATACGTTTTGCGTTTTTGCAATCGACATACGCACCAAGCAGCACGCCGTCGGTACCGACTTTCATAATCGACTTGCGATGCATTACGCGGAACTGCTTGAATGTGAAGAAATCGTCACGCATTAGGCCATTGGATTTTGGTTTACGCCCGAACCGAAAAGTGCAAAGTCGTACTTTATAGGATCGGCCTGATCGAATTTGCGAAGGTTTTCGGTGAGTTCAAGCACAGCTTTCCAATCGTTCTGATTGCGTGTTAGCAGGCCAAGGTCGCGAGCGCAACGTCCGCAATGCACGTCGAGCGGAATAAGCAAGTCGGCGGGACTTATGCCCTTCCACAATCCGAAATCTACCCCACGTCCATCGTCGCGCACCATCCAGCGCAGGAACATATTGAGCCGCTTGGCAGCCGAACCTTTTGTAATATCGGAAATGTGGCGCATATTGCGAGCCTCGTGCGGAATCTCAAATAGCACCGAGTGGACGTTCATCAGATTTTTGTCCATTTCCTTATGCTTGGAAAACACAGCTTCGAGTCCGCCATGATTGCGATATATATTTGCAAGCGAACGCACAAAGAAACGCATATCGTCGCCATTGAAAGTGCGATGTACGGCGGCATCAAGGGGTTTTAGGTCGCGCTCCTCGAAGTTCATAACGAAATCGTATGGCGCATTGTCCATAAGCCGCATAAAACGTTTTGCATTGTTTATTATCATCTTGCGGTTGCCCCAGGCAATCATCGAAGCGAAGAATCCGCTAATCTCTATGTCCTCCTTGCGCGAAAACGAATGCGGAATCTGTATGGGGTCGTTCTCCACGAAACTTGGCACGGCAAACTTTTCGTACCGCTCATCGAGCAAAGCCTTGATTGTTCTAAAGTCCATTTCGAAAAATTTGTTCCAAAAATAAGATTTTTAAAACACATACTTTGAAAAAAAGTTTGTTACTTTGCAATATGATTTCTGAAATATGTGACGGGGCAATGGTAGGACTTACGGCTTCCATAACAGTGGGGCCAGTTGCGGTATTGTGCATCCAACGTGCGCTTACTCGTCCGCGCATATCGTCGTTTATTTCGGGGGTGGGCGTTGTGTTTGCCGACACACTTATGGCTGCGCTCTCCTATTTCCTCTATTCGCTAATTTTCAACACAATACAGGAATACAAGCCCATACTTGGTGTTATAGGTGGAATCATTGTCATCATTTTCGGTGTGTTCATGTTCAAGCGCAATGCAGTAAAAGACATCCGACAAAGCAAGGACAACCGCAATTCGTTATGGCAGGATTTTATATCGGTGGTTGGACTCACGCTTTCGAACTTCATCGGGGCTATGACCTACATTTTTGCATTCTTTGCAATGTTTAATGTTGGAGTTGGCGATGGTGTTTCCGACAGCAACGAACTGATAAAAGGCATATTCATAATGCTTGGCTTCATCCTTGGTTCGTTCTCGTGGTGGACCTTCCTCACAATGTCGCTCAGTTTCTTCCGCAAGAAGATACGTCCTCGCCACTTCCTGGTAATCAACCGTGTAGGTGGCTCGATAATAATACTGCTAGGTATTTATACAATAATTTCCACGTTTGTGGAAATCATATAACATATTCTGCATATTCAGAATATTTTGTACCTTTGCAATACACAAAACATAATTGTAACCTAAAAACAGAAACTACGAAACAGACGAAATAAAAAACTTATATAACAACAGATAGCATTTGTGGCTATCCTTGAACATCAAATTTCCACTCGTTCCCCTTTTGGGAGGACAAAGACATCTCAAGGAAAGTTACCAAATGCCGTAATTGCTACGGCGTGGAATAACTTGTTAAGAGATGTGGGGCGTGGAAACCCTGATGTTCATACAAGAAGTTAGTTCCACGCTTTTTATGCAAGAAGAAAACATACATATCGGAAAGTATATCAAGGAATATATGTCGAGGAAAGGCATACGGGTATCGTGGTTGGCTGCCCAGCTCAACTGTCACCGCAACAATATCTATCTCATCTTCTCGCGCCCATGGATTGACACCGATACATTGATGAAGATTTCGCAAATATTGCAACACAACTTCTTCGAAGATTTAAGTCACTGGTATAAAGAGAAGTAAAGTCAAAGCATCAATCTAAAAACATAACTTTTTAGGAATCAACTCCGCAAAAGTTATAACTTTTTTGGAATCAATTCCCAAAAAGTTACAAAAAAAAGAGTCGCGCAAGTCAACACCGTAATACATTCAACCTATCATATAATTGGCTCAAAACGCACATAATAGTAACTTAATGATTGGTTATGTATTTTTCCTCCTCCTACGACACGCTTTGGCGCACCTACTTCATATTATTGCAGCAAAAATTCAAGGAATGACATACAAAACGGAAATACGCAAAGTAATTGTGTGCAGAACGCAAAGTAACTATAGGCAGCAAATTATGCGAAGAGAATATTATAGGAATAAATTTGCAGTATGTTTAACTTTAACAAATTACAATAAATATGAATAGGTTTATAAGTATACTTTTGGGAATATTAGTTTTCCTAATATCCTTTATGCCGTACGAAACAATGGCACAAAACACGACAAAAACCGCCTATCAGAAACGCTTGGAGCAAATCGACAAGGAATTGGCTCAAAAGTTTGGATATTCTGAACCTAACGATATTGTGGGACTAGAACTTATGAACGGTATGGCAGAATACTTGAAAGGGAGAAATACTTCTCGCGCAAAAATTTATTTGTGGTATATAAACGAACAGGAAGCTGCAAAAAAACTGAAAACCAAAGTTGATTTTGACAGGGAAAAAAGGGAACAAGAAGAAGCAAAATTCAAAAAAACAGACTATTATATTATTAGAGAAAGAATTAAAAATAATTTTGAAGAATGGTGTCAGAAGGGCGAATTTGAATCGAGTACGACATATGAAGAAAGACTTAAAGATAGCTCCGTTTATCAATTTTACAAAACGTGCACCGATAAAATTACATATTACTACGAAAAAATTAACATACGCGGAGATTTACAACAATACAATGCCGACAATCAATATTTTCCAATTATAATTTACTTTGATTCTGGTGATTACCAGAAAGACAGATTTTTTAACATCACAATTCCTATTCCAGTAGAAAAAGCTCCATATTTCAAGGATAAATACAGAAATGACAAATGGGAGAAAAGCGATATTGGCAATCTTGTATTTGTTGACAATTATCTCGTTTTAAAGCGTATTAAATATTCAGGGAAAAAATACGATGTACAAATAGGAAAATACAAGGCAGTAGAATTTGCATTCAAGGATCTTGGAATACAAAACCCGTACTGTGCCGATGCTGTATGGAATATAGATATGATACGGATTGCGGAAGAAAAACGCATTGCAGAACAGCGTAGATTGGATTCTATTGCTTGCATTAAGTATAACCGCGAAATTGATTCTCTCATTCTCGCATACAATCAGGAATTGCTTCAAAATAAATACAATTTTACCAAGAAAATCATCAACGCAGTAAGGATACAGTGCGGACCTGGAATAGAAACTCGGTACAATACTGCCAAGAATAACATCATCAACAATTACAAGTCGATAATTGCAATTGCCGAAGCTGCAAAACAAAGGGAACAAGATTCCATCGCATGCATTGATTATAACAAACAATTGGACTCCATCGCAGAAAGCTATAACCAAAAATTGCTGGAAGAAGAATATAATTTTGACAAGAAAACTATAAAATTTCTCCCTTTAGATTTGAATTCGGGCAAAAAAGGACAAGAAATAAAAGATTGGTTCAATAAAGAGAAAAAAAATATCAACGAAAAATACAACTCGATAATTGCAGACGCCAATAATAACAAAAAGATTATTGAAGATTACAAGCAGACAAATTTCACCGAGCTTAAAAGTTTCAAATTTGTGAACTATAACTATCACGATATGTACAACAATTGTCCTGGGTATCTTACCAGAAACATCGCAAATCCCAGTGCATATAACAGCAAATATAGTAACGCACTTGTTGAAAAACTTATGGAAGTCACAGTTGATATAAACACTCAACTCAACAATGAATGGACAAAAAACGGACAATACTTTGAAAACAAGGTCGATTTCTTTAATTCATTCGTAAAATTCTGGCCTTACAATGTCGTTTCAATAAATCCTGACTATAAAACTATCCTGAAGGAGAAAAAGAAAGCGAATAAATAACATAACAGGAATGCCGATGCCTGAACCAAGTAAGCAAAATTAAAGGTTGTGCCCGACACGGACAAGGGCAGTAAATTATGATAGCAGATGTGATTATAAAAAACAAAATGTACTATGTTATGAACGAACAAGGAAAAGAAATCTCACACAACTGGGAAAGTTCTGTAGGAGAACTAATGGGATTCAGTGGAACATTCATCGTTTTCAGAAAAAACAAAATGTTCTATACAATGGATGAAAAACTAAAAGAAATTGCCCATAACTGGGAATCATCTCTCGGAGAATTTCGCAATATAGCAGGAAATTCTGCCAATTTCCGTAGGAATAAGATGATTTACACATATGACAGCCGATTGAAGGAAATCAGCCATCGTTGGGAATAAATGGATTGGAAAATTATAATTAAGCGCATAAACTATTTTACTATGGAACATGTATTTTTCAAGCCGTGGATTGGCAAAAACTATAAGAATGGAGGTATTTTCAAAAAGAAAATCCTAGTGTTGGGAGAAAGTCATTACTGTGGTGGGTGTGATGAATGTGGGATAAAATATGCACCAGAATGTAATGATTTAAACACCACTAAAATAATCGAATCATTGTTGGATGGCAGTACTGGCGGGTGGGCTAATACATTCAAAAAGTTTGAACGCTCGCTTGTCAACAAGGAAACTACACTTGAAGATTCAAATGAAATATGGCAGTCTTTGGCTTTCTTCAACTTCCTGCAGGTCGCAATGACAGAAACCAGAACTGCGGGCTCTTACGAAGACTACATGGAAGGACAAAAGGCATTTCTTGAGGTAATCAATGAATTGCAACCTGATTTGATAATCGTCTGGGGTGTTGGTCGCCTGTACGATAATTTGCCCAACGAAGGTTGGATTAAGGGTGAGCCATTGGTTGTTGACGGCTACAATGTGAGAAACGGCTATTATCAATTGAAAAACGGAAAGAAATCTCGCGTGATAGCAGTATATCATCCGTCAACATCAAGAGGATACTCTTGGGACTGGTGGTATAAGGTTATTGCAAGCCAGTTGGGTTAAAATTTCAATTTGTAATAACGTGGTGCAAAACATTGCGACGTTATATTATTGGATATTTTTTCATTATTATGATTGTGAGACGTTGCGAGCAACGTCTCTACTGTATGATTCGCAACTTATTGCAAATCTTCACCACCTCAACGGCCTCCTTCACATCGTGGACACGAAGAATATCCGCACCCTTTTGCAAAGCAATTGTATTTAGAACGGTAGTGCCGTTAAGCGCGTTTTCGACAGTAATACCCAGATATTTCCATAGCATCGACTTGCGCGAGATACCCACCAGCAACGGCAATTCGAAAATACCAAAATCACCAAGATGCTCCATCAGCTCGTAGTTCTGGTCAATGGTTTTCGAAAAGCCAAAGCCCGGGTCGATGATGATGTCGGAAACACCCAAAGAATGCAACTTGTTGACTTTCTCGGAAAAGAAGCGCAGAATGTCACCAGGGAAAGAGGTATATTCCGTACCATTGTGCATTGTCAGCGGATTTGATGCTCCATGCATAATAATATAAGGTAGATGCAGACTAGCAACCGTTTCGAACATCAACGGGTCGGCATCGCCAGCGCTGATGTCGTTTACGATTGAAATGCCATAGTCGGCCACTGCACGACGGGCAATATCGGCACGGTAAGTATCGAGCGAGAATATTTTGTCGGGAAAATGCCTTGCCACAATCTCCAACGCAGGCAGTAGCCTACCCCACTCCTCGTCAGCATCGATGATTCTGCTTCCTGGTCGAGTTGACATTCCTCCGATGTCAACCATGTCGGCACCATCGGCGAACATTTTTTCGATGCGCTCCTTGATTTCGCCGTTGTCAACCACACGGCTTGCCGGATTGAACGAGTCGGGCGTAAAATTCAAAATCCCCATAATGCGGGGATTTGAAAAGTCGTAAAGCGAACCTTTGATGTTTATGTGATTCAAGCTCATTCTAACGCATGTCAATAAGTTCGGCACCTGGATAAGAAGCCTTGTTGAACTTAACTTCGGTATCGGCAATTGTTGGATTCTCGAGCATCTTGTCAATTTCAACAAGATAATTTACACCGTCCTTGCCAACATAGCGAACCGAGAAAATCTGCTTTTTGGTCTTGTCGATGCGGATAGTAATCTTCGAGTACTTCTTGTTTTCTATCTGCTTCGGATAAAAATCGAATTCCATCAAGGCACGGTTCTTCTCAAACTTGTCGGAAATGTAGTTTACCTTGAACTTCGACTTGTAATCCTTGAGCATTGCCTGCGGATTTGTCATGAAAGCCTCGTTTTCGCTGTTGTTAGTGATGTTAATCTCGTCGGCGTCCTTCAGATAAGTCCAGTTTGTCTTTCCATCGGAATATACGACCTGACCCATTATGTCCATTTTGTAGAGGCCCTGCTTGTAAACAGCATTGCCCTTGTACGAATCGCGTTTTGCATTGTGCAAATTTTCTACGTACATGGTAAAATCTATCTTCAGTCCGACATATTTTTCGGTCTTTACAGCAACCTGGTCGAGGATTTCCATCTGTGAAGTTGAACCCTGTGCCGACATCATTAACGATGCTATCGAAGCGATTATCAACAATATAACTCTTTTCATATTCAAAAATTTTAAATTCAACTAATTATTTCCATGTAGCACTTCCAAATATCGTTCCAAAGATGTAATATCGTAAAGAACTTGTCGAGCTTTGCTACCTTCGTATGGTCCTACAATGCCTGCAGCCTCGAGCTGGTCGATTATCTTTCCTGCCCTGTTGTAGCCAATGCTGAACTTTCGCTGAAGCATTGAGGTCGAACCCTGCTGCGATTCGCAGATAAGCCTTGCAGCATCGTCGAACAGCGGATCTCGATTGTTGGGGTCGAGAGTTGCGCCACTGCCGTCGCCGCCTTCACCGCCTTCGCCCTTGACTTCGGGAAGTTCGTAAACGCAAGGATACCCCTGCTGTCCGCTGATGAAATCGACAAGTTTCTGCACCTCGGGAGTATCGATGAAAGCACACTGAACACGCGTGATGTCACCTCCGTACGAAATCAGCAGGTCGCCTCGTCCGATAAGCTGGTTTGCACCTGTCTGGTCGAGAATGGTCTTCGAATCGATGTAATTGGTGACCTTGAATGCAATTCGCGACGGGAAGTTAGCTTTGATTACACCAGTAATTACGTTGGTTGAAGGACGTTGCGTTGCGACTATAAGGTGTATACCGATAGCACGGGCCTTGGCAGCCAAACGCGAAATTGGTGTTTCGACCTGACGGCCTTCCTGCACAATAATGTCGGCGAACTCGTCGATTACAACCACGATGTAGAACATATAGTAATGTCCCTTTTCGGGGTTAAGCTGTCGCTTTATGAATTTCTCGTTGTACTCGTTGATGTTTCGGCAACCAGCCTTTGTGAGAAGTTCGTAGCGTTCGTCCATAAGTATGCAGAGCGAATTCATAGCCTCGGTAACCTTCGACACGTCGGTAATGATTGAGGGATTGTTGCCTGGAAGTTTTGCAAGGTAGTGCTTTTCGATTGCCCTATAAATTGAAAGTTCAACCATCTTGGGGTCGACAAGCACGAACTTCAGCTGCGACGGGTGCTTCTTGTAAAGCAGCGATGCAATTATAGCATTTATACCCACCGACTTACCTTGTCCAGTAGCACCTGCCACGAGCAAATGCGGAGTCTTGGCAAGGTTGAAAACGTATGTTTCGTTGGTGATTGTCTTTCCTAGTGCTACCGGCAAGTCGTAGGTAGATTCCTGGAATTTCTTGGAGCTTATCACCGACTTCATCGATACCGTCTCGGGATTTGGATTAGGCACTTCTATACCTATTGTTCCCTTGCCAGGAATTGGCGCGATGATACGGATACCGAGAGCTGCGAGGCTCAAGGCGATATCATCCTCAAGGTTCTTTATCTTCGAAATCCTTACGCCTGGAGCAGGGACAATTTCGTATAAAGTAACCGTAGGGCCAACTGTTGCCGAAATCTTTGAGATTTCGATATTATAGTTGCTAAGTGTTTGTACAATCTGGTTTTTATGAGCATTGAGCTGGGCTTTTAGCTCCTCATCCGACATCTGGTTCTTGGATTGGAAGTCGGGAAGCAGGTCGGCTGTAGGGAACTTGTAGAACTCGAGGTCCTTGGTCGGATCGTAGTCGGGAAGATGTGTCCAGTCTTCGGGATCGACCTGCGGTTCTTCTTCGGCCTTGGTGACGTCAAGTTCGACATCGTCGCCTTCGGCATCGGGAGCAACCGACAATTCTTCGCCTTCGCTGGCTGGAGTTTCATCCACTGGCTGAACCTCGACGACCTCCTCGCCACTTGGATTTATTTCCAGGTCGGGGCCATCATCGGGTGCCTTGGGTGCTGGCTCTTCTGCAGTATCGTCCCCGAGTTCGATAGGAGTTGACGGTTCATCATCATTTCCAGTTTGTGTTTCTCCGTCGATAGGATTTTCTTCTGGTTTTATCGGCAGTATTGGGTCGATAGGTTCTGGTGTCGCAGGTGTTTGCGGCTCTGCGGTTTTATCTTCATCTTCACCAAGCTTTTCCTTTATGTCCTTTACCCTGAATGCAGCAATTCGTTCGAGCAGTTTCTTTATTCCGACAACAGAATTTTCGAAGCAGAAGACTATTATCATAAGGGCCAGCACAGCTATTATTGCATACGCCCCTATTGCTCCGACAAGGTTTCGCAGGCTTGTAAATATAAACAGGCCGTGTTTTCCGCCAATCCAGAACAAAGTTTCGCTCGAGCCGAATATCGAAGCCAGAGCAATGCTGAACCACAGCATTATGAACATGCTCTTGATGACGAACGATACCACGCGGATCTTTCTTATCCTGAGCAATCTCAAGCTGACGACCACCAGCATTGCCACAATAGCAAAGGAAGCGACGCCGAAAGTATCGCGGATAAAGAAATTTGCGACTACGGCACCAAGTTTTCCGGCCTTGTTGTCGACCTGTATGTCGGAATCGAACAAAGCCTGGAAGAAACCGTAATTCGACAACGACTGGTCGCTTTCCCACGTAAAGAAATAGGAAATGAACGATACAATCATTATTATAACAAACGCCAAAAGTAAAACGCCGATGCTGATTTTTATCTGGTCGGAACGTTTTACCTTCGATTCGTCGTCGATGGCTTCGCTTGCACCTTTAGCATCGCCTTCTTTTTTCTTTGATTTTGTTTCGGGCGACTTTTTCGGCTTGCCATCCGATTTTTCTTCTTTTCCCTTGCCGAATATTTTTTTCACTTTGTATCCATTAAATTAGAAAAAAAATCCCCTTGCGAGGATTTTTTCCCTTCAGTAAGAATATTTTTTACATACCACCGCCGAGCATCTTGGCAAATTCTTCTGCCGAGAGCTTCTGGTAGTCGTCGGTAATCATAAACATTGAATTGTTTACGCCGCCCTTCTTAACCTCTTTTGCAGTCATGGTCATATTCAGACCCTGATTCGACATTGTGTATTCCATTGGAACACCCTTGATACCCTTAATCTGCGAATTTTCGTGATAAATGGCTGGCATAGGTATATCTTCGGTTACAAAAACCTCCATAGTTTCGCCATCGGTAGTAACTTCGTACTTGGTGCACTTGTAACCAGCAATTACCTTGGTTTCGTCGGTAGCCTTAACCTCAGGCTCCGAATCCTTCAAGTCGCCAGACTCCTTAGCTTCGGCCTTAGCCTTTTCCATATCTTCTTTTGTCTGCTGAGTAGCGAGCTTCTGTCCCATAATATCAATAAGAACAATTGCGCTACCGTCTTCGAGAGTTACTGCGCCCATTGTATAAATAGGAGAAATCTGGTCCATACGAACCTTTCCGTCCTTTACGTAAGTGATCATTTCGGTTGGAACCTGTCCCTTGTACTGTGGGTCGAGGTCTTCGTAAGTGATTGAATACCTAATGCTGCCTGCAAAAGTCTTTTCCTTCTTCTGTGCGCTTACCGAAAACGACACCAACAATGCCATTGCCACGCATAATACTTTAACTATAGTCTTCATCTTCAAAAATTTTATGAGTTACTAAATCAAATTAAACCTATTATAATAAATGTTCGCAAAGATAGTCATTATATTTTTACCACTGCCATCAAAACTAATAAAAAAAACTTAATCTTTTGAACAATTTCCGTGCATTGCAAAAATGATGCCAGCAGCAGAAAATCCCGCTACATCCATGATGCAAAAAGGATGGGTTTTATCTGCCCCTGCGGTGTATATGGTGTATTCGTTCGCGCTGTCACAGTTTTTGCAAGCTCCATTTCATTCCGCGGCAAAAACTCCGCCAGCGCTTTTCCACCGCAGCTATCGCTGCTACATATATGTGACCCCGCTGGGGTCGGGATTACCGCAATGTGTGTGGAGATCGCGGATAGCCGACCGCAACAACGCTCACCGTTCCGTATCGCGTGTGCGCTCTGGCTTCCGCGATGACTGTGTGAGTGGGGTCTGTAGCGAGAAATTACCGCAATGTTGTTTGCCCCTGCGCCCTTAATGGCCTTAAGAACGTTAAGGGCGTTAAATTGGGGCAGGGCAAAAACCTGCGGTAACGACCATGAGATCGCGGATAGCTGTCTCCGCAACACTCCCCGCAGGGGTCTGGGTTGCGACCTACTATATTGCAAGGGAAATCCTCCCCAAAAAATCATGCTAAAAAACACTATTAGCGTTTGACAAAAAAAATATAGTTTTGCGGTTTCAAATTTAAAAAG
>CADARW010000029.1 GCA_902790405.1 uncultured Bacteroidia bacterium
TCGAAAGGTTAGTAGAAGAACATGGTATACTGAGTATAGCCGGACATACGTGTGCGAAAAGCCTTGACAAATATCGAGATTACGCAAGGGCTCTGCGGCTCTTGCGTTTTTTTTTGAAATAAAACAAAATATATCGTTTGCGATATAATTTTATTTTGTAATTTTGCATCGCAAACGATATAATTTTTATATGGCATACGAACAGCTAAAATTGGACAATCAGCTTTGCTTCCGTCTTTACACGGCTGCACGACTGACGATGGGCGCCTACCACCCCTATCTCGACCCGCTGGGAATCACCTATCCGCAGTACCTGGTGATGCTGGTGCTCTGGGAACACGAAAAACAGACCGTAATGGACATTTCGCATCGTCTGCAGCTCGACACAAACACGGTTACACCGCTTTTGCAGCGTATGGAAAAGGCGGGACTGATAAAACGCACCAAAGGCAAGGAAGATGCTCGCCAGCGCATTGTCACGCTTACCGATAAAGGTCTTGCTATGCAGGAACAGGCAAAGCATATCCCCGAATGCCTGAGCGCCGAAATTCTAAACCATATAGGTTCGATTGAGGAACTGACTAAAATTGTTCCAACTCTCGACAAACTCATCGAAGGACTAAAACAAACTAATAACGAACATTGAATTTATTGACAAGTATAATACAATATTAAAAACAAATTTATAATGACAAAAAGTATAATTAGCATAGCTGTCGGACTGTTTTTCATTCTGTCGGCGAATGCACAAAACAACAAGACTATGGCAACGATTTATGATTTTAAGGCCTTGAACAACAAAGGCGCAGAGGTTGAAATGTCGCAGTACCGCGGCAAAGTTCTAATGATTGTAAACACTGCTTCGAAGTGCGGTTTCACACCTCAGTACGATGGTTTGGAAGCACTTTACCAGAAGTACAAGGACCAGGGATTCGTCATTCTCGGCTTCCCTTGCGACCAGTTCAAGCATCAGGAACCGGGCAGCGACGAGGAAATTGCTGAATTCTGCCGCATAAACCACGGCGTAACATTCCCTTTGATGAAGAAAATTGATGTATTCGGCGAAAACGCCCACCCTATCTTCACCTACCTTACCAAGCAGGTTCCAACCGAGGAAGTGAAAGGTTTGAAGAACAAGGCCACAATGGCGTTGGTTGACAGTCTGAGCAAGTCGGAAGGTCGTGGCGAAGGCGATGTCCGCTGGAACTTCACCAAGTTCTTGATTTCGAAGGACGGTACGGTTATCAAGCGTTTCCCGCCAGTAGCAGAGCCAAAGGATATGGAAGCCGAGATAGAATCGATGTTGAAATAATGCAGATGGATTATGGCACAAGCATGTGAAAACTGCAAATTTCGCGCCCATTACGACGCAAAACCGAATTCGGTATTAGGCCGCATCTGGCGCTGGCACATAAATTTCTGCCCGGGCTGGAAGTCATATTTCACCTCCCAGTCGCCAGAGCGTCAGGCAGAACTGAGAAAGCAGTACAACTTTGAAAAGTATCAATAAAATGATTGGCAAATAAAAGGTGTGCTGCCGATAGGAAATGTAAAGCACCGCAAAGAAAACTAATGACTTTGCGGTGTTTTTTTGCGCATAGTCATTTGCATTTATGTTATCGCAGAACTCCACCCGATATGTTGGCAGACCCGATTCCATCCGCCAAACGGACATACGATTATTCCGCAATTCGAGCAAAGGCTTGGGTTGCGGATTTTTTTTTATTTTTGCCACAAATTTAACTCAAAATGAAGAGATTATTATTTTTCGCAGTTGTGGTTGCAATGTTCGCCACGGGCTGCAACGGACAGAAACAAGAACAAAAGGAAATGGAGAATAAGAACAACGAATTGACAGCCTTCGATGTACAGAAAGAGTTTGAGAAGAACGGCTTTTCTTGGTTTACAGAGAATCTCATAGTTTGCAGTGGCGACACCGCCCGTAGCAACGCAATGACAATCGGTTGGGGCGGAATTGGCAACTATCTGGGACACGACCGCCCGGCAGTGACCGTCTATGTGGCGCCAGGCCGCTACACTTGGGAATTTCTGGAGAAATATCCGCGCTTTACCATTATGCAGTTCGACGACCCGAAAGTTTGGCAATATATGGGCAAGCACAGCGGTCGAGATGGCGACAAGGCCGCAGCCCTCGGTCTGCATGTCGCCTATACCGAAAACGGCACACCCTATTACGAAGAGGCTAGCATAGTCATCGAGTGCGAAACAATGTCGGTATGGCACCAAACCAAACAGGACTTCCGCAACGACACCCCAAAGAAATGGTACGATGGTTTCGAGGCTGGCATACATTCGGTGTATGTAGGTGAAGTTATCGGGGCTTGGAAACGCTAGAAAAGTCCTTTCAGACAACAAAACAAACAAATGAGATACTATATTGTTGACGCTTTTACCGACCAGCTTTTTGGTGGCAATCCTGCAGGTGTAGTGATGCTTGACGGGAACACTTTTCCCAACGAGGCGGTTATGCTTCAAATTGCCGCCGAACTGAGATATTCGGAGACGGCTTTCGTCAGGCGGCATTCCGACAATGAGTTCACAATACGCTACTTCACCCCGAAAGCCGAAGTTGAGCTATGTGGTCACGCCACCATTGCCACTTTCGGCATGCTGCATCAGGAAACGGGCATTTCGAGATGCTGTCTGTGCCACACGAATGCTGGAGACCTCAACATCGAGATTGGCGACCAAGTGATGATGCAAATGGCGGCACCGCGCATTGTCGCAACCATTGGAAATACAGAAGAAATTTATCGCGCAATTGGCCTTACTGATTATAAGCCCTCACTGCCTGTACAGATTGCATACTCCGGACTGTCCGACATTATGATTCCTCTGCCAGATGTAGCGACTTTGCAAACTCTGAACCCCAATATGGAAGCCATCGCAAACATCACAAAGAAATACAATGCGGTAAGCTTTCATGTTTTTGCCTTTGGCAACGACAAGTACACGGCATTCGTGCGGGATTTCGCTCCACTATACGGAATTCCCGAGGAGTCGGCAACAGGAACCGCGAATGCCGCACTTACCTATTACTTGCAGCAGAATGGCATAATCACCGCATCAGGCGATTATTCGTTCGCACAAGGCGAAGCAATGGGACGACCATCGGTGGTGGCAACGCGCATTACTGCCGACGGCACAATCTATGTTGGCGGAACAGCGGCAATTGTTGCCAAAGGAGAACTGAATATAAATTAACTCGGAAAACATCGGTGTCAATTGCCATAGAATCTACATTTTGAGAAATGAAAAAGTTGTACTGACGACAAGAATGTAAAAACACCGCAAAGCCATAAGTGTACTTTGCGGTGTTTTTTGTGCAATATTCCTTTATTCTACAATAAATTTAACAGTTTCACGTGAATTTTCACCTTCTACTTGCAAGAAATACACACCTTTTTCCAAACCAGCGACAGAAATTGTTCCGCAAGAAATTCCATTTGTAACCTCCTGTCCCAATACATTGAAAATGGAATAATCGACCTGTCCGCAAGCGAGATTCTTCAGATAAAGGACGTCTGAAACAGGATTAGGATAAACTTCGAGAGGCTGTTGGTTGGATGATATAATATCCGAAGGCGTAGTCGTAGGAATTATATTCACGATGATGCCTTCAATCTTTGTCCATCCGTAACCGAAACCATTAGGATCGGGAAGGCTGTACCAATTATCCTTGTAACCGCCCCAACCAAAATTGATATGGAACTTTCCGTCCGATTCGCGATAGCCATCTACAACGACGTTGTGTCCGCTATTTCCAGCATTATTTTCTACAGCCAGATGTGCAGGATAACCTGCTTGCAAATTGGAAATTAAGGTAGCATACATTTCATCGCTTGCTTCGCGATACAATTGGCATTCTGCAAAGCCAAACCGCTGATAAGCAGCATAAGCCTGATCAACATAAAAGGTACCAGACCCATAATTAGGCGATGCAGTATAGATCTGTGTGCAGGCAGTACCACATGCAAAAATCAACGCTGCTATCAACGAGTCAGAAAGTTCCTCTCCACGTTGGAAAGTTGCATCAGCAGCATCCAACATGTCATTCAACTGTGGAAACGACGGGAATTGCATAGTCTGCCAGTCGTCATCTATTCTGTAGTTGCGTCCTGCGTAGCTGTGATTATAGTCGTCGCCGTCGTTAAAACGAGCGTTATTTGTCGTCTGCAAATAATTGAGAATCTGACCCATAGCAGTTGCAGGACATCCAGTATAACAATGGGCGTTATTCTCCAATGGATCTATCGGACAAAGCATATTGAAAGGTGCCTCCTGTGTCCATGTCGTAGTAAGCAAGCCTCCATTGCGAAGCGTCGGCTCGTCTGAATGCGGTATAACTGTAGTTTTAAGCATTGGTGCATTCTGCGACCATCCAGTAAGAGCAAAAAACATAATCAACGAGAAAAGAACTATCGGCTTTTCCCAAAAACGCCAAGAAAATAGTGTACTCATTTGATAATAAATTTAATTAAACTTTATTTTACGAGTGCAAATTTACTAATTCTTAGCAATATTACAAGTATTTTTCATAAATTTTTGTCTTATAAACAATAAGTACGCATTACCGAAAAGAATTTGAACTATGGCAGAAAGTTACGAAAATAACACACTCAACAATTTTGTGGAACGAATTGCATAATATTTCCCAGACAACAATTCGCATAAATTCATCTGCTTTGCGAAACGCAACTCACCGATTATCAATACATAAAGTTTTTTCTGAAAAGCATATAAATTTCGCAATTTTTATGTAAGTTTGCAACACTATAAATTTAAAACACATCACGATGAAAGAACAAGTATTAAAGGCAATGCGCGAGGCTGGCAAGCCCGTCTCGGCTGGTGAAATCACGACGGCTCTCGGTGCCGACCGCAAGGAAGTTGACAAGGCTTTTGCAGAACTCAAGAAAGAAGGTGCAATAGTTTCGCCAGTACGCTGCAAGTGGGAACCTGCAAAATAAAAGCGCTATGAAAAAAGTAATCGTAATCTCAACCAGTCTCCGCCCAGGCTCCAACAGCCATGCAATGGCGGTGCAGTTTGCCGAAGGTGCAAAAGCATCTGGAAATCAAGTGGAACTTATGTCGTTGCGAGGCAAGGAAATCAAGTTCTGTGTCGGCTGTCTGTCGTGCCAGAAGACTGGTGCATGTGTATTCAAGGACGACGTTCCTGCAATTATGGACAGTGTGCTCAATGCCGATGTAGTGTGCTGGGCGACACCCATTTACTACTACGAAATGTCGGGACAGATGAAAACCCTCATCGACCGTATGAATGCAATGTATCCCAAAGACTACCGTTTCCGCGACATCTATCTGCTTACCACCGCTGCCGAGAACGAGGAATTTGTTCCAAAGCGTGCCGAAGGCGGCCTGACGGGCTGGATTGACTGCTATGGAAAGTCTGCCCTCAAAGGACATGTTTTCTGCGGAGGCGTAGGTGCTCCGAATGAGATAGCTGGGAACGGAAAACTGCAGGAAGCGTACGAAATGGGAAAAAGAGTGTAAATTCGGAAATGCATTTTTTTCAAAAATACAAAATTCCATTTTCTGTTTCCAGCCTAATGTACTATCTTTGCAGTTTGTTTCTAATATGAATTTTTGACTTTTACGATATGGCAAAAAATGACGCTCTAAACGAAAAAACAGTTTCCGAAAGTGGAAAAACAGGATTTGCTCTTGGCAAGAAAAACTATATTGCCCTTGCTATTGGCTTTGTAATCCTTGTAATCGGTTACGCACTTATGGTTGGTGGCGGTTCTGACGACCCGAATGTATTCAACCCCGAAATATTCAGTTTCCGTCGCATAACACTAGCTCCGATAGTGCTGATAATCGGTTTCGCAGTAGAAATTTTTGCAATAATGTGGCGTCCCCGCACAAAATAGAAATTGCATATGGATTGGTTGGAAGCATTAATACTCGGTTTGATTCAAGGTCTTACCGAATATCTACCCGTAAGTAATTTTATGGAAAGAAATAGTTTGGCTATTTAAAGGATTCTTCAAGTTCAAATGGAACGACGAGATGAAGTATGTAGTCAACATCCTAATTTCAATGATTCCAGTTGCAATAGTAGGTTTCTTGTTCAAGGATACCGTTGAAGAAATCTTCGGCTCGGGATTGCTCATCGTTGGCATCTGCCTGCTTGTAACGGCAGCTCTGCTTGCTTTTGCTTATTTCGCAAAGCCACGTCAGAAGGAAAAAATTTCGATGCTCGACGCATTCATTATCGGTATTGCGCAGGCTGTGGCTGTTTTGCCAGGACTTTCGCGCTCGGGAAGCACAATAGCAACAGGACTTCTGCTGGGCAACAAGAAGGAAAAACTTGCACAGTTCTCATTCCTTATGGTAATTCCGCCAATTCTTGGCGAAGCTTTGCTAGATGTCCTGAAAATGGCCAAGGGCAGTGCCGACGCCGCAATGAATTCGATAGGATTTTTACCACTGGCAATAGGATTCATCACCGCTTTTGTGGTTGGTTGTCTCGCTTGCAAGTGGATGATTAACATAGTGAAGAAGGGCAAGCTGATATGGTTCGCAATATATTGTGCTATCGTAGGTCTTGTCTCCATATTTTTCCTTAGCTAATGGAATATTTCTCGTTCGACAGACTGCCGGATTTTGAAACAGGCGAAGTCATAATCTTCGACAAGCCATACTCGTGGACATCGTTCGACGTGGTAAACAAGGTGCGCAAGAAAATCAGCGAATACACAGGCATACGCAAGTTCAAGGTTGGTCACGCCGGAACACTCGACCCGCTTGCTACCGGACTGCTTATCCTTTGTACTGGCAAGAAAACCAAACTGATAGAGGAATTGCAAGGCGGCACCAAGGTTTACGAAGCCGAATTTTGCCTAGGTGCCACTACCCCGTCGTTCGACCTTGAAACAAAAATCGACAAGACCTTCGACATTTCTGGCATTACCGAACAGCAGGTGCGCGATGCTCTTGCAAATCTTTGCGGCGAACGCGAACAGATGCCACCGGTGTATTCGGCTGTCCAAGTAAACGGAAAACGCGCCTACGAATTTGCCCGCAAAGGTCGCACCGTAGAGTTAAAGCATAAGAAAATCACAGTTTACGACATTACTGTCAATAGCATCGAACTTCCACTCGTAAATGTCACAATCACGTGTAGCAAAGGCACATACATCCGTTCGTTGGCCGATGAGTTTGGCAGAAGTCTCGGCAATGGAGCCTACCTTAAATCACTCCGCAGGACACGCAGCGGCGAAGCCGACATCAGCAAGGCAGTGAAACTGGAAGAATTTGTGGAATATATGGGGAGGATAATGAACAATTAGCTTCGCTGAGCTAAAGGTTGATAATGGACGATTAAAAATGTAGCGTCACAATGTATTGTGGCGCTACATTTTTTTACTATTGTATTTCCGAAATTAAATTTGTACTTTTGCAGTTCCGAATTTATAATGGGTAAATAGTGGACTTTTTAAAAGTAATATATTGATTTATAACAATTTATACAGATGAAGTTATCTCAATTCAAATTCAACTTGCCGGAGGAACTCATTGCTCAGTATCCTTCGAAGTTCCGTGACGAGTGCAGACTTTTGGTTTTAAACAGAAAAACTGGAGAAATCGAGCATAAGATTTTCAAGGATTTAAAGGACTATTTCAGCGACAAGGACTTTATGATTTTCAACGACACCAAAGTTTTCCCTGCCCGTCTGTATGGTAACAAGGAAAAGACAGGTGCAAGAATCGAAGTCTTCCTGCTCCGCGAACTCAACCACGACCAGCGTCTATGGGACATTCTTGTTGATCCGGCACGAAAGATTAGAATTGGTAACAAGTTGTATTTCGGCGAAGACGGCAACGAACTTGTAGCCGAAGTAATCGACAACACAACATCGCGCGGACGTACTTTGCGCTTCCTCATCGACGGCGACTACGACCAGTTCAAGAAAACCTTGTATTCACTTGGCGAAACTCCGCTGCCAATGCACATTATTAAGCGTCCGACCGAGCCCGAAGATGCAGAACGCTACCAGACAATCTACGCAAAGAACGAAGGCGCAGTTGCTGCCCCTACTGCAGGCTTGCACTTTAGCCGCGAACTTTTCAAGAGACTTGAACTCGTTGGCGTTGAATTCGGGTTCTTGACTCTTCATGTAGGACTTGGCAACTTCCGCAGCGTCGATGTCGAAGACCTCACAAAGCACAAGATGGATTCGGAACAGATGTTTATCTCCGAAGAACTCGCCGACACCGTCAACCGCAAGAAAGCCGAAAACCGTCGCATCTGCGCAGTAGGAACAACCGTACTTCGCGCATTGGAATCATCGATTACCACAAGCGGATTGCTGAAACCATACGACGGCTGGACAAACAAGTTCCTTTTCCCGCCATACGAATGCATGGTTCCAAACTGCATGATTTCGAACCTGCACCTGCCAAAGTCAACGTTGATGATGTCGGTGGCAACATTCGCAGGCTACGAAAACCTGATGAACGCATACGAGGTGGCAGTAAAGGAAAAGTACCAGTTTGCAACCTACGGCGACGCAATGCTGATTATTTAATGGCTAACAGCCCAACAGGCTAACAGAAGACCAGTCGACTGCAAGACTGTTAGACTGCGAGCACAGAAAACCAGAAAAGTACGGTCGCGGCGCGCCACGACACAACAAGAAACTTGAAACTAAAAACTTTTTCGTTATGACCAAAATGACATCAAAGTACGTGGGTGGACTTCGCACCGAAAACACTCACCTTCAGTCGGGCAACAGAATCATAACCGACGCTCCGCTCGACAACCACGGCAAAGGCGAAGCTTTTTCGCCAACCGATTTGCTGGCAACAGCTCTGTGCGACTGCATTTTCACAATAACTGGCATAACTGCACAGACATACAATTTCTCAATCGACGGAGCAACCGCACAGATTGAAAAGATTATGAACGAGTCGCCACGCCGCGTTGCCGAAGTAAAAATCGACTTCGACTACTCGATGTGCAACCTCAACGAAAAGCAGCAGACGATAGTAAAGCGCATTCCGGATACATGCCCAGTTTCGCGTTCGCTAAGTCCAGAGGTAAAGCAGACGATAACGTTCAAGTTTTAGGGTTTGAGATGGTTTGACATTGTTTGAAATTGTTTGACATTGTTTGAAATTGTTTGAAATTGTTAAAGATGGCAACGGTAAAAGATTTTGAAGAACTTAGGATTTGGCAGGACGCGCGAGTGTTGTCAAAAGAAATATATGCAATTACTAGTAACGAAGCATTCTCAAAGGATTATCGTTTTTGTTCTCAAATACGCTCGGCAGCAGGTTCAATAATGGATAACATTGCTGAAGGTTTCGAAAGAAATGGCAAAAAAGAGTTCGTTCAGTTTTTATATGTAGCAAAGGCATCATGTGGTGAAGTTCGTAGCCAGTTAGCAAGAGCCTACGATTGTGGATATATTGATAAAAAAAATTATGAAGAGTTCAGAACAAAATGTATCTCCGAATCAGTCTCAATAGCAAATTTTATCAGTTATTTAAAGAAAACCGATATTAATGGATTGAAATACAAATAAAAACTCTATAAACATAAAAACCACTTGAAACAACCAGAAACAACCATAAACCACTTGAAACAACCATAAACCACTTGAAACAACCATAAACAACCTGAAACAACCTGAAACAACCATAAACAACCTGAAACAACCATAAACCACTTGAAACTTAGAAACAACTATGAACATAAAGCTTGGTATCAAAGGTGAAGAAAGCGAAGTAGTTCGCCACGACAACACCGCAGCAGCCTACGGCAGCGGATTAGTCGAAGTTTATGCAACACCGGCAATGATTGCTCTCATGGAAAAGACTTGCTATCGTTCCGTAATGCCCTACCTTTCAGAAGGCGAAGGAACTGTCGGCACGCACATAAACGTTGCCCACAAGAAGGCAAGTCCACTTAACACCGTAATCACCTGCCGTTCCGAAATCATCGAAATCGATCGTCGCCGCGTAGTTTTCAAAGTAGAAGCTTTCGACGACAAGGGCGATGTAATCGGCGACGGCACGCACGAACGCTTTGTCATAAACGTGGAAAAATTCATGAACAAGTAGTATGTGGAAACTTCTTGTTGCTGTAGTTCCCGCTGCTGTGCTTATCGTGTACATAATTATACGCGACAAGTACGAGCATGAACCTATTGGGAAAATAGTACTTGCATTCTTTGTCGGAATGGTGTCCATTCCGCTCGACCTTGCCTTAATTAGCATTTTCGACCTTGACGAACTGCCATACCTTTTCGATGGAGAAATTCTACAGCAGGTCGGAACAGCCTTTTTTTCGGCGGCAATTCCCGAAGAAATATCAAAATTTGTAATTCTTTTCCTACTTGTCTGGTGGAGCAAGGATTTCAACGAGCGCATGGACGGAATAGTGTATGCCGTGTGCGTGTCGATGGGTTTTGCTACAATAGAGAATATTTTGTACGTATTCGACGATCCGTCGTGCGCATGGGGGCGTGCATTGTTCGCTGTACCAGGTCACTTCCTTTTTGCCGTGCTTATGGGATTCTTCCTCTCGCTGGCAAAGTTCACAGTAAAGCACAAGTTCCGCAACTGGACTATGACATTGGTTGCTCCAATTTTGGCTCATGGCATATACGATGCCATACTGATGGTTTCGGATGTAGTATCTGTTGGATGGTCGGCGTTGCTAACAATTGCTTTCTATATCTTTATTTTCATGCTGTGGAGAATCTGTTTGAACAAAATATCAGAACACGTAGAAACCTCTCCTTTCAGCTATTGGCGGAAGTTCAGAGACAAGTACCAAAAAAATAAGAATATTTCCGACGACCAGCAGATTGACAATATGAAGGACTTTTTTGACAGGTAGGCAATACCCTCAATCGACAAGTTGACGAAAGAATGTACTGCTAAACTGTCATTGCATATTTCACTGCGCGAGCTAAAGGTTCCGCAAGTTTGAATGCTTTAAGTACATTGTATCAACACGTATATAGATACCTAAATTTTATTGCTTTGATTCGTCGTCTTGTGGCTTGCACAAATTGTATATAATTTTGTTTATCTCGCGGGTCGGGTCGTTGTCGGGCCAAGCCATATAACCGCTCGACCACATAAGGTTTTTACCGAACTTTACATCCATCGACCAGCTGTCGCCATCGAAGACATCGCGATTTGTATAGCTGGATTCCCAGTTCTGAACTTTGGCATTGATGAGCATTTCGCCAATTTCCACCATGGTTTCACGGGGGACATCGCTTACCGTATATACTTCGCACGAATCGAGAATGAAGTTGCAGTCGCGCATCGTGGCAGTCACAACGCTGTCCTTATACTCGATTTCGTATTCGCGGGAGATTCCTGAATAGCCGTTGTGTACCTTATAATAATAACGTACAAGGTCGTTTGCATTCAACTTATTCTTGTCGCCGCTAAAAATAGCACAACTGCAAAGTAGCAATATTGTCGCTGCTGTAATGGCTACAGATATAACTTTTTTCATGTCGTTCAAATTTATACACAATGGCAAAGATAATGATTTTGGGAATTATACCTATTTGCTATTTAATAATTTTCACTACCTTTGCGAAAATAAAAATATTGACATGAGAACTTTTGTATCATTTGCAATCCTGTGCCTACTTACAATTGCTGGCATAGCACAAAACAACGACTTTGTATTCTACACCGACAATGGTGACCTGTTTACCTTGTACTTGAACAGTGTAAAGCAAAATGAAACCGCAGCCACAAATGTCAAAGCCACAAATATCAGTGGCAAAAACATTAACGTAAGGGTTGTCTTCGAACGCAGCGGTGTACCAGCATTCAACCGTACTTTGTCGGTAAGCAGCAACGACAAGGAAATAAAGGTGCAACTGGTAAAAGGCCGTGAAAATGTGTACTCGACGAAGATTATCAGCACGACACCCCGTCAACACAACAATCCGTCCAACGGTAACTCTGGTCACGAAGGTTCTACCGAAACAAAAGACGACAAGTATGGACACAACAATGGCAACAACGGTCACGGAAACAGCTACAATAACAACCATGGGAACAACGGACACAACAATCCGCCCCACAATGGAGGTTATAACAACGGACACAACAACAATCCGCCTCACAACGGAGGCTATCCAAACGGTGGCGCCCCCAATGGAGGCCACTGGGGCAATAGCTACGGTCCGTCAGACAACCCACGTTGCCACATGCCGATGCAACAGAACGACTTCAACTCGCTGAGAAGTCAAGTAAGAGCAAGGTATTTCGACAGTTCGCGTCTAACAGTGGCAAAACAAGCATGCCGCTACAACTGCATGACCTCCGACCAGATTAGGGACTTATGCCGCGAATTCTCATACGAGTCGAATAGGCTCGACTTTGCAAAATACGCTTTCGAATATTGCTACGACCGATACAGATACTATATTGTAGGTCAGGCATTTACTTATTCATCGTCGGTTGACCAGCTCAACAGGTATATCACCAACCAGATGGCAGCATACCAGAATCCTTACGGCGGTTATAATAATGGCGGCTACAATGGTGGTTATCAAGGCGGTTACGGCTATTTCCAAAGCGACAATCCCGACTGCCACTACATCATGTCGGAACAGGATTTCAACGAACTGCGCAAGATGATAAACAACACGCCGTATTCGAGCACAAAAATGACAATTGCAAAACAAGCATGCTCGTATACCTGCATAAGCGCAGAACAAGTTAGAGAAATCTGCCGTCTGTTTACATTCGACAGCGACAGACTTACTTTTGCAAAGTATGCATACGACCACTGCTACGACCGCAGAAACTACTTTAAAGTAAACGAAGTGTTCACTTTCTCCTCATCGGTCAGCGAGCTTAACAGATTCATCAACCAGCATTAATCGAGAATTTTATTGCAGAAATACAACGGGGAAACGATTTGTTCCCCGTTTTTTTTAATAAATATCGAAGACTTTTGTTTTTATCTACATGGATTTTATAACTTTGCGAATTGGAATGGATACAACAAAGTCTTCATATTACCTTGATTTGCTCGAAGTGGTGCTACTTGGCATCATAGTTTTCCTTATTCCCGTACACGTATTTCTTACCCCTATTCCAATAGCAACATTGTGCTTCCTGTTCCTAGTTCGTCCACGAAACTACAAGGCCTTGCGCGAATCCGCCCGCACACTCGGTTTCTGGGCTATGCTAATTCCGTTCCTCCTATATTTAATAGGTCTTTCTTATTCCGACGACATTACTACAGCACTACACAATACAGAAACCGCACTTTCGCTGCTTACTTTCCCTCTAATTGCAACGGCATTCAGACTAAACGGCATCGAACGAAAACTAAGCATACTGAACATTTCGCTGATAGCGGGCATTTTTGCAATTATGATTTTCAGCATTATCAACGCATGCGGCAACTATATGGAAACTCATAACACCGATGTGTTTTTCTACACACAGCTGCTAAGTTCGCCTCATCATCACTCCTACTATGCAATGTTTGCCGTAATAATAATCACACAGGACATACTCCGCAACCGACAGCTACACAGCAAAGGCTACATTGCCATTGAAATTGCAACTGCATTGATAATGGTTGTTTTCATCGGAATGCTTTCGTCGAAGATTACAATCTTGCTACTCGCCATATACGCCATGTACCTAATTGTACGCATGGTCCTGTCGAAACGAATTCCCAAATGGCTTTCGATACTTGTTGCTGTGCTGACAATCGCTTCAATTCCAGCAATCTACTCACTACCAATGGTAAAATACAGAATCGACAGCATGTGGGATAGCCTAAAGGCTCAACACGATGGGGTGGAAACAGTGCGCACACGCAACGAATCGACGACCATCCGCATCAAGTGCATGGAATCGGCAGTGGATGTCATCTCCGAAAACTGGCTCATCGGTACTGGCGAAGGCGACGTATATGCCGAATTGCAGAAAAAGATGAAGCTGCGCATGGGCGACGACTATGAAGGCACCTGTGCTTCCCACAACCAATTCCTGCGATCGTTTGCCTCGTTCGGAATTTTGGGAATAGCCTCTCTCCTACTGCTGTTCTTCGCAATGTTCCGGAAAGCCATCAAGTCGCGCAACGGCACTATGATATGGTGGTGCATAATAACCTTTTGCTTCTTCTGCATCGAAGATATGTTCTGCATTATCAATGGAATAATTTTCTTCTGTTTGTTTACGGGAATAATGTTGATGGGGAGGAAAACAATGGACAATTGATAATGAATAATTTATAATTTTTATTATTATAATTTTATTATAAATTATTCTCAGCAGTAGCATCGCGTCATGGCGCGATGCTACTGCCATTTTGTCACCCACACTGACACCAAATTTCAAAAAATCAATCTTTTTTGTGCCAAAAAAGCACGACAAAACTTTTGGTATGACATGAAGAATTTCGCCATAAAAAATCTCACTATCCTTATAATACACTAACATTCAGCGTATTAAAAACAAAACAGCCGTTTTTGTCAACATTTTTTCATTCCGCTGGCACAAGGATTGCCATATTGAAGTCGTGATTTTTTCAAAATTGTAAAACAAAAAAAAACATAAAATTATGAGCAAGATTATAGGCATAGACTTAGGAACCACCAATTCATGTGTGGCAGTAATGGAAGGCGGAGAACCTGTTGTTATCACCAACAGCGAAGGTCATAGGACCACCCCTTCAATCGTAGGATTTTTGAAAGACGGCGAACGTAAGGTCGGCGACCCTGCAAAGCGTCAGGCTATCACAAACCCGTTGAACACTGTTTTCTCAATCAAGCGTTTCATGGGCGAAAGATACGACAACGTAACCAAGGAAATCGAACGCGTTCCTTACGAAGTTGTTCGTGGCGACAACAACACTCCGCGTGTTAAGATTGGCGACCGCAACTACACTCCGCAGGAAATTTCGGCAATCATACTCCAGAAGATGAAGAAGACCGCTGAAGAATACCTTGGCGAAGATGTAACCGAAGCTGTTATCACTGTTCCTGCATACTTCAGCGACTCACAGCGTCAGGCAACCAAGGAAGCTGGCGAAATCGCAGGCTTGAAGGTAAAACGTATCATCAACGAGCCTACAGCAGCAGCTTTGGCATACGGCCTTGACAAGAAGAACAAGGATATGAAGGTTGCAGTATTCGACCTCGGCGGCGGTACATTCGATATTTCAATCCTTGAACTCGGCGACGGCGTTTTCGAAGTTAAATCGACCAACGGCGATACCCACCTCGGCGGTGATGATTTCGACCACGTTATCATCGAATGGCTGGCAGACGAATTCCAGAAGGAAAACGGCGTTGACCTCCGCAAGGACTCTATCGCACTCCAGCGTCTGAAAGAGGCTGCAGAAAAGGCAAAGATTGAATTGTCGTCATCGACATCTTCGGAAATCAACCTGCCGTACATCATGCCGGTTGACGGTGTTCCAAAGCACTTGGTAAAGACCTTGACCCGTTCGCAGTTCGAGCAGTTGGCCGACCGTCTTATCAACGCAACAATCGCTCCTTGCCAGCAGGCATTGAAGGATTCGGGATTCTCGGCATCGGATATTGACGAAGTTCTGTTGGTCGGCGGTTCAACCCGTATCCCGGCAGTTCAGGAAAAGGTAAAGCAGTTCTTCGGCAAGACTCCGTCGAAGGGCGTTAACCCCGACGAAGTTGTAGCTGTTGGTGCTGCAATCCAGGGCGGTGTCCTCACAGGTGATGTTACCGATGTATTGCTTCTTGATGTTACCCCGTTGTCACTCGGTATCGAGACTTTGGGTGGCGTAATGACAAAGCTCATCGAATCGAACACCACAATACCTTGCAAGAAGCAGGAAGTGTTCTCGACCGCAGCCGACAACCAGCCTTCAGTCGAAATCCACGTATTGCAGGGCGAACGTTCGATGGCAAGCGACAACAAGACCATAGGTCGTTTCCACCTCGACGGCATTCCAGCAGCACCGCGTGGCGTTCCGCAGATTGAAGTAACCTTCGACATCGATGCAAACGGTATCTTGAAGGTTTCGGCAAAGGACAAGGGCACAGGCAAGGAACAGAGCATCCGTATCGAAGCTTCATCGGGACTTTCTGATGACGAAATCAAGCGTATGAAGGCCGAAGCCGAAGCCAATGCAAACGCCGACAAGGCTGCAAAGGAAAGAATCGACAAGATCAACCAGGCCGACTCGATGATATTCCAGACCGAAAAGCAGCTCAAGGAGTTGGGCGACAAGATTCCAGCCGACAAGAAGGCTCCTATCGAAAGCGCTTTGAACAACCTGAAGGAAGCCCACAAGAGCCAGGATGTCGCTGCAATCGACAAGGCAATGGAAGCATTGAACAACGCATTCCACGCAGCATCGGAAGACATGTACAAGAACGCAGGTGCCGGTGCAGGTCAGCAGCAGGCTAACCCCAACATGGGAGGACAGCAGCAGCAGTCGTCGGGAAGCTCATCAAGCAACAACAACGACGAAGTAACGGATGTGGACTTCGAGGAAGTCAAGTAACAGACTGAAATTCAAACAAATACTGAAGCGTAGCCGAAAGGTTACGCTTTTTTTGTACTTTCTTATTGCTTCTGCAAAAAATTCTATCCCAATTAAATAACATTAGTGGGAAAAATATATCTTTGTAACGTTCTAAAAGTTATAATAATATGGCTAAAAATTTATGTAAAGAAAAGTTTATCAATACGCCAAATAAAGATACTGATAGTAAAGAACTCAATGGCAAAAGAACAGGAAAATCCCTAACGGTATTTATTTCTTACTCATGGGATAGCAAAGACCATAAAAAATGGGTGAAAAAATTGGCTGATGATTTACAAAAGCTGGGAGTAGAAGCGTTATTGGATCAATACCAACTGGCAGGCACACCATTAAATACATTTATGAATGATGGTATAAATATGGCAGACAAAGTATTAATCATAGGAACTCCAGAATACAAAAACAAAGCTGAATCTCATAAAGGTGGAACAAATACTGAGGATCAAATTATTAATATCCACATCACTAGGAATTATAACGATCCTAAATTTATCCCTATTTTGCGTAGTGGAACTTTCGAAACATCATTTACAGATTTGGTTGGGAATAGAAAAGGATTTGATTTTACAGATGATTTATTATATAATGATACACTAGAAGATTTGTTTCAAAATTTATCAAGTAGAAACAATTCTACAAGGAAAAAACTAACGTCATCGTCTCAAGAAACATATCAAAAAAATCGCCACAAACTAAGAGATCTGTTCGTTTCGATTTATATTCCATACTTCACTAATTTGTTTAATAAACTTGAAATTAGCAACTATAAATATTGGTCTTATATGATTGCCGTCTCAGGAGAAATGGAGATTTCATATAAAAAATATTTCGAATTAAAAGATTTTATTGATTTTTGCGATAGTTGCCAAAATCATACAGAGTTTAAAGAGTATTACAACCTAACCATGTGCTTACAAGAGGTTCTAAAAGACATGTTCAAAATATTTGATTTACATTCTGTTATGATAGGCAAAGAAGGATTTAGATATCATAAATATTACAAGGATCATCCATGGGATCCAGAACTAAACCCAATTGAAGAAAAAGAATATGAGGATGAAATATTGCTTATGGGAGATTTAGTCTTTGAATTTACAAGGATAGCAAATTTACTTCTTGAAAGAATTAGAATCTATGAGCCTAGCTTTATGGCTCAATACGGCATATTAACAATTAAGGATTCGCCTAATCCCAAATCGCAAATTGTTTATAAACCACAAGAAAAATCCGATTCCCCATATCCTGGGCTTCTGCCATTTTTAAACAAAAAAATGACACGAACACATCACTATAAAGAAGTGGATTTGTATAATTCATTAAAAATGAAATTAAATCTTTCTGACATTGAATATGTTCATAATAATGATCAAATAAATAGTCGACAAAAAAAAAATTATTGACCTTATTGCATCAAATTCCCAAATTAAAATTACCCAATTAGCCATTAATCTAAATGTTTCAACAAATACCATACGAAGAGATTTGCAAACACTGCAGAATAGAAAAATGATTGCGCGTACTGGCAGTCTTAGAAATTGTCATTGGGAAGTATTGTAACATATACCTGGTTCATAACCCAACATCATGCGAATGAAAATCAGCTGGAGACCCCCAAAAAACAAATCTGTGACAAAGGTGCATATTATATTATTAGTGTGCACCTTTTTGTTGCATTTTGCGCCCCATCTTTTTGTTCAAAAAATACTCACATGCAAACATAAAAACTAAAGATTAATTCTTATTTTTGTGCCGATATCGAATTAAACAATAAATGGGACAGGTTTGTAATTACTCACCATTAAGATATCCTGGAGGCAAGTCTAGGTTATATGATTTAGTCAATGCGTTAATTTCTCAATATGGTGAATCTGTTAATACATATGTTGAACCTTTTGTTGGAGGTGGTGCAATTGCTTTAGGATTAATTATAAATCACAAAGTAGAAAAAATAATCATTAATGATATTAATGTCGGCGTATATTCATTCTGGAATTCAGTTTGCAACGACACAGAAAACTTATTGCGACTGATAAGAGAAACCAATATTAACATTAATAGCTTTGATACTCAAAAAAACATTTACAATAACGAAACAGAAGCTTCTTTAGAATTAGGTTTCGCTACTTTTTTTCTAAACAGAACCAGTTATTCAGGAGTGTTAGGAGCTGGTCCTATTGGTGGATATAAACAAACTGGTAACTTTTTGCTAGACGCTAGATATAATCGTAATGATTTAATAAAAAAAATAGAACGCATTGCTCAATACAAATCAAAGATTGAAATACATAATTTAGACATACTAGACTTTATAAAGAAAATAGAAAACCGACGAAAAAATATCTTTACATATTTTGATCCCCCATATTTTGTAAAAGGGAAAGCCCTTTATACAAATTTCCTTAGCAAAGAAGATCACCAAAAAATATATAGTAAAATAAAAAGGATAAAAACACCATGGGTGATTACTTATGATAATGTTAAAGATATTTCAGACATATATAAAGATTACATTCAATATGAATTTAGTTTATCATATACTGTAAATCCGAAATCTTGTAGAAAGGCGACAGAACTATTAATTACTAGTGATGTCAACAAACTTAATTCTATTAATGAAGATGTATACAAACGAATTGATTTAAAGGAAAAAAAGATATAATATGCAAAACATTGTAAATAAAGTCACTTCAGATTCAGATAAGTTAGTTTCATTGATTCAGACAGAAAACCATGTCGGCTGGATTTATTCAATAGATTACGAAAATGCCCTTGTGCTTACCAATGATGCGTGGAAACAGAAAGTTAACGGTGTTTCTCAGAATGCATTTTTGATAGCCACGGCGATTGAACCTAATAAATATAATGAAGTTGACGAATTTGACCGCGAGGTAATCCTTTTAAGGGTAAACGGATCTTGTAAACTTCCGCAAGATGATGATAATATTCGCACAAAACTTGATTCTCTACAAAATAAGACTGCAACTTATACTGCCGAGCAACCTGATGCACTAACCCAAAACATATTGCAATACAGCGGTTTGCAATGTAGGGTTTTAGGAACATTCTATATGAAGAATCAAGAGTTGCAATTAGGTTCCGACATAGAAAACTTTTCGTCTTCACTCACACAGGCAGTATATTTACCCAAGCGTGATGCTCTAAAGACTATTGTAAATTATGTGGATCCGATTCGAAAGAACAAATCCGCAGAAGATTTCAGGAATATGGGAATTAATCAGAGTGTCGAACCTTTTGAAATAGGGACAATTAGATATACTTCATCAGATAGATTACAAAGGAAAGAGGACCTCGACAAAGTACCTGTTTCTATTCAACCTGCCGACTTTCTTGCGCGGCGTACTGCCGTTTTGGGTATGACAAGAACAGGAAAGTCAAACATGGTAAAACAGACTATTTCTGTTGTAAAAGACGTCTCCCGAAAAGTTAAGTTACCAATAGGTCAGTTAATTTTTGATATTAATGGTGAATATGCGAATGCCAACAATCAGGATAATGGTTCTATTTCCGATATTTTTCAAGATGAATGCATTCGTTATAGAATGATGAAAACTGATGGATTTGAATCACTGCTTACTAATTTTTATGAACAAATAAATGATGGATTTCAAATTATTTCTGAAATAGTTAAAGAAGAAAAAACTAGTTCTGCTCAAGACATTATAACTTTTTTGAATGGTTTTTCCTGTGACGAACCAGACGAAATTAATCAGAAAAAAAGATATAAAGTTACAATTGCCTTGTATAAAGCTCTGTTATACAAAGCTGGCTTTAAAGTAAAAGGTGATGAAAAAATATATTTTGAAGCCAATAAAGACATAATTGAGATAGTCAAAAAAGATCCATCTAAAGGTTTGTCTATTAAAGAAACCTGCGAATGGTTTTCTTCATTACGAGATAATGCTGTTTATATGGCAGAAGACGAGAACAATGGCAAAAAACAAAACGAAACAAAGAAACTCTGGCATGAGATGTTAAAATCTTCATCTGGAAAACCATGGCTTGATGAAGTATGTGTTGCAATGCTTAATATGATTGCGCAAAAGAATTCATCAAACGTTCCAATGTATGGCTATAAATGTCTTATTTCATCCACAGCATATCATACAGCAGAGAGAAAATCTCCCGTTTCAAAAGAGATATATGATTTTCTTGTTCAAGGGAAAATTGTAATTTTAGATTTGTCTGTTGGTATCGCAACAATGCGTGAAAAAATTAGTAAAGATTTAGCAAAATTCATTTTTACTTCTTCTATGAATATTTTCACTAAAGGAGAACAACCTCCTTTTATAATGATTTACATAGAAGAAGCCCATAATTTAATTGGGAAAGGAATGCCTCTAACAGACACATGGCCAAGAATTGCTAAAGAAGGAGCTAAATATAAAATAGGACTTGTTTATGCGACGCAAGAGGTATCCTCTGTTCATCCTAACATTTTAAGCAATACTGAAAATTGGTTTGTTTCTCATTTGAATAGCGAAAATGAAATTCGCGAATTAGATAAATTCTACGATTTTGCAGATTTTCACAAATCTTTACTGCGTGCGCAAGACGTTGGTTTTACAAGAGTAAAGACACTTTCAAGTTCCTTCGTTGTTCCTGTTCAAATTAATAAGTTTAATCCAGAAGAATGGAGGAATAAGTAATGCCGTACCAGAACGAATTCGCAGATAAGACTTCGCACATTGACATTGTTCAAAACCCCGATGTTGAAAAGTTTTTAGAAAAATGTCATAAAATAGAAGACTTCAATGGTGAAGATATATCATCGGCAGGACAACAATTCTCGCCGCCTATAAATAACTGTTTCCACAAACCTGATAATATCATTTCAATCGATGGCAGTTTCTATGAAGCAAGTAGAAAAAAAGAATACCCTAGCCAAAAAATTGGGTTTATTAAAGTCGGTGTAATCTTATTACAAGGGAAATCTTTATCTGCAATTCAAGGTGGTTCAAAATTTGTTGACCCTTATGCAGTTGCAAAAATCAAGGAAAATAATGAAGCTTATTCATTCGTGCTACCAAGTACAAATATAGTATATGATGACTGCGAAGATGTTCAAGAAAGTTTTAGAAGGGCATTAGAAGAACAATTTGACAATTTGCGAGATAAAGCCGACGACCCCAATACTAGTTTGAAAACAACACTTTTCAAAATGGCGTCATATCTTGACGGTTGCGATGCCAATAGAGTTGTATTATCAAAGTGTCCTTGCTGCAAAGCAACTGACAATATATACATCTACAAAGATGACGAAGCCCCTAAATGTCCTCATTGCGGGAAACGATTGTATTTAACTGACATATTGAGAGTTTGGGAACAAGTTGCCGATGTAACATCCAATCAAAGCGCATTGACAAGAACAATGAATATTGTTGAACGGCTTTTGGCTATTCATTATATTAGGTCAATTGTTGAATCATTGAAAGAATCGTATGCAAATACTTTAGAGAATCTATGCTTTTTCATAGATGGACCATTGGCGGTATTTGGCGAGCCAGCAAAGTTCCACGCATGCTTTATGAAATACTTGCATGAGTTGAATCAGACTATGCGCAGTCTTAATAAATCTGACATTCTGATGATCGGGATTCAAAAATCTGGCGCTGTTAATGATTACCTCAATTTGATAAAAGATTACATCAGAAACGGCGAAGTTTATTGTTTGTCTGATGAAATCAGGAATAAATATGTAACATTTAGTAAAAACGCCGCAAGTGACACCTTTGGAAAGGAAACATATTTTGGACAAGATTTTTTGTACAAAAATAAGAAAGGTAATGTATTTGTATTCAATGTACCATATCCATTTGAAGAGAAATCAAAAGTTGCGAATTTTAAAATCGAGAAATCCAATATAGCAAATTACAAAAACATCAAAATATATACAGACTTATTGGATGATCAGTTTTAGCGCACAAATATACTGCAATAAGTTTGGCTCCAGGAAGCAAAGTATTAGATTTGCTCTCAAAAAGCAAAATTGTGTAATAAAAGCAGTTCCCTTGCTCTGCTGAATTTACTGGCTTACCTGTCGTGTCGGATTTGCAACCTTTAGCTCGTTGCCTTTGGCAACAACCCGACACGCTTGAATATCAGCATCTGTAATACACAAATAATTCTCCCGACAAGCACAGGATAAGCAGTGCCCTATGGTGCGAAATACCACGAATTAAATTCTAATAATAATTTTGGCGCGTTACTAATGTAAAAAACATTATATTTGCACCAAAATTATTTAATATGACTTTACTGAAATGGATAAGGAATAGAGCAGTACATGGAATGCAAGCATTCTCTATCGAAGAGATAAGGAGAGCAGGCGTGTGTACTTCTGAACAAATCTTGCAGAATGAACTATCTCTGCTTTCCGCAAACAAGACTATTGCTAATGTGTATCGCGGATTCTATGTCATTTATCCTACCCATTATGTCCTTCGTGGATCTATACCAGCAACATACTACATTGACCAACTTATGAATTATATGGGTAAGCCATATTATATAAGTATGCTCAGCGCTGCTGAATTGCTGGGAGCTGCGCACCAACGGCCACAGAATTTTTCTGTGATGACTGTTTTTCCAAAGCGAAGAGTGGTTTCGAAACGAAATGTGACCGTTGAATGGTTCTACAGGGAAAGAATACCAGAGGAGTGCATCATTACAAAAAATACGGAAACAGGAACCATACGCATTTCAAATGCCCTGCTTACTGCAGTTGACATCATACAGTACCAGCAACACATAGGAGGCCTTTCGCGTGCAACTACAATTCTTGAAGAATTGACTGAACAAATTGACATTACAAAGGATTTCAAGCTGCTGGCTCCGTATGTAAAAACCGTTGTGTGGCAGCGTTTGGGATATTTGCTAGAGAACATAGTCGGAGAAAAGGAACTCTCCGACAAACTGTACAATCAATTGCAAACATCTGCAATCCATATTCAGTATGCACCTCTTAGCACAACGGCAGACAATGAGTACAAGGAACGCGACATCCGCTGGAAATTAAACATAAACACAGATATAGAATCAGAGGAACTATGATAAACAGAAACGCCATACAGCAATGGAGTGAACATGCTCCGTGGATTGAAAATGCACAAATAGAACAAGACCTGATAATATGCCGAGCTTTGGTTGCAATTTTCAGTGATGAGTTTCTTGCTTCCCAATTGGCTTTTCGCGGAGGCACTGCACTGCACAAACTTTACTTGTCTCCACAACCACGCTACAGCGAGGACATCGACTTGGTTCAAATTAATCCAGGTCCAATTAAACCAATAATGTATAGGCTCGGAGAAGTGCTTGATTTCCTGCCTGACAGGACTACAAAACAAAAGCGGTACAATAATACGATGTATTTCCGTATGGAATCTGAAATACCACCGACGATACCCATACGCCTGAAGATTGAAATCAACTGCTTCGAACATTTCAATGTGCTGGGACTGACAAAGATTCCGTTCTGCATTGAAAACTCATGGTTTTCTGGAGCTGCGCAAATTACTACATATCATTTCGAAGAACTTCTTGGAACAAAACTCCGTGCACTTTATCAACGCAAGAAAGGCCGTGACCTGTTTGACCTTTACATTGCTTTGCAACAAAAAGAAACAGATGTGGACAAAGTTCTGAAATGCTACAGGGAGTATATGGAATTTGTAGTTGGCAAAGCTCCATCATACAAGCAATACGTCAACAATATGGAAGAAAAAATGAATGACAGAGAGTTTTTAGATGACACTCACGCCCTTTTGCGACCAAACATTGAATTTAAACCAGCGGATGCATATAAGCAGATATTCAAAACATTCATTGACAAAATGGAAGGCAAAAGAGATTAACAGAAACTATTAGTTACATAACCGCATTCAGCATAATAATAAAAGATGAAGATGTCGCCTACAACACATCAACTGTTCACCAACTGTTCACCAACCTGTCTACACAAGATAAATCTTTGATAATAAATTTAAAAGAACAGCAATTATCGACATCGGAACTTCAACTGTTCACCAACTGTTCACCTCAAAGCAAACAGCTTTTTATAAAGCAGGTCATCACTCCAAATATAGAGAATGGTATTATTGCTATGACACATCCCGAAACGCCACATCATCCACGGCAAAAATACTATCTAACAGAACTTGGATTAAAAATTCTAGAAATGCTACAAAACAACAAACAATAAGGTGCCAACAGAAATATGACATATCAACTAGCAAAAAAATAAAGTATTAACCAAATCCACACAACGAGTAGAAAATCTATTTAAACCAATTTATATTACCTTTGCAAAGCAACTAAGGGATAAAAACATCGGGTATGGAATCAAATTGTGCAATTGGGAACTGCACAATTTTCATATTTTGGCGGTGTAAAATTTTGTAATGGCGGTGTAAAATTGTAATTTTGGCGGTGTAAATTTTTACTGGAAAATGGAGAGGAAAGAATTACAGGACAAACTGTTGGAGTGCGAAAAACTGCAGCAACAACTGTGGGCATATCGCCCACTTTCGGCAGAAACGCTCAAATCGCTTCGCGAATATTACAGAATCGGTCTCACCTATACGAGCAACGCCATCGAGGGCAACAGCCTTACCGAATCGGAAACCAAGGTGGTGATTGAGGACGGCCTTACACTCGAAGGAAAACCTCTAAACGACATTTTCGAGGCGGTAGGACACGCCAAGGCATACGACTATATGTACGCCGTCAGCCACGATTCGCCAATTACCGAAGATATTGTCTGCAATTTGCACAGACTCTTCTATCAGCAGATAAACCCCGAAAATGCAGGCAAATACCGCAGTGTACCCGTATTTATAAGCGGAAGTAAATACGCAGTTGCTCCTGCCGCAGAAATCTCTAAACGAATGCAACAGCTTTTGCATTGGTACAATTCGCACGAAGGGAAAATGCACCCAGTAACACTAGCGGCCGAACTGCACAAACGATTTGTTTTCATACATCCGTTTATCGACGGCAATGGCCGTATGGCACGCCTGCTTATGAATCTCGCACTTATGCGAAACGACTACAATATAGCCATAATACCTGCTATTTGCCGTGCCGAATACATATCGGCGCTTGAACTTGCACATACAGATGACACTGTTTTTCATGCCTTCATTGCCGACCGCGTGATGATGACACATATGGACATATTAAGGCTGTTCAGAGAAAACGAACCTGCACAGGAAAAAATGCCGTTCGACCAAATGCTGCTGCAGACAATAACACACAATCCAGGACTTAACGCACCAAAATTGTCAGAACGCCTAGGCAGAAGTCTTCGCACAACACAACGGTACATAAAGACCTTATCCGAGAAACGACTTATCGAATTTCGCGGTGTTGCAAAAAATGGAGGCTACTTCGCGTTATAGTTTCGCCTATCTCCCCCCAATGTTGTCTATATTTACACAAATTCCATATTTTTATGGTGTAAATTTTCACTGGCATATAGGAACTAGAAAATTTATTGTATCTTTGTCGCTCACAAAAAAAATAAAGTACGATGAAAAGATCATTATTTCTATTATTCGCCATCATTTCTGTAGCAGGAATGATAGCAACAAACGGTTGCAAGACCGACGTGAAAACTTATACGGTAACTTTCGATGCCAACGGCGGCGAAGGAAACATGGATACACAATTGTTCACCGAAGATTACGAAAAAGCGCTTAGCGCCAACAAGTTTACTCGCGAAGGCTATTCGTTCGCAGGTTGGAACACAATGCGCGACGGCACTGGCACCGCCTACACCGACCAGCAGAAGATAAAGGTGGTTGCCGACATGACACTCTACGCACAGTGGAACGAAGAACGCCCAGTAACCATGCACAACGGTCACGAATACATCGACCTTGGATTGCCAAGCGGAAACATGTGGGCAACCTGCAACATAGGCGCCGATGCCCCCGAAGCAGCCGGAAACTATTATGCATGGGCTGAAACAGCGCCCAAACAGACTTATACCACCGAAAATTACCCATATATACGCCTTGTGGTAGAAGGTGAAGATACTCTTCGAAAGCTTACAAAGTACTGCTCACAGAGTCCTTTCGGCTACGAAGGTTTTAGCGACGACCTGACTAGCCTTTTAGCAGAAGACGATGCTGCAACAGTAAACTGGGGCGGCAAATGGAAAACGCCATCGGAAGAAGATTATAATGAATTGTTTGAAAATTGCACAATAACAACAGATACCATAAACAATGTGGTAGGACTTACATTTAAGGCCACAAACGGGAACTCGATATTCATGCCTGCCGTCCGCTACTATTCTGATGAAGGTCTAGCCGATTATGCATGTGGTTGTTACTGGACAAGTACGCTGGCAACAGATATAAGCTCTACAGACCCGACTTGTGCTTTTCATTGCTCTTTGCGTCCCGAATACGAATATGCAGAAGTGTACCCATGGTCTCGCGAGTGCGGCATGCCTGTGAGAGCAGTATGCAAGATTAGCGAATAAAGACAGACTCAAGTCGGCTACTTTTGTTGCAGAAGAGCAGCAATCATCTTGCAGCTCAAGCAACAACGACGAAGTAACGGATGTAGATTTGAGGCTGTAAAATAGTTCTCATAAACAATATTTTAACATTCAAACGATAAAGGAGGTGCGAAACACACCTCCTTTCTTTTTATAATCCACTGAATAACAATATGATACGATTTAGCAACAGCACATAATAGGTTGTTAAATATTATTTAAACTCCAATTGTGCCTTAAAAAACAGAAAATTTGGCATAATTTTTATATCTTTACAAACTGAACGAACTAAAAAAATTTAAAGTTATGAAACGGTTTATCATATTAGGATGTTTGGTACTCGGGATGAGTATCGCATCGGTGGCACAAACGGTAACTGCAGCAAGCGAAGAAATTGCCGACGATTTCGATCTCAAAGCAGCAGCTTCACTGTTCGGAGATTCAAAAGATATTGAAGACTTCGAGAAAAGACTCAACGACGAATCGATAGCCATTTCGAACCTCGACCTCAACGGCGACGGAGAAATTGACTACCTCAGGTGCGTTGAGACGGTAGAAAACGGCGACCACTACATTGTGATACAAGCAGTCCTTGCTGCCGATATCTACCAAGATATTGCAACCATCTTTGTAAAAAAAGACGTTGAAACCAAAAACATTACGGTTCAAGTAATCGGCAACGAGTACATCTACGGACGTAACTACATCATCGAGCCGGTTTACATCCGCCGTCCAGTAATATACACCTGGTTCTGGGATCCTTACTGGCACTACTGGCACTCTCCATACTACTGGGGATACTACCCACACTACTGGAGATGCTGGCACCACAGACCATACCACGTATATCACCACCACATCGTTGAATATCACCACCATCACCACTACTGCAGCTACCACCACCCGCATCACCCACACTCTGGCTACAATGGTCACAGGAATGTTGCAAACGGATATGGTAACGCTCATCCAGAAGGAAGCTACAATGCAAGACACCCTGAACACGTGAACTTCAGCGACAGCCGCAGAGCAGTAGATGCAAACGGAAGTCCTTCGACCAAGACTCCATCGACCTCAAGAATTAACAACGACGCAAGCAAAACTCCTGCATACAACAATGCCTCAAGAGTTAGCAACGATGCAAGCAAAATTCCTGCAAGCAACAATGCCTCGAGAGTTAGCAACGATGCAAGCAAAACTCCTGCTAGCAACAATGCCTCGAGAGTTAGCAACGATGCAAGCAAAACTCCGGCATACAATAATGCTTCGAGAGTTAGCAACGACGCAAGCAAAACTCCGGCATACAACAATGCCTCGAGAGTTAGCAACGATGCAAACAAAACTCCTTCATACAATAGCAACAGCTCAAGGACCAACTCATCAAGTTCTTCAAAGCCGAGCTACAACTCCTCAAGCTCTTCGCGCACAAATTCTTCGAGCAACGCTTCGAGAACCAACTCGTCGAGTGCTTCAAAACCCAGCTACAACTCCTCAAGTTCATCGAGCAGCAACAGCTCAAGGACAAACACCTCTAGCTCAAAGCCGAGCTACAACTCCTCAAGCTCATCACGCCCGAGTTCATCGAGCAGCAGCTCTAGGACTAACACCTCCAGCTCGTCAAAGCCAAGCAGCAGCTACAGCTCATCTAGCTCACGCCCAAGCTCATCGAGCAGCAGTTCAAGGGTAAGTTCTTCAAGCAGTTCGCGTCCTAGCTCATCGAGCAGCAGCTATCGCAGCAGTTCGTCAAGCTCGCGTCCTAGCTCATCAAGCAGCTACCACAGCAGTTCGTCAAGCTCGCGTCCAAGCTCATCAAGCAGCTACCACAGCAGCTCGTCAAGCTCGCGCTCAAGCTCACCTAGCTCACACTCAAGTTCATCTTCGAGCAGGTCAAGTGGCAGCAGCCACAGCTCTTCGAGCCATTCATCTTCTCGCAGATAAACACTATGATATAGCATTTCATGACAACAAAATGGTGCAGACTAAGAATCTGCATCATTTTTTTATTAATTTTGCAACATATAAACAATATAAAAAACAAAACACCAAGGTCGCGGCACGCCACGACTCAACAACAAACTAATATGCACGCCACGACTCAACAACAAACTAATATGAGACGATTATTGATAATTATTTCGCTGACACTTGTCACATTCCTTGCAAAGTCGCAAAAAATCGAATACTTCAACGACCTAATGTCGGACATGTACAACTTTGCCATTTACGAACCAGCCGGCTACGACCCCGTCAACAGCACCGACATGCCCGTGGTAATGTTCCTGCACGGACGAAGCATGAGCATAGGTCTTGACGGCTACAGGTACGGCACAATAGAATCAATAAAAAAGGAATTCGATATACTTAAAGGACAGCCAGCCCTGGTCGTAGAGCCTAACGCAAAAGGAGGCGAAGGCTGGGGTTCGGTAAAACTGCACAAAGTTTACGAATTTCTGAAGGCTCATTATGCATTCGACCACAACAAGTTTTATGTAATAGGCATGAGTATGGGCGGCTGGGGTACACTCAACTATGTCAACAAATATCCCGACGAAGTTGCCGCCTGCGTAGGTATCTGCGGAGGCTGCGATGCAAAGTCACCATGCGGACTCAACAAAGTGCCAACCTGGATAATACACGCCGCTGACGACGAAACAACCGATGTTGCTTGTTCCGACAGAGTTGTAGAGGCAATGAAAGCATGCGGAAGCACAAACCTATTGAAATACAGCCGTTTGGAATCTGGTGGACATAGCCTCATAAATTATTTCCAAATTCACAGCCTCTACGAATGGCTTTTCAAACACAACCGAACCAACCGCAGATTCGACACAAGCATCGATTTTGTAAACAATCACGATTATCCCAGATATTGGTCAGGAGGCAAAGGACCGTCGGTTTACATTACAGCATCAGAACTTGCTAAGATACAGGCGCGTACTCCAAGACAACAAGGAAGCGCCCCCATCGCATCGAACAGCGGAACAAATTCATCGAACAACGGCAATTCATCAAGTACGTCAAAGCCGACAACAAACAACACTTCGTCGTCGAGCAACACAAGTTCGTCGAACAAGCCTTCGACAAGCAACACAAGTTCGTCGTCGAAACCCGCAACAACGGCGAAACCAGTTACTACAGTAAAGCCAGCAAACAGTTCCACGGCAAAACCAAACACTGTCACAGTAAAGCCGGTATCATCGTCAGAGAAAGGCATTTACATTGTCAAGCAAGGCGACACACTGAAGAAAATTGCAAAAAAACACAAAATCAAATACAAGAAACTTCTTCAGATTAACCATTTTACAAAGGACAGGAAGATTAAACCAGGCGACAAAATTAAGGTCGCATAATATATATGTAGTAAAAAACGTATACTATATAATTTTTATATATCTTTGCCGCTTTTAAAAAAAATAGCATGAAAACAAGTAACATGATTGTGCCTAACCTACTATTGGGAATGGCAGGAGGTATTCAGTACCGCGCACTTTTAAAAGCTACAAAGAATCCGCGAAAGGCAAGCGAAAATACGCTTCGCGAAATCCTTACTTACGCAAAAGACACTGTTTACGGCAAGGAACACAAGTTTGACTATATACTTGAAGCCACAACCGACACAGAACTTTACAAACGTTACCGCGAACAGGTAAAGCCAAACGAATACGAGGACTTACGTCCATACGTTGAACGCCACAAACACGGCGAAGCAGACATTCTATTCCCTGGCAAACCAGTGCTTTACGCTACCACTTCGGGTTCCACTGCCGAACCGAAGTGGATTCCAATAACCGAGCGCTACCTGAAGACCATATACGGAAAAATGACCAAGGTATGGCTCTACAACTTCATCCAGAACCGCCACAAAGTATTTGCAGGAAAGATTCTTTCAATCGTTGGCAAGGTTATCGAAGGTTATGCACCCGATGGCACCGTATATGGTTCGGTTAGCGGTGTCACACAGCGTGACTGCCCTGGTTTCGTAAAGAAACTCTACAGCAACCCGCAGTGTGTTTACGGAATCGCCGACTACACGGCTCGTTACTACGTGCTTATGCGCATGGGCATCGAGCAGGACATCACCCTGATTGTGACAGCAAACCCGTCGACAATCGTTGAACTGCAGAACAATGTAAACCGCTACTACGACGAGTATGTGAACGACATTGAACACGGCACGCTTAAAGCCGACCTCAACATCGACCCGGAAATCCGCAAGGAACTGGAAGCTTGCCTCAAGCCAAATCCGAAACGCGCTGCCGAACTTCGCGCATTAAAGGCAAAATATGGCAATGTCCTTCCAAAGCACTACTGGCCGAACATGCAGATTCTGAACACTTGGAAGTGCGGAAATACAAAGGTTTACCTCGACAAGTTCAAGGATTCGTTCCCCAAAACCATGTTGCACCAGGAATTTGGCTATTTCGCTTCGGAATGCCGTTTCGGTCTGGTTATGGACGACACTCTCAACAGTGTTATGTTCCCGCACATGCACTACTACGAGTTCGTCAAGGAAGAAGACATGGACTCCCCCAACCCGACATTCTACCAGTTGCACGAACTTGTTGAAGGTCAGCGTTATTGCCCGTATGTAAGCACATTCGCCGGCTTGTACCGCTACAACATGAACGACTTGCTCGAAGTTGGTCCGAACTTCAGGAACACACCAACTGTACACATGATACAGAAAACTCACGGTATCGTAACAATGACTGGCGAAAAACTCTATGAGCGTCAGTTTATCGAAGCAGTTCACAAGGCCGAAGATACTACAGGCATGAAGACTCGCTTCTTCATCGGTTTTGCCGAACTGCCCGAATCGCGCTACAACTTCTACTATGAGTTTGCCGACCAGGAAACAACACAGGAACAAGCCGAAAAGTTCACCGAAGCCGTTGATGCAGCCCTCAAGGAGAGCAACATGGAGTACAAAGCAAAACGGGAATCGCTACGACTAAAAGACGCAGTAACCTACCGCTTGCAGTTTGAATCGTTCGAGCATTTCAAGGAAGAATGCATAAAGGAAGGCGCACGCGACGGACAGTTCAAGCTCAACCTGTTGCTACAGGACGAAAAGCGTCAGGCAAAGTTCAACAAACTGATAAAATAATATGGCAGAAATCAAAGCTGTCATCTTCGATTTAGACGGGACTTTATACGACAAGTCCCGTCTTCCTTTACGACTGGTAGCAAGGCAAATCCTGCACGGGAAGCTAATTATGCTCAAACGCGAACGCAGCGTCAGGAAACAGCTCAAAGGCAAATATTTCGGCGATAAAGACCGATTCGAAGAAGCATTCTTTAGTCATTTCATGCGTAAGAATGCAAAAGAATGGTTTTACAAAACCTATATGCCCGACACCATAAAAATCCTAAAGAAGCATTACCATATTGCCCCGTGGGTCGAAGATTGCCTAAAATCACTGCACGACAAAGGCGTGAAAATAGCTGTATTTTCAGACTACGGCTATGTTGAAGAAAAACTTGAAGCCATAGGTTTCGACCTCAAGTGGGCCGATTATCTTTTCGATGCACCATCACTCGGCGGACTAAAGCCTTGCAAGGAAACTTTCCTAAAAATATGCGAGACAATGGATGTTTCTCCGCAAAACTGCCTCATGGTTGGCGACCGCGACGACACTGACGGCGCAGGAGCAAATGCGGCCGGCATGCGATTCATGAAGGTTACAAAAGCTTCAGAACCAAGCGAGTTGGAAAATTGAATGGCTAAAGCCGTTTTTCGCTGCGCGTTTAACTTCGTTGAGGGCTTCGCCGTTCTATGTGCTTCGCACGTTTGAATGCCTTCGGCGTTTGGCTTACGCCGAGCTAAAGGTTAACTTCGTTGAGGGCTTCGCCGTTCTCGCTGCGCTGTTTCAATGGCTTCGCCGTTTCAATGCCAGCGGCGTTTGAAGGTTTCTGGGTTTAAAGTTCAAAGTTCAATGGCTACGCCGTTTCTAAAAAAGCGGAATGTCATGCTGGACTTGTTTCAGCATCTGATTCCGCTTTTTTTGTTCAAAGGTTCAACGTTTAATGTTCAATGTTTGTAGCGACGCAAAGCATTGCGTCGGTACAATGGCTACGCCGTTTAAATGGGTTGAAGATTTTATTATTCTTCTGTCGTTGGCCACGGATTCTCTTCTATTCCAGCCATCTGCACCATGGTTTTGTGAGCGATATTGCATACCCGCAAAATTTCATCCTTACGCAATTGTCCCTTCTCGAAAAATATAGGTTCGCCAACATGCAAAGTAACACATGGCAGATTACGCTTACCAAACAACCTGTACAAACCTTTTCGCTCGCGATAGCTATAAACCAACGGAACGACAGGAATATCGTACTTGTAGGCCATAGCAAAAGCGCCAGTCCTGAACGGACGTATCGGTGCATACATATCCCAGCGCACTGCCTCCGGAAATATCAGGAACCACTCTTTGCGACTATGAAGTTCGTCGAAAGCCTCGTTGAACTTGCGTATGCCTCCGCGCGTTTCGGGAATCGGAATACCACCAGCATGGCGCATAATCCAGCCAAATTTCCCGTTGAAATGCTTGGCAAACATCGGAATCCAGATTCTCCCAAATAGACGAACTGCCTGATTTACACCAAACGCATCGAAAATAAAAACATGATTGCATAAACACATCGCTCCGTTTTTCAGTTCTTTGCGATGTTTGCGCACATTTTTCCGTCCTTCTATCCGTAGTCCGAAATGAAAGCGGGTCATAAATGCAACCAATAGCCATTTTATAAAAAATCCCAACACGTCACCAAACTTGTAACTCAGCGACTTGTCGATGTACGGATAATTTTCGTCGAACTGATATTTTCCCTGCGACGAATCCTCGACCTCAACCTTCAGCAGACGGCGAAACGGATCATCCTTTGGATAATCGACACCAATGTCGGGAATATACACGCCCTCTTTTACCTTAAATGTACCGAAATGCATTTTTACAAAATAAAATCAGGGCAAATATAAATCTTTTTCAGCAATTATCGGTTTCTGCTGCGAAGGCAAACCTCATCGAACCATTATTTATAAAAAACGTAAATCGTCAATCAAAAATCGAAAATAACTTTTATCTTTGTCTCACTAATTTTAAAAGGTAATATGCTATGGCAGATCAAAGACTAGAAGAGTATCGCGCATACTACGATGCACGCACAGAGCGATACGCAAACAACCCTCTGACGAAACATTCATACGAGGCTGAGAAAAAATTGAGAGACTTGTTCTACCGCTACGACAATCTCGATGAAATAGGACAAAACATGGGCCGACTCAATACCGACTGCGCTTTCGCCGTAACGCGCGACCAGTACGAAATGGAAAGCGAATACTACGAGAGTGTTCAGGAGCCAATACGCAAGAAAGGCGCCGACCAGATACTTGCCGAACTCGACAGGAAGACCGAACTCTTGGACATGATGAACATGGTGAACGACCAAACCAACAAGAACGGTGTCGAAGTTAGTGCCGACGAAGCCAGTGGCAAAGCTTTGATGGAAAACTGGAAACAACTCGACGAAATAGAAGTTTACACCAATGCCGTTGTTCCTGCAAGATACAAAGCCAACATGCAGAAAGTTATCGACGAGGCAAAAAAATCCATCATCGAATCGCGCGACAGCGAAGAGAAAACCATTGGCGACTGGGTTGAAGGATGGCACATGAAACCGGAACTTACACGCGAATATAGGTTCAGGCACGTTATGCCATATAGCGACGAGGAAATTGAGGAACACCTCAAGAAGTTCAAAAACATTATTAACAGATAAAAGGAGGAACAAGATATGGCAGTAGATAAAAGTATACTCGATGCAATAACCGGCGGATACAAGTTCTATCTCGACGACATGAAGAGCAAGAACATCACCGGACAGTACTACGACGAAGTCGAAAGGCTTTTCAAGCGCATAGAGGAACTCGGCGAAGAATGCTCCGACATGAACGAACTGTACGCCAAGATGCAGAACGAAAACATCACCGTAAAGATGTCCGACGCCTACACCCGCGCACTTACCGAAGAAGGCAACAAGAAATATATGCCGCAAAACGGCGAAATTCCCGACGACAGCCAGTTGTTCAAGAACAACTTGGATGCTCTGCGTAATTGTATAACAAGCTTGCGCGACAACTTCGACAACGTGATGGAAAAGGCAACCGAATCGGAACGCATGAGACTTATGGTCGAAGGCAATCCCGAAGCTCTAATAAAGAGCATCGAGGACATGATTGCTCTCGCCGAAGAGCCCGGCATGACATACGCCAACTTCCTACGCCTGCAGATTGAACGCGGACTCGACAAGGCTGCTCAAGCTACTACCCGCAGTGCCCTCGAAAGTATTGTCGAAAGCCAGAAAGCCCTTATGGCACCTGAAATAGAAACTAAGATGTGCGAGGAAAAACTCGAAGAATACGACAAAGAGGCTTCAAAAAACAAGTTCAACATTGTTGACGTCAATGTTTGGAACCTCATCTCCGACAGAATCGAAAGGAAATACAGACCCGATATAATAAAAAGAGACAAAATATACGATTTGTTCCATACAATAATTGGGGACCTAAGTTTCTGGAGTATCGCACATTGCCCGTTTGCACCTACCGATGTGCCGCCATGGTCTATGATGGGTGACATCGAACGTGCAAAAGCTGACATTGAAAAGACAAAGGCCATATATCCCGGAATTATCCGCGAATACGAAAAGCTTTTGTATCGCTACTTCGGACTAAGGCTTAAAGATATTATCTACGACAGCAAATTCATCCATACCATAAAGTCGAACTATATTGACGAGTCACAAGAACTTATAGAACACCTGCTTCTCGACGTATATCCTCAATGCAAACCGTTCAACACTCTGCCCAATGATTTAATCGAAAAGCGAAGCGCAATGTACAAAGGAAATCGCGAAGTAAATCCTCTTAGAAACGAACCTTATATGAGGATGAAAAGATTCTACAATTCCAAGTTCGGTGAAGGTTACATGGAGAAATTCATGAAAGAAATAGGACAGGAAAAAGTTGATGTCAACACAGCAAAGATAAATAGTTCTGCTACTCCGTGGGATCTCGAAACTTTCTTCCAGCACACCGAAGACAAGATTGCAGAACCCGACCTCAACGAAACCTTTGTGGACAATTCCGCATCGAGCAAGGTCGAGGAAGCAGCCAGCACAATTAAGGAAAAAGCCGGAGGTTTGTTCTCGTTCTTCAAACGATAGAAACATAAAAATGTGGTCGTCGTCCTGAACTTGCCATAGGATCTGACCACGTATATAACAACAAAAAGGTCGGACAATGTCCGACCTTTTTGTAATCTAAAATCTGGACTATTAGAACTTCGTAACCTTTCTTACGATTACTTCGTTTGCGGTATAGATTCTTACAAAGTACATGCCTGCTGGCTGAGCTTCGAGAGAAATAGTAACTACATCAGAAGCAACTGCTTCGCTAGAAACAATCTGTCCGTCAAC